>NZ_JBEPKY010000061.1:0-1069 GCF_040544975.1 Pseudacidovorax sp. 1753 | reverse complement strand
TAGTCCGCCCTGAACAATCCCGTTCTCAGCCGCATGCAGGGCGGTTGTCGAGCGAATGGGCGATCAGCGCGGCGATGACCTCCTGCACGGACAGCCCGAGCCGGGCGCAATAAAGCCGCAGCGCGGCCAGGATCAGGCGCAGGTTGTGCCCGGCGCCGCACATCACCGCATGCAGCGCATCGCCCAGCGCGCCCTTGAGCGGGTTGCGAGCGAGGCGCCCGTCCATCTTCATGTGCCCGATGGCCGGCTCGATGGCGCTTCTTCGCTTGATCATGGCCTTGAGGGTTTGGGTCAGGCCCCGCCTCTGGCCCGAGCGCAGGATGCGCACGCCCTCGATCTGCACACCCTGGTAGCCCTTGTCCACGATCGCGGTCACCGGCGGCCTGTCCGTGCCGGTGAGGATGCCCACCTGCTCCAGCGTCTCGGCCAGCGTGTGGCCGTCGTACGGATTGCCCGGCATGGAGCGCATGCCCACCACCAAGCCCTCTTTCAACGTGGTGGCGATGCTCACCTTCACGCCGAACTCGTAAGGGGTTCGGGCTTTGCCCTTGCTGATGCACTCCACTTCGGGGGCATGCAGGGCGTACAGCTTGTTCTTGTCCTTCGTGCGCTGGGTCAGGATGCGGCCGGTGCGCTGCAGCAGATCCTGAACCCGGGCTCTGGCCGCCTCGGGCAACTCGTGCAGTTGGCGCTGCACCTCGCGATGCACGCGGCCTACCCGGGTGCGCAGCGTGCGCACGGCCCTCTTCATGCGTTTGAACTGCTTGGCGTGCGCATATCGCCCGATCTGCGCGGCCAGGCGCGGCGCCACGCGGTTGTAGTTCTGGCGCAGCCGCAGGCCGTTGTCCTCGGCCGCCTTGACCAGGTGCTGGCGGCTCTTATCCAGCAAGCGGCTGTCGGTGGGATGGGCAACGGCCTTGGGCATCACCGTGGTGTCCACGATGACCTGCTGCACGCTGGCCTTCTGGATCACACCGCCACGCCGGGCGGCGTCGATGCTGGCTGCCAGCAGCGCTTCGATGCCTTCTTCCCCCACGCGCTGGCGCCAGCGCGTGAGGCTGGACGGATC
>NZ_JBEPKY010000060.1:0-1138 GCF_040544975.1 Pseudacidovorax sp. 1753 | reverse complement strand
GGCTTTGCGGAGGCGGAGGTCTACGCCTGGCACGCGAGCCTGGCCGGCAGTCACTACGCCCAGCCGCGCGCCGGCACCGCCGGGGCCAATGACCCGCTGGCCGAGGGCGACCTGATCGCCCGGCTTCGCATGCAGCAGCTGCGCACCTCGGGGGCGCGTGCGCGGGCCAGCGGCAACCTGCGCGGCATGGTGCCGGGCTTCAGCTTCGCGCTGCAGGGGCATCCAAGGGAAGCGGCCAATGCGGAATACCTGATCCTGGAAACCGACTTCCTCATCGAGGACGTGGGGCAGGACAGCCAGGCGGCGCTAAACGCGGTGACTCAACCCCAGTCGCAGCAACGCTGGCGGGTGCAGGTGGACCTGCTAGCGCACCCCATCACCGAGCCGCTGCGCCCGGCGCTCACCAGGCTCAAGCCGCACACCCATGGTCCCCATACAGCACGGGTGGTCGGCCCCGAGGGCCAGGAGCTGTGGACCGACGAACTCGGCCGCATCAAGGTGCAGTTCCCCTGGGACCGGCAAGGCCAGGAGAACCCGCACAGCAGCTGCTGGGTACGTGTCTCCAGCCCGTGGGCGGGCAACCAGCTGGGCGGCGTGCACCTCCCGCGCATCGGGCAGGAGGTGGTCGTCGACTTCCTCGGCGGCGATCCGGACCTGCCCATCTGCACAGGCCGGGTGCACAACCAGCTGAACCTGCCGCCCTGGCAACTGCCGCAGCAAGCCGCACTCAGCGGCTTTCGCAGCCGCGAGCTGACCGACGGCGGCGGCAATAGCGCGGCCGGACGCAGCAACCACCTGGTGATGGACGACACGGCCGGGCAGATCCAGGCCCAGCTGAAGAGCGACCACCAGCACTCCAGCCTGAGCCTGGGGGCGATCACGCGCATCGAGGACAACCAGGGCCGCAAGGACGCGCGTGGCGAAGGCTTCGAGCTGCGCACCGATGGGCACGGCGTGCTGCGCGCCAAGGACGGGATGCTGATCACCACCGAAGGGCGGGCCAACGCCGCCGAACATGCCAAGAGCCTGGGCGAGACCGCCGCGCGCCTGAAGGCGGCCACGCGCCAGCACGAGGGCCTGGCCGATGCCGCCAGCATCGCCAAGGCGCAGGAAAGGGGCGCCGACCAGGACGCCGTGG
>NZ_JBEPKY010000059.1:0-1143 GCF_040544975.1 Pseudacidovorax sp. 1753 | reverse complement strand
TCTGGGCCGCGAACTTCGCAGGCGGCATCCGCCCGCAACTGCTGTGCGGGCGCACCTCGTTGTAGTCGGTCCGCCAGCGTGCAATCTCGTCGCGCGCCTGCTTCAGGCTTTGGAACCAATGCTCGTTCAGGCACTCGTCGCGGAACTTGCCGTTGAAGCTCTCGATGTAGGCGTTCTGCGTGGGCTTGCCCGGCTGGTTAAGGATGTGGCGCACGCCCTTGGCCTGCGCCCAGGCCATGAAGGCCCGACTCGTGAACTCCGGCCCCTGGTCGGTTCTGACGGCCTGCGGGTAGCCCCGGAACCGCGCCACCTGATCGAGTACGCGCACAACGTACTGGCCGCCGATGCCGTGGTCCACCGCGAGGTCCACGCACTCGTGGCTGAAGTCGTCGGTGACGGTCAGGCATTTGATGCGCCGTCCGCTGGCCAAGCTGTCGCTGACGAAGTCCATGCTCCACACCTCGTTGACGCTGCGGCACTCATGCAGCGGCACGCGTTCGAGCTTCAGACGCTGCCTGCCGCGGCGCTTGCGCACCGACAGGTCGGCCAGCTTGTAGAGCCGGTACACGCGCTTGTCGTTGATCCTGGTGCCTGCGGCCCGTAGCAGATCGCCGATGCGCCGGTAGCCGAAGCGCCGCCGCTCGTGCGCCAACTCGACGATGCGCTGGCTCATCGCCCGGTCGTGCTGCGCACGCTGGGGCGGATGCCGCCAGCTGTCGCGCGACAGTCCCACCAAGGCGCAGGCGCGCCGTTCACTGATCGAGCTCGCTTCCAGCATCGTGCCCACCGCGCGTCGCTTCGCCGGTGGGCTCAGCGCTTTACGCCAAAGGCCACCTTCAGCGCCTCGTTGTCCAGCACCGCCTCGGCCAGCAGCTTCTTGAGCCGGTTGTTCTCGGCTTCCAGCTCGCGCAGCCGCTTGGCATCGCTGGCCTCCATGCCGCCGAACTTGGCCCGCCACTTGTAGAACGTGGCCGAGCTGAACCCCTCTCGGCGGCACAGGTCCGCCACGCTCATGCCGGCGTCAGCCTGCTTGATGAACCCGATGACTTGCTCGTCTGTGAATCTGCTTTTGCGCATCGCGCGTCCTCTCGGTTGCGCGGATTCTTCTCTATTGCCGTGGTACGGGCGACGGGTTGCAGGTCA
>NZ_JBEPKY010000058.1:0-1609 GCF_040544975.1 Pseudacidovorax sp. 1753 | reverse complement strand
CATGCTGGTGCACTCGCTTGCAGTGGCCTCGGGCGTGGGCAAAGCCAGGGCCGCTCGCGTCGGCTGGGTGGCTCTCTGAATTTTGCAGGGCCGACGTCGTAGGCGATGCGGGTGACGGGCGAGGCGGCGCTGGCAAAGCCGTTGCTGTCGGGCTGCACCTGCTCGATGACCTGGTTGTTGGCGTTGTAGCGGTAGGTGGTCTTCCAGGCCGTGGAGCGCGGGTCGCTGATGCTCAGAACGTTGCCCCAGCGGTCCACGTTCTGCTGCACCACGGGGCGGACCCAGTCGGCCACGCCATCGAGGCCCGTGCTCTGGCCAACCGAGCTGCACGCCCGGTTGTCGCGCATACGCGTCCGCTCGGTCGCCCAGCAGCCAGCGTGCATCCGCATCGCTCATCGTGGACTGCCACATGCTCGGGCTTCTCGACGTCACTGGCCCAGCGACTGCTCCCAGAACTGATCGCGCAGCCTCTGTTCCTGCGAGACGTAGGTCCCTTCGCTGCTGTTGGCTGCTGCAAGGCTCTCCCAGATCACATTGCCGAATTGGCTAGAGCATAGGCGCCTTCTTTAGTAAGAAACAATTTTGGAAGAGCCTCTCCCTCAACCTTTTTTTCTTCTAAAAATTTGAGTTCATCTCGCAAAAATTTAAAGGCTCGGTCAAATTCAGCAGGGTCACCGCCACTACTCAACACTCGTCTTCCCAGTGTGTGCCAATTGCAATTCCCGCTGCGTTGCGCAACTAGAGATAAGACAAGCATTTCCGTTGAATTTATTCTAATCATATTACCACCCCATCACTTTCAAAGCATCTGGATGATATAGTAGATTTTCTGATTTTAAGGGCAAATTGTAATCGGCCAAACTTGCGCTGTGGGTTTGCAACCAAAGTTGACGCGCTTGATCTGGGTTATGCGGGACACCTGTTTCCCATCCCATCTTTCGGTACCTAACGAACTCTCTTAATTCGTGGGTGTAAAAATTTAGATCTTGCTCCGCAGGTGAAATTTGCCCAGCCGCAATTTGGCGTAGACGACTAATCATTACATTGTTGGCATCATCTGCGCCGAACCGGGCAACGTGTCTTTCTACGACATCAATCCCTCGTTGTGAGATGCGCACACCATCGGTTGTGAAATCACGTACAGGGCCGCCTGCGAGAGTTTCATCAAATCCCCTCCATGCTGTCGCAGGGCCTCGGCCCCCAAGCACTGGACCGCTATTTGCGCTGCCAGCGGCTACCCCGTCCAAGGTGATGGCAACTCTACTACGCAAAGCACTCACAACCGCAGGCCCCGCAGCCGCCCCCATTGTGAGCGCCATCTCACCCATCGCCGCCCCGGCCGGCGACAGACCCAGCCCCTCCTGCAGTCCCCTGTTGAGCACTGTGGCTGCGGGCGTTCCGAACACCGCCATGCTCGCCTGCGCATACATCTGATCGAGTGACAGGCCGGTCAGCAGCACGTTGCCGGACGCAGCCCCGGCCGCCACGCCAAAGCTTGCCATGACGGTGCCCGCAAGCCCTTGTACCCGTGGGCCCAGGTCGTAGTCCACGATGGCGTCGGCCAATGGCTTAGCGATCGCCGCAGTGATCGGGTTGCCCATGCCGGAGG
>NZ_JBEPKY010000057.1:0-1612 GCF_040544975.1 Pseudacidovorax sp. 1753 | reverse complement strand
AGTCGGCCCTGCAAAACCCCGCCACCCCGCATGAATGCTGGATTCCTTGCGGCTGGCGGTACACCGAATCCCCCAGGAATCGTTGGACAGGCAGCTGATTTCTGAGGGATTTGCATGGCCGAGCGCAGCGACACGCCCGACTTCTTCCGCCCCCGCCTGGCCGACATGATCGACCTTCGCCATCCGCTGGCGGTGCTGGCCAGCCGCCTGCCTTGGGCACAGATCGAAGCGGCCTTGACGCCTTACTTCGCACGTCGTGCCCGCCCCGGCCGGTTACTCGAACAAGACGATCTCTTCGGCCCCTCGCTGCAAGTCGCCGGCGCTGGCGTCGCTGCCGCAGGGCGCCCGCGCCTGCCCATCCGCCTGATGGCCAGCCTGCTGTACCTGAAGCACGCCTTCAAGCTCAGCGACGAGGAACTGGTTCAGCGCTGGGCCGAGAACGTCGTGTGGCAGTTCTTCAGCGGCATGACCTACTACGAGCCGCGCCTGCCCTGCGATGCCACGCAGATCGGGCGCTTTCGAGCCGCCATCGGCGAGGCCGGCGTGGAGGAACTGCTCAAGGCCACCATCGACACGGCCGTGTCCTCCAAGTCGATCCGGCCCGCCGAGTTCGAGCGGGTGATCGTGGACACCACGGTGCAGGAGAAGGCCATCGCCCATCCGGTGGATTCGCGCCTGCTGGAGATCGCGCGCCACAAGGTGGTGGTGGCCGCCAGGCGGGTGGGCATCGCCCTGAAGCAGACCTTCGTCAAAGAAGCCAGGACACTGCGCCGGCGTGCTGGCGGCTACGCCCACGCCCGACAATTCAAGCGCCTGCGCAAGGTGCTCAAACGCCAGCGCACGATCCTGGGCATCGTGCTGCGCGAAGTGCAGCGCAAGATCGGTGAGGCCAGCCATGAAGCCGGCGAAGCCGCCCGGTCGAATCTGCAGACGCTGATGCAGCGCGCCGAGCTCATCCGCTGCCAGCGCCCGAAGGACAAGGACAAGCTCTATGCCCTGCACGCGCCGGAGGTGGAGTGCATCGGGAAAGGAAAGGCCCGCAAGCCCTACGAGTTCGGCGTGAAGGTGGGCGTGGCGATCACGCACCGGCAGGGCCTGATGGTGGGCGCGCGCAGCTTCACCGGCAACCCGTATGACGGTCACACTTTGGCCGAGCAACTGCAGCAGGTGCGCATCCTGACCGAGGACACGGGGGCCAGGCTCAAGGAGGTGGTCGTGGACCTGGGCTTTCGGGGTGTAGATGCAGACAACCCGGGCGTTCAGATCATTCACCGGGGCAAGTTCAAGAGCCTGACGGCGCTGCAGCGGCGTTGGCTCGCGCGGCGCCAGGCGGTGGAGCCGGCCATCGGGCACCTGAAGCAGGACCACGGGATGGAGCGGTGCTGGCTGCGAGGGGACACGGGCGATGCGTTGCACGCGGTGCTGTGCGCGGCAGGCTACAACATCCGATGGCTGCTGCGCGCCATCGTGCGCCTGGGCCTGCGGGGCCTTGTCGTGCCCTTGTTTGCTGCGCTCGTCATGCTGGTGCACTCGCTTGCAGTGGCCTCGGGCGTGGGCAAAGCCAGGGCCGCTCGCGTCGGCTGGGTGGCTCTCTGAATTTTGCAGGGCCGAC
>NZ_JBEPKY010000056.1:0-1885 GCF_040544975.1 Pseudacidovorax sp. 1753 | reverse complement strand
AATCGGGATAGGGGTCCGTCATTGTCGACGGAGCCCCTCCCACACCACCCGGCATGCGGGTCCGCACCGGGCGGTTCGAGCGCTTGAGGTCATGAGAGACGGGGCAAGCCCAGCCGGTCGAACCAGGAGATCGTGATAGCGGTGTTCAGCGCCTTGGCACTGTTACGCCACCAGCGACGGCTGTTGGCCGCCACCTGTCGCGCAACGCGAGGCGTCGCCCCCAGCGCCAGCAGTTCGCGATACATCGTCGTGCCCCGCCTCCACTGCTTGAGCTGCAAGGCCCTGAGTCGGTGGCGCAGCCATTCGTCCAGCACGCGCCAGACCTTGGGGGTCTGCGCCAGTGCGAAGTACCCCTTCCAGCCCAGCAGGTAGGGCGTGAGCCCTTGCACCGTCTGCGCCATGCTGCGCCCGTTGGAGCGCCCCGTGAGTTGCCGCATACGCCTCTTGAAGTCGCCCAGGGCCTCCTGAGCCACTGCGTATTTCACTTCTCCTGCCTTGGCCATCCACAGCTCGTAGCCCAGGAACTTGCGCCCCAGGGCGCTGCTCACCGCACTTTTGGCTTCATTGATCTGAAGCTTCAGCCGGCCGTACAGCTTTCTGAGCCATCCCATCACCCGCTCGCCTGCCTTGGTGCTGCCCACGTAGACGTTGCAGTCGTCGGCATACCGCGCGAAGCTGTAGCCCCGCGCCTCCAGTGCCTTGTCCACTTCGTCGAGCAGCACGTTGGCCAGCAACGGGCTCAGGGGCCCGCCTTGCGGCGTGCCTCGGTCTCGCTCCACCTTGACCCCGCCGTCCATGATGCCGGCATCCAGGTACGCACGGATCAGCCGCAGCACGGCTGTGTCCGCGATGCGTCTGCCGAGCCGCTCCATGAGGATGTCGTGGTTGACCCGGTCGAAGAATTTCGCCAGGTCCACGTCCACCACCACGCGCTTGCCGGATTGGACGTACGCTCGCGCGGCCTTCACCGCATCGTGTGCACGCCTGCCCGGGCGGAACCCGTGGCTGTGGTCGCTGAAGGTGGGGTCGATCAGCGGTTGCAGCACCTGCAGCAGTGCCTGCTGGATCAGTCGGTCCCTCACCGTCGGGATGCCCAACTCGCGCTGGCTGCCGTCGGGTTTGGGGATCGTGACCCTGCGCACCGGCTGTGGCCGGTACTTACCTGACAGCAACTCCTGGCGGATTTGCAGCCACGTCGTTTGCAGCAGACGGTGGGTCTGCTCGATGACGAGCCCGTCCACGCCGGCCGCGCCCTTGTTGGACTTGACCCGCTTCCATGCGGCTTGCAGGTTCTCTCTCGTCAGCGCCGCCTCCAGCAGGGTGCCAGCCCCTGTCATCGGCATCGCCGACCCTGTGCCCTGGTGTTGCCGGGACGGGCCGCAAGCTTCGTCGCTGGCAGGCTGCCGGGCGGCTTCACCGCACGCGCTGCCCACCCGCCCGCATCGCTGCGGCATCTGACGCATGGCCTTCGACATTCCCGCAATCCTCGGTCACTCGCTCTCGTTCGGTCCTTTGCCTCTCGCTGGCGGCTTCGGCGGCCCCGCTACCCGGCTACTACGACCTCTGCTGACTTCTCGCTCCGGCACCGCCGTCGCCCTTTCAGGCGCAAGGCGAGATCTCCCCAGGTAAGAACGCACTCCTTCGCTGCACAACCGCCGGATTTACACCGCCTCGCCTTGATCACGAGAGCTTCGTGGCTCTTTGCCCACTCGCCCTGCTCGGCACTGCCTTCTATCCGGTTCTTGTTCATCGGCTCGCAGCTTCGCTCCACGCTTCCTCCCCACACTCGGTCGCCCTCGTGCAGTTGCGCTTCACTTCGTTCGTCGTGATCAACTTACGGCGGGACTTGCACCCGCAAGAGTGCGCCCATGCTGGGCGCACAAAG
>NZ_JBEPKY010000055.1:0-1990 GCF_040544975.1 Pseudacidovorax sp. 1753 | reverse complement strand
TGGGGCCGCAGGCTGGGGACCCTGGATGCCGGGGTCGCGGGCGCTTTGCACTTCGATGCTGCGCACGGGTTGCGTGGGTCGGCTGCTCGTGGGTGCTCACCTGGCGCCACGCCACCTTGTACACGCCGCTGCGATGGCTGTGAAATGCCAGTCCACGCAGGCGTCGGCGGGCACATGGGGGCTGGTGGGGCTGTCTGTGGCGCCCCGGGCGCGCACGGCGGTGTCGAAGTAGCGCGCCTGGTTGATCTCGCAGGTGCCGGTGTTGACGCGGTTGAAGCCGGCCGAGACGACAGGATTGCCGGGCCCGCGCGGCGGCACGAAGCGCATGTTCTGCGGCTTGGCGGAATAGGCGACCGGCTTGTCGTAGTCCGGGGCGATCGCGCCGTCCTCCAACATGGGCAAAGCAGCCAAGTTCTGAGCTTCAATTCAAGCGGATATTGGAGCCGTCAAGTTTTGTGCTGTTCTTTGGAAGGGGCTGGATGTGATGCTCTTTTGTATTCGTATTGCTGAAATCTACTGCACGAGTGATGGTGTTCCCGGTCAATTCCAGTTTATCGATAAAGCTGCTGGAAATTGCCACGTTTTCGAGTTTGCAGCCTTTTAGTAACAAGCTCGACGTATTAATATGGTGAGTTTTTAGATTGGGGATACTGCAGTCTTTGATGAATATGCTCTGGTTAATCCGAGGGCGCGGATTTGACAAATCCATGCCTGTACCACCTGCGACTATTACTGATCCAGACAATGCGCCGCCACCGAAAACCACTGACTCTATCTCGATATTTTTAATTCCTCCTGCATAGGCTTCAAAAATCTTTCGATCGTTGCCGAGAATTTGGCTATTTCTCACGATCAGACTATCTGCCTGTTGAGGATACATGTTGAGATAACCACCCCGGACTCGCTCGATGACGACACTTTGCTTTACCGTGGATCGGCTGATATCAAAATACTCAATGACCGTATCCTGGATTGATAGAGAATGAAGATTTGTTGCCCTCATATCGAAATACCCCCGAAGCTTGCTTTGCTGAATTACGACCTTGGAACTCAGGAAGTCGTCTCCACTGTTGGCCTCGCTATCAGTTTCGATCGATGCGCCCTCACATTCGCATTTCCTCAGGGTTAGGCTCGCATCTCCGACCAAGCTGAACCACTTTGCGTAGCAGTCGATGAATTCAGCGTCGCCATGCGAGCCTACCCCTCCTTGCTGGTTGGGGTCCGGGCTTTTCCCAGCGAAAGTACAGGATTCAAACACTGTGTCTGTACTGCCCTTCTCCGCAAACATCACTGGCGCGCCTACCCATGCGCATCTGAGGAATCGGACATTGTGCGTTTTGCCAAAACTCAAGATTCCCGAGAACCGGCAATCTTCGTAGCGAACATTAGTTTGTGTATTGGGTCCTATATCATAATTCCCAAAAAAATCGCAGTTCTTGAAGACAATATTTTTCCAGTCCATTTCTTCGAATGGTATTCCTTGAAAAATGGCGCCGTCGACAGTGAGGAGAGATTTTCCCGTCTCTCTTTCGCGGGTTTCGGGATCTTTCAAGTATTCAAAAGTCTTCCCGAATTTGTCGATCCTTTTTTTCGTCATGGATGCTTCCGTTGATACTGGAATATTGCTTAGAGCAAGCATGGAGAGGAATAGCCGTCTACTTGCCATACCCGTTCCTTTCGATTGTAATTTTCTTGTTGATATACCCCTTTTCAGGATAGTTTTTGGACAAAAAATCCCAATCCGGCACTTCCCCGCGCTCCCCGTGCCATCGCTGAAATGACCAGGTTCTCAGTCCCCAATCTGCGTTTCCCGCCCAGATATCCAGCGGGAAGACCCAGGGATCCGTGCAGTCCATGTCGGCACTCCAGTCATCCTTGCCTGTTGTCGGCCTCTTTAGTCGGCCCTGCAAAACCCCGCCACCCCGCATGAATGCTGGATTCCTTGCGGCTGGCGGTACACCGAATCCCCCAGGAATCGTTGGACAGGCAG
>NZ_JBEPKY010000054.1:0-2199 GCF_040544975.1 Pseudacidovorax sp. 1753 | reverse complement strand
AACCCTCGTTGTCGTTGGTTCGGATGAGGCCGGCCTTGAGTTTGTCTTTCAGCCGGTACGAGTTGCCCCGTATGTTCAGCGTCACTGCGTGGTGCAGCAGCCGGTCCAGGATGGCCGTGGCGATGACCCGGTCGCCAAAGACGTCACCCCAGGCCGAGAAGCTCTGGTTGCTGGTCAGGATCATGGGACCGCGCTCGTAGCGCCGGCTGATCAGCTGGAAGAACAGGTTGGCCCCCAGCCGGTCGATGGGCAGGTAGCCGATCTCATCAATGATCAACAGCCTGGGCGTGGCGTAGACCTTGAGCTTCTCTTCCAGCCGCCCCTCGGCGTGCGCCCTGGTGAGCACGGCGATCAGGTTGGCCGCTGTGGTGAACAACACCCGGTAGCCGTTGCCGATGGCCTTCAGGCCCAGCGAGGCCGCTAGGTGCGTCTTGCCCACGCCCGGAGGCCCCAGCACGATCACGTTGTCGCCGTGCTCAATGAAGTGGCAGCTGGCAAGCACCTGCACCTGCTTGCGGTCGATGGAGGGTTGGTAGTCGAACTCGAAGGTCTCCAGCGGTTTGACGAACGGCAGCCGGGCCATCGCCGTGCGCATGGCGATGTTCTTGCTGGTCTTGGCCGCCACCTCCTCGCCGAGCACCTGCTCCAGGAACTCGGCGTACGGCAGCTCCTGCGCGGCGGCGTGCTGCAACAGCGCCTCCAGCCGCTCGCCGCTCTTGAGCAGTCGCAGCTTGCGCAGGTGCTCGCCGAGGCGTTCGAGCTGCGCCGGTGTCGTCATGGCCGAGGGCGTCATGACCGCCTGGGCGATTTTCGGGGTGCGGGTGGTGCTGGTCATCACGCAGCCTCCCGCACGGCGTCCAGCAACTGGTCGTAGACACCGAGGTCGCGGACCTCGACGTCGCGTTCGCTGTGAACCGGCGCCGGCCGGTCCGCGACCACCGCGAAGCGCTGGCGCTGGTTGCGCGGGATGGCCCCGGGGCCGTGCTCGGGCAGCACGCTGAGTTGTGCACGCCCGCTGAGCACCGCGTGCTCGGCCACCACCTTGCCTTTGTGACGGATGACCCAGTGACCGCCTTCACGACTGACCTGCACGGTCTTGCCGATCAGGCGGAACGGCACCGAGTAGCGGTTGGCATCGATGGCCACCAACCAGTCCTCGGCGACCACACGCTCGCGCACCATGGCCTCAAGGAAGCTGCGCTGGCCGGTAGCAGGCATCAGTGCGCGCGCTTCCTCGGCGAAGCGCTCGATGGGCCGCTGGTGCGTGGTGCCGTGCACGCGCACGTCGGCGATCTCGGCCTGCCAGGCTGCGAGCTGGGCGTTGAAGTCCTCCAGATCCCGGAACCGGCGGCCGGGCACGAAGTTGCGCTTGATGTACTTCACCCCCGACTCGACCTTGCCTTTGGTCTGGGCGCGGTAGGGTCGGCACAGCCGGATCACGAAGCCCCAGTGGCCGGCAAAGGCCTGGAAGGTGGCGTTCAGCTTGGCCCGGTGCACACCGGCATCGTCCTCGCTCGTGCCGATGGCAACCGTGCGCATACGGTCGTACAGCAGCGTCTGGCACACGCCGCCGAAGTGCGCGAAGGCACGTTCGTGCGCCGACAGCAGGCTGTCCATGCGCTCGTTCAGATAGCCCTCGGCATAACCGCGCCGGCTGTAACCCAGCGTCATCACGAACACGTGCACGCGCGTGGGCTGCTCGCCCAGCCAGACCTTGACCTGGCCCCAGTCAACCTGGGCCTGCTCGCCCGGCGCGGTCTCAAAGCGCATCTGCGTGAGCGCGGCCACCGAGGCGTTCGCGCGCAACGGCCGCACTGCGACCTTCACCACTTCGTAGCAGCCCGTGAACCCGCGCGTGCGCAGTTCCTGGAACAGCACACGTGCGGAGAAACCCACTTGTGGCGCCCGCCAGCGCAGCCACTCCATGTGCGCATCGAGCAGCGTAGGCCTTGTCACTTCGCGCCTGTACGGCTTCCATGTCTCGCGCCGCAAGCAGTTCCTCACCGTCTTGCGATCCAGCCCCATCTCCCGTGCGATCAACGAGACGGCCTGGCCTGCAGCTCCGCGCTCGCGTATCGCCTGCCATTGCTCCTGGCCAACCACGGCCACCTCCATGCTTCGTTCTCCAACGGGCACGGTAGCGGCCTGCGCCGCCTTGTCTTGATCTTGATCTTGATCTTGATCTTGATCTTGATCTTG
>NZ_JBEPKY010000052.1:0-2772 GCF_040544975.1 Pseudacidovorax sp. 1753 | reverse complement strand
CCTCCGGCATGGGCAACCCGATCACTGCGGCGATCGCTAAGCCATTGGCCGACGCCATCGTGGACTACGACCTGGGCCCACGGGTACAAGGGCTTACGGGCACCGTCATGGCAAGCTTTGGCGTGGCGGCCGGGGCTGCGTCCGGCAACGTGCTGCTGACCGGCCTGTCGCTCGATCAGATGTATGCGCAGGCGAGCATGGCGGTGTTCGGAACGCCGACAGCCACAGCGCTCAACAGGGGACTGCAGGAGGGGCTGGGTCTGTCGCCCGCTGGAGCGGCGATGGGTGAAATGGCGCTCACAATGGGGGCGGCTGCGGGGCCTGCGGTTGTGAATGCCTTGCGTAGTAGAGCTGCTCTTAGCGTGGAGGGGGCCACCGTCAGGGCTGGAAGTGTCGAAGATGCTGGCAATGTCGCGAGTGCTACGGGTCGCGGGGAGCTTGTGGGGCCGACCATCCCCGCCGACATCGCCGCGAATCGACAAGCGGTTTCAGCGCTCGGCATACCGAACCGTCTGAGCCCACGACAGGAGTTGCACATCCCACCCGTCTCTGATGGCCGAAGCGTACTGACCACAGACCCCTCGGACCTTGTCCAGGGTTTGGTCGATGGCAACTTCAGGGTATTGCGTACACCAAAATCGGGTCAAGCCATCGTCGACTTTGGTCGACCCATTGGGGACTACTGGCGGACACAAGATGGTGTCCCAACCTTTGTCGGACCGACAAACTACGGCTCAGTCATGTTCGGCAAAAACGGAACTCACATCGTTCCGGCCAATCCTTTACAGTGGTAAATATGAACGCAGAAGCTCTTGTAAAAGCATCCAAAGTGATATCAGCGCGAAACGTAAACTTGCGAGTCAAGTTAGTAAGGGTCAGCTGGGATGCTTCAGCCTGCAAAATGACTGTCGCCTATTACATTGACGGAGAGCCAAGCGAAGAGGAAATCGAACTTTGCGAGCTTTCAATGAGTGAACTCTTGGCCGAGTTTCCCGACGTGAAATCTGCTGACACAAAGTGCGTTGAAGCGCCCGCCGACGAATATTTGATTGCTTTGCCGGGGGTCGTATATACAAGAGATTGAATTAGTGGGAACAAAGCGGCTAGCGAGCGAGCTACCGGCCCTACGACCGGAGGCGCATGATTGAGACACCGACCCGGCGAGGGCGGCGATGCCCAGGGAACACCGCCGGGTTGAGCTACAAGGTGGCGCTGGAAGCGCAAGCCAGCGCAGCCGTGGCTCAGGCGTCCACCACGGCCAACGGGGCCGGCGGCGGCAGAGGCTCGGTGAACTTCAACGAGGCTGAATACAACGCGTACATCACCGCTGGAGAGACACAGCGGCTTGCAGCAAGGAGCGCCACTGCCCAAGAGGCGGCACAGGTGACGGCGCAGCAGGAAAGGCAAGGCATGATGATCGCGGCCGCGCTGAGTGGAGGCGCCTCGGTTCTGGATGCAAGCCTGCCGGCAGGCGTGGCCTCCGGCATGGGCAACCCGATCACTGCGGCGATCGCTAAGCCATTGGCCGACGCCATCGTGGACTACGACCTGGGCCCACGGGTACAAGGGCTTACGGGCACCGTCATGGCAAGCTTTGGCGTGGCGGCCGGGGCTGCGTCCGGCAACGTGCTGCTGACCGGCTTGTCTCTCGATCAGATGTATGCGCAGGCGAGCATGGCGGTGTTCGGAACGCCCGCAGCCACAGTGCTCAACAGAGGATTGCAGGAGGGGCTGGGTCTGTCGCCGGCCGGGGCGGCGATGGGTGAGATGGCGCTCACAATGGGGGCTGCTGCGGGGCCTGCGGTTATGAGTGCTTTGCGTAGTAGAGCTGTTCCCAGCTGGACGGGGGAACAGCTAGCTTTGCGAATAGTGGAGTGCTAAAGCAAACAGGCGCGAGGCAAGTCCTTGATCCCAATTCAGTAAAGGCATGGGATGTGGTCGAAGATGCATACGGCGCGATCCGTAATGATCCAACAGATATCGCCACAATTGCGCGAAATACTGGTTGGACAGAGGCTCGGATTTCGAGAGTGAAGGACCATGTTTTTTTCAAGGAGCATCAACTAGACGCTGGAGTGAGGCGCTTTGATGCAGACCCGGACATGCTGAATTCTTGGAGTCGCTTGACTAAGGGAGACTTTGTGCGATCTGATATGGACTTGCTTCGCCATGAAATCTTTGAATCAAAATTCGAAGGAATCTTCAAGACAAATTATGTCGATGCTCACAGGGCGGCAATCAAAGCTGGGCGGATTTGGACTCCGGAGTAAATTATGGGCTTCTACGTAAAAATTGAAAAAACGTTTGAAACTGAAACAGTTGCGCAATACACTTTTGAAGGCGATCATGGTCTAAAGGGACTGCTCGCGCTCGATAAGACAAAGGGTGAAGTCACTCTGGTTGAGCCCATGCCCGGCGATGATCGAATGCATTGCTTTAACCGGGCAATAGTCAAGATCACACGGGAATGGCGAGAGGGACGATTGCCTCAAACTCTTGAATGGGCTTCATAAATAATTTCGGCAATGTGATTGGCGACGCACTGGCAGCGGCCAACGGCCAGAGCGCATCGCCTGAAGTGCGACTTCCTGCGCAAGCCATGGAAGTTGCTCCTGGCTCCAGCGATGACTGGGTACTGAACTTGGGCGATGCGGCCAGTACGGGCTATGGTCCTGGGTCACGGTACTTCGGCGCCGCAGGCATCGGTGCCTATCCGGTGAATGCAGGCTTCAACATCAGCGGCAGCGGTGGCCAGGGCATCACTGAAGCCAC
>NZ_JBEPKY010000051.1:0-3218 GCF_040544975.1 Pseudacidovorax sp. 1753 | reverse complement strand
ACGCCCAACAAGGACTACAACGGCAACCTGAGCTTCACGTACACGGCGACGGATGGCCGCACGCCGGTGACGGCGACGGTCAATGTCGAGGTCACACCCGTCAACGATGCGCCCACCGTCCCCAACTACGGCCTCACGACGCAGGAAGACAAGCCCATCAGCGGCAAGGTCACCGGCTCGGACGTGGACGGCGACACACTGACCTACACCAAGGGCAGCGACCCGGCACACGGTACGGTGGTGGTCAACACCGACGGCAGCTACACCTACACGCCCGCCAAGGACTACAACGGCGGCGACAGCTTCACCGTGACCGTCAACGACGGCAACGGTGGCACCACCACCTCGACGGTGACGATCACCGTCACGCCGGTGAACGATCCGCCGGTGCCGAGCGATCCGCCGGTCACGCCGCCGGGCCAGAACTTCGACCCGGCCACGGGCAACTACACGATCACGACGCCGGAGGACACGCCGGTCAAGGGCCAGGTGGCCGCCACCGACGTGGACGGCGACGCGCTGACCTTCACCAAGAGCAGCGACCCGACGCACGGCACCGTCACGGTCAACGCCGACGGCACGTACACCTACACCCCGGGCAAGGACTACAACGGCAGCGACAGCTTCACCGTGACGGTGAGTGACGGCAAGGGCGGCACGGCGACCTCGACGGTGAATGTCACCGTCACGCCGGTCAACGACGCGCCGACGGCACCGAGCACCAGCATCTCCACGCCCGAGGACACGCCCATCGACGGCAAGGTCACCGGCTCGGACGTGGACGGCGACACGCTGACCTACACCAAGGGCAGCGACCCGGCGCATGGCACGGTGGTGGTCAACACCGATGGCAGCTACACCTACACGCCCGCCAAGGACTACAACGGCGGCGACAGCTTCACCGTGACCATCAACGACGGCAACGGCGGCACGACCACCTCGACGGTGACCATCACCGTGACGCCGGTGAACGACCCGCCGGTGCCGAGCGATCCCCCGGTCACGCCGCCGGGCCAGAACTTCGACCCGGCCACGGGCAACTACACGATCACGACGCCGGAGGACACGCCGGTCAAGGGCCAGGTGGCGGCCACCGACGTGGACGGCGACGCGCTGACCTTCACCAAGAGCAGCGACCCGACGCACGGCAGCGTCACGGTCAACGCCGACGGCACGTACACCTACACCCCTGGCAAGGACTACAACGGCAGCGACAGCTTCACCGTGACGGTGAGTGACGGCAAGGGCGGCACTGCGACCTCGACGGTGAATGTCACCGTCACGCCGGTCAACGACGCGCCGACGGCACCGAGCACCAGCATCTCCACGCCCGAGGACACGCCCATCGACGGCAAGGTCACCGGCTCGGACGTGGACGGCGACACGCTGACCTACACCAAGGGCAGCGACCCGGCACACGGCACGGTGGTGGTCAACACCGACGGCAGCTACACCTACACGCCCGCCAAGGACTACAACGGCGGCGACAGCTTCACCGTGACGGTCAACGACGGCAACGGCGGCACGACCACGTCGACGGTGACCATCACCGTGACGCCGGTGAACGACCCGCCGGTGCCGAGCGATCCGCCGGTCACGCCGCCGGGCCAGAACTTCGACCCGGCGACGGGCAACTACACGATCACGACGCCGGAGGACACGCCGGTCAAGGGCCAGGTGGCCGCCACCGACGTGGACGGCGACGCGCTGACCTTCACCAAGAGCAGCGACCCGACACACGGCAGCGTCACGGTCAACGCCGACGGCAGCTACACCTACACGCCCAGCCAGGACTACAACGGCAAGGACAGCTTCACCGTGACGGTGAGCGACGGCAAGGGCGGCACGGCCACCTCGACGGTGAACGTCACCGTCACGCCGGTCAACGACGCGCCGGTGGCCGTCAACGACACCGTGACCACCGACGAGGACACGCCCGTCACCATCCAGGTGCTGCGCAACGACACCGACGTGGACGGCGACAAGCTCACCGTGGTGGGCTTCACTCAGCCCGCGCACGGCACCGTGGCGCTGGACGCCAACGGCAACCCGGTCTACACGCCCGGCCTGGACTACAACGGCGCCGACAGCTTCACCTACACCATCAGCGACGGCAACGGCGGCACCTCGACCGCCACGGTGTCGATCACGGTGGGCGGCGTCAACGACGCGCCGGAGCCCAAGCCCGACACCAACAGCACCAGCGAAGACGTGGTGCTCAAGGTCGGCGTCACCGGCGGCGTGCTGGCCAACGACGTCGATCCGGACGGCGACAGCATGGCGGTGACCCAGGTCAGCTTCGGCGGCAACACCGTCGATGCCGGCAAGGCCATCGAAGGCAGCTGGGGCACGCTGACGCTCAATGCCGACGGCAGCTACACCTACGCGCCCAATGCGGCCTCGCAGGCCCTGACCACCGGCCAGAGCCAGAAGGACGTGTTCACCTACACGGTGACCGACCCCTCGGGCGCCACCGCCACCACCACGCTGACGCTCACCGTCAACGGGGCCAACGACGCACCCGTGGCCGACAACCAGGCCCGCACCACGCCCGAGGACACGCCCATCACCGGCCAGATCGTGGCCCGTGACGTGGATGGCGACACGCTGGGCTATGCCAAGGGCAGCGACCCGGCGCACGGCACCGTCACGGTCAACGCGGACGGCAGCTACCTCTACACGCCCGCCAAGGACTACAACGGCAAGGACAGCTTCACCGTGCTGGTGAGCGATGGCAACGGCGGCACGACCACGGCCACCGTCACCATCGACGTCACGCCGCAGAACGACGCGCCCACGGCGCCCGACTACAGCATCACCACCCGCGAAGACACCCCGATCGACGGCAAGGTGGTGGGCAGCGACGTGGATGGCGACACCCTCACCTATGTGAAGGGCAGCGATCCGGCGCACGGCACGGTGGTGGTGAATGCCGATGGCACCTTCACCTACACCCCGGGCAAGGACTACAACGGCGGCGACAGCTTCACCGTGACGGTGAGCGACGGCAAGGGTGGCACGGCCACGTCCACCGTGACCATCGGCGTCACGCCGGTGGACGACGCCAGCGTGCTGGCGCCGGACGTGAAGACGACGACGGAAGACAGCCCGGCGCTGGGCAACGTGCTGACCAACGACCGCGACGTGGACAACGTGCTGAGCGTGGCCTCGTTCCAGGTGGCGGGGCAGGCGGCGGTGCTGGCGGGTGGCACGGCGAC
>NZ_JBEPKY010000050.1:0-3532 GCF_040544975.1 Pseudacidovorax sp. 1753 | reverse complement strand
ACAAGAAGACAAGAAGACAAGAAGACAAGAAGACAAGAAGACAAGAAGACAAGAAGACAAGAAGATCAAACCAACACCAAAGAGGCTTTGCAAAAGGCTTCTTTGTTGTTGGTCCGGTATAGACCGGATCAATCGGCTGTTCTTTAAAAATTCATAGAGTCGAATCAGCGTTGTCAGAGGAAACTGCACATTCGTAAAGGTTTAGTGCGGACCGTGCCTCTGGCGACATTTTTTGATTGCGTCAAATGAACTTCAGCTTGCTGTAAAAAAGCAAATTGAAGACGGCATAACGCGTCAGGTGAGAGACCTGACAATTCCTTGATGGACTGAGAACTCTCGTGAGAGAGGTCAAAGTTATAGGGTCAAGTGAATAAGAGCATGTGGTGGATGCCTTGGCGATGATAGGCGACGAAGGACGTGATAGCCTGCGATAAGCTTCGGGGAGCTGGCAAATTAGCTTTGATCCGGAGATTTCCGAATGGGGAAACCCACCGAAAGGTATCGTATTCTGAATACATAGGGATACGAGGCGAACCGGGTGAACTGAAACATCTCAGTAGCTCGAGGAAAAGACATCAACCGAGATTCCGAAAGTAGTGGCGAGCGAAATCGGAGGAGCCTGCTAGTGATATCACAGGACTTAGCAAAGCGGCATGGAAAGGCCGACCATAGTGGGTGATAGTCCCGTATGCGAAAAGACCTGTGTGGTACTGAGCTAGCGACAAGTAGGGCGGGACACGTGTAATCCTGTCTGAACATGGGGGGACCATCCTCCAAGGCTAAATACTCATCATCGACCGATAGTGAACTAGTACCGTGAGGGAAAGGCGAAAAGAACCCCGGGAGGGGAGTGAAATAGATCCTGAAACCGCATGCTTACAAAAAGTAGGAGCCCGCAAGGGTGACTGCGTACCTTTTGTATAATGGGTCAGCGACTTACATTCAGTGGCAAGGTTAACCGAATAGGGAAGCCGTAGAGAAATCGAGTCCGAATAGGGCGTTCAGTCGCTGGGTGTAGACCCGAAACCAAGTGATCTATCCATGGCCAGGATGAAGGTGCCGTAACAGGTACTGGAGGTCCGAACCGACTAGTGTTGCAAAACTAGCGGATGAGCTGTGGATAGGGGTGAAAGGCTAAACAAACTTGGAAATAGCTGGTTCTCTCCGAAAACTATTTAGGTAGTGCCTCAAGTATTACCTTCGGGGGTAGAGCACTGTTTTGGCTAGGGGGTCATGGCGACTTACCAAACCAAGGCAAACTCCGAATACCGAAGAGTAGAGCTTGGGAGACAGAGCACCGGGTGCTAACGTCCGGACTCAAGAGGGAAACAACCCAGACCGCCAGCTAAGGTCCCTAAAATTGGCTAAGTGGGAAACGAAGTGGGAAGGCTAAAACAGTCAGGATGTTGGCTTAGAAGCAGCCATCATTTAAAGAAAGCGTAATAGCTCACTGATCGAGTCGTCCTGCGCGGAAGATGTAACGGGGCTAAGCCAGTTACCGAAGCTGCGGATTCACACGCAAGTGTGAGTGGTAGGAGAGCGTTCTGTAAGCCTGTGAAGGTGGCTTGTAAAGGCTGCTGGAGGTATCAGAAGTGCGAATGCTGACATGAGTAGCGTTAAAGCGGGTGAAAAGCCCGCTCGCCGTAAGCGCAAGGTTTTCTACGCAACGTTCATCGGCGTAGAGTGAGTCGGCCCCTAAGGCGAGGCAGAGATGCGTAGCTGATGGGAAACAGGTCAATATTCCTGTACCGATGTGCAGTGCGATGTGGGGACGGATCTTAATAGTTCATCCGGGTGTTGGATGTCCCGGTTTAGGCAGAAGTAGGCGTGCGTCAGGCAAATCCGGCGTACATATACCGAGGCTGTCGATCGAGCGAGCTTGCTCGCGAAGTGAATGAACGAGGTTCCAGGAAAAGCCACTAAGCTTCAGCTGCACACGACCGTACCGCAAACCGACACTGGTGCGCGAGATGAGTATTCTAAGGCGCTTGAGAGAACTCAGGAGAAGGAACTCGGCAAATTGACACCGTAACTTCGGGAGAAGGTGTGCCCTAGTAGTGTGAAGTGAACAACGGAGCATGAAAGGGTTGCAAAGAATCGGTGGCTGCGACTGTTTATTAAAAACACAGCACTCTGCAAACACGAAAGTGGACGTATAGGGTGTGACGCCTGCCCGGTGCTGGAAGATTAAATGATGGGGTGCAAGCTCTTGATTGAAGTCCCAGTAAACGGCGGCCGTAACTATAACGGTCCTAAGGTAGCGAAATTCCTTGTCGGGTAAGTTCCGACCTGCACGAATGGCGTAACGATGGCCACACTGTCTCCTCCTGAGACTCAGCGAAGTTGAAATGTTTGTGATGATGCAATCTCCCCGCGGAAAGACGGAAAGACCCCATGAACCTTTACTGTAGCTTTGTATTGGACTTTGAACAGATCTGTGTAGGATAGGTGGGAGGCTTTGAAGTGTGGTCGCTAGATCACATGGAGCCGACGTTGAAATACCACCCTGGTGTGTTTGAGGTTCTAACCTAGACCCGTTATCCGGGTTGGGGACAGTGCATGGTAGGCAGTTTGACTGGGGCGGTCTCCTCCCAAAGCGTAACGGAGGAGTTCGAAGGTACGCTAGTTACGGTCGGACATCGTGACGATAGTGCAATGGCATAAGCGTGCTTAACTGCGAGACTGACAAGTCGAGCAGATGCGAAAGCAGGACATAGTGATCCGGTGGTTCTGTATGGAAGGGCCATCGCTCAACGGATAAAAGGTACTCTGGGGATAACAGGCTGATACCGCCCAAGAGTTCATATCGACGGCGGTGTTTGGCACCTCGATGTCGGCTCATCTCATCCTGGGGCTGTAGCCGGTCCCAAGGGTATGGCTGTTCGCCATTTAAAGAGGTACGTGAGCTGGGTTTAAAACGTCGTGAGACAGTTTGGTCCCTATCTTCCGTGGGCGCTGCAGATTTGAGGAAGCCTGCTCCTAGTACGAGAGGACCGGAGTGGACACACCTCTGGTGTATCGGTTGTCACGCCAGTGGCATTGCCGAGTAGCTAAGTGTGGAAGAGATAACCGCTGAAAGCATCTAAGCGGGAAACTCGTTTCAAGATGAGATCTGCCGGGGCCTTGAGCCCCCTGAAGAGTCGTTCTAGACCAGGACGTTGATAGGTCGGGTGTGGAAGCGCAGTAATGCGTTAAGCTAACCGATACTAATTGCTCGTGCGGCTTGACCCTATAACTTTGATTCAGTGCTCTGCCAAATGCAGAAGCCCATCAAGGTGTTATGCCAGGCGCAATCAAACAAAAGCTGACAGACTCTATGAATTCGTTGTGCTGATCCAAAAATCAACACGACAACCCTTTATGCCTGATGACCATAGCGAGTTGGTACCACTCCTTCCCATCCCGAACAGGACAGTGAAACGACTCAGCGCCGATGATAGTGCGGACTCCCGTGTGAAAGTAGGTCATCGTCAGGCTCTTACAGCCCTCAAAAAGCCCCTCAGCAATCGCTGCGGGGCTTTTTGTTTTGGGC
>NZ_JBEPKY010000049.1:0-4787 GCF_040544975.1 Pseudacidovorax sp. 1753 | reverse complement strand
CAGCCACCAAGGAGAGTGTCCCGATTGGCAGTGAAATCTGGTTGCTCGGGAAGGCCGAGAGGGATGTGAAACTGGCCGGAGACGCCTGACGGCCACTTCCTGTCACTCGTCGCGACCGGCAAATCCTGCCAACAGCAGTCGTTCGTCACCTTGCATTCCAACCTTACTTCCCATCAGGAAAATCGATGTTCGGTGTTTTCAAATCCAAGTCGAGCAAATCAAGGACGGGTTTCTTCGGGGCGACCATGAAAGTGGACCGCGGCACGAACGCTGACTTGGCACCCGTGGCAATAGGTGCGTACGTCACTGCGTTCACAGCAGCTGCGAACGAAGAAATCGCCGTCGGCTTAATTAGCGAAAGGCTCGCCGGCCTGGGCTACGAGTCTCTCGAGTTGCGTGGTCCTGTCACTAGCTTCAATGTCGAATACTGGGCCTCGTATGTTGAGCGGTACTGGGCAGAGTTTGCGGCTAACCTGCCTTCACAACAGGACTTGGTCACCATCGCCGAGCCCCGGGTCTTTGTGGGAGCCATTGCTGCTTTCGAAGCGCCAAAAGCTGGCGCCAGCGAGCGCGAGCACGTCGCCGCTGAGATGTTCAGTTATCTAACGGACGTGTGTAATGGGGTGCAGGAGGCAAAGGAGATTCGTTTGAAGGCCTTCAAAGCGGCTCATGTGATGGGCCGTGAGCTAGCTAGGCTGTTCAAGGGAAGCGAAATGCTTCCACGGTCTCTCCTCTCATCGCTTGATGGTTGCGCAAACCTGCTGGAAAACGAGGCTCCATATTGCCCCGACCCGCCTCGGGTAGTTGCGATGGCAAATACTCTTCGCCAAACCTTCGGGTGCTTAATTGGAGGCGAAGCTCACGATGACAGGTTACCTGGAGTCCCACGCATCCGTTGATGCGTCGGATTTGCGGTCCGCTCTGGACAAGACTAAAGGTCTGCTTTGGGCCCACAGCGGTCATTAGCGCAACAACTGCTGTTGCATTAACTCCCGCACCCTTTTAATCACGAAATTCGGCCAACGCTCACTCTATGAATATTAAGCTGGGCTTTCTTGATAGCACCCTAACAGAATATTGGCAGCGGGTCGGCCTAGGAAGTTTAGCAGTGAGAATTGGTCTTTTGGTATCTCCGCTTTGCCTATTTGAGCAGCCATAGCCTGCCCAACCACCGCCTCCCAAGGTTTGTTTGAGCCCAAAATTCCGACTATAAGCTGCCGCACATTTTTAATTTTTTTTTGCTGCATTCTATCTGCTGAGTTTATTAATTCTTGCAGGAGGGTAGTGTCCTTGTGACCGATATTCTCGGTCAACCAATGGTGGGCAGCTGAAACGAATCCGGCCCAATCAGTATTGAGTCTTTGTAGGCATTCTGATGTGAGGAGCATGTTCTCAATTGCATAGCAATTAAGTTTGAATCGTTGAACGCACCCAACGGGCTCTATATCACCAAGGCGTCCATCCGCGTCTCTCAGTGAATACGCCACGGGTTTGTCATAAATAGACCTAAGCATCTTATCGCAAAAGCTCTCTAAGTCATGCTGCTGATTGACAGACTGCGCGAGAACAGGGAATATTCGGATTTTTCCCTGAGATGACCTGGCCGCTTGCTGCCATACCCGCTCGTCATCTTCGCCCTCGACTATCAGCATTGCGTCGCGATTGAGGCTGAGGGAGAGCGGGTGGCCAAAGAACGGAGCCACTTTTTTTACTTCATCGCTGGCGGAAGCGAACGTGATACTACTGGAATCAAATTCTTTGTTGCCGATAGATGTACGGTCGTCAACCGCAAGAGCACATACTAATGCGTTACTGTGCGTGGCAACAAACACATATGTCTTCTCCTTAACAGCATTAGGCAGCTCAGATAGTCTATCTAGCAAATACTGCCCGAACCGCGCCTGCAAATCCGGATGCTGATGGACATCAGGCTCGTCCAATAGCAAAACGTTCGTTACATCGGAAGTTGCACTCGAAAAAAAATATAATACCTCAGCAGCCAGCGATACTGTCTCCGATTCTCCACTACTTAGGTTAATGGCATCGACCCTTTCATCTTTGAGATTTTTAAAGATGAAATCGCTACCGCCTTGCTCAATTGATATATTAGATAGTAAATTACTTATAGGGTTTAGGCAGTTCGTTTGAAAACTCATACCGCGAGCATCAATGTTTTGCAGCTTCCGCAAATATGCGGTCTCCGCATTTCGCAAGGCATAATGCGACATGGCCTTGAAGCTGGTTCCGCCGGCTTGATTTGAGCGCCTAACGCTACTACCCCAGTTGGCCGACCCCATATTAGTGTCGATGTTTCCATCGCGCACAAAAGAGCCGCTTCTTTCTGGAGTTACGTAAGTGACCCGATAGATTGCACTTTGTGCATTCATAAACTCGTCTACAGTGCGCAACAACGTGCTCTTACCCGCTCCATTTCTCCCGAGAATCAAATTTACAGGTGAGCAGTTAACCAAGGAGACAAGTCCGTGGGAATAGTGTGTAAAGGTGAAGTCCATTGCTGTGTTGTATACAGTTTTTGTGGCTCGCGACGTATTTCAACCGAAACCTGTTGACACTAATGGGGGGGCATAGGAGACACGCAATTTTTCCCCAATTTCAATTCGATTAAGCGGAGAGGTGAAAATTGTGGAGTGTCCGCATCTGGCCGACTGTAGCCTCTGGACCAGTGGGCGAGAAGGGCCCAGAGCAGAGATCGAGGGCGCCCGAAACCAGACCTCCGACAGTTCCCCGCCCCACTACCCTTGAGATTTCGCCCACTGTTTGTGAATGGCCACGCAGCGGTGCCGAGTTCGTTGCTCGTACTGTCGTCCTCGACCAATGGCTTCGAGCCTCGCCGCGATTTCGGAGTCGATGGGTGCACCCTGCTCCAACCACCCGACAGCAAGCGCCGGCCAGTAGCCGGTCGGCCAACTCAGAGCACCGAGAAGAATCTCGCGTGCCGGCATCGAGCCTGAATAGGACGAGTACGCTGATTCCAGCGCCGGTAGGAAGCGAATGAACTCAGGGTCGGATGGCATGGCTTAGCGTCTGCTCCTGGCCGACTGTAGCCGCTCGTGCCTAAAACCTTCTCGGCCTGAAGCGGTCATGGTCGCTGTTTCGTGAGCCGGATGTCCCCGTCACCAATCGCCACTTCGCTGCCCCATCCGAGGTGACGATAGAGCCGTGCAGCGCGGCTCTCTTTCGCGGTTTCGAGCCACGCGGCAGGGTGCCGCTCGAACAACGCGCGTTCACAGGTCCGGGTCAGGCGCGTGCCGATCCCGCAACCCTCATGTTCGGGCAACACAAACAGAGCAAACAGGCACGCATCATCCAAGTCGACCATGGCGAAGCCAACGACGTTCTCATCGATGGTCGCAACCCAAGAGCAAGGCGCGCTACTGACAGCAAGGGCGATGGCTTCCGGCGTGACGCCTATCGCCGAAAGCTCGTCGGCAGTCATCGTGTTCTCTCCGACCGATGCCCTGACTTTGAACATTGCGCTCACGTCTGTGACAGAGGCAGGCCGAATTTCTGGAGACAAAGTTCTCATAAGGAGTGGCGGTCGCGAACTTCTGCTCGTGGCCGACTGTAGTCCGCCGTCGTGCCGACGCAAAGGAGTCCGTACCGGCTCTGCCCCGCGCTCCAAAGCGGACTTTCTCACGGGACCTTCACCCGTAATTGGCGCTCCATCAACCTGTTGTAAAGCTCGACAAGCGCCGCCTTGTTCGCACCGCCGGTCAGCGAAAAGTTGAACACCTTGCGCGATGTGACGTAGCCGAGATAGATGTGGGTCATGTCGCCGGTGTGCGCGGCGTAGCTGATCTCCAACCCTCCGCCGCCGGAGTAGGGTTTCGCACTTCGGCTGACAACAGTCAGTGCGTCCCCACTGGCTTCGGCAAGGGCCTTGTGTCGGCTTTCCAAAGTCACCTCCGCAACTTTCGCCCACTTGCTCTCCGGCAATTCATAAAAGTCCACGCTAACGATGATTTCGGCCTTGAGCTTGTCCGAACACCACCTCAGCGTTCTTTCCCTGGAGATCGGAACCTGTCTCCAATCCGCCGAAAGGCTAAGCACGAACTCGTTGTAATCGTATGGGTGAAGTTGCTCCGGAGTCGGCTGGGCAGTCGGTGCCGGGAGACTAAAGGAATAGCTGAACTTCATCGTATGCAAGATATGGAATCGAACGTCTGGCCCTGGCCGAATTCTGCCGCGTCGGTGAACGTCGTGTCCTGGCCGAAATCGGAAATCAGAGCCAGCGACGTGATGCGGTGGCGGTGTCCACATGATTGGCCGTGAACGAGCCGATTAGAGCCGCGGAAAGGTAGAAGCCAACGACCGCAATCAGCAGTTGAAGAATTTCACCCACGGCTGGAACAAGGCGCCAGGGCAAGTTGCAGAGCGACATGGTCGCAAGGAACAAAAACAAGGCAAGCCAAGCGCCCTGCCGGTAGAGCGTCAGCGTCCGGCCAAGCAGGGGAACCTTGAGCATCGAGTCGCCCCTGAACCTCTGCAGCGTTGACATGGCCATTCTCCTTGAATCGAATTTGAGGGTGCTCGCGAGCGACAGCTCCTGGCCGTTTGCCGTCAACAGGGTGCGGTCCTCATGATCAGCATAAATGCAAGTCGGCTCTTGCGGAGTGAATGGTGGCAACCGCGCATCGCCCATGCTCCACAAATGGAAGCCTTAGGCTAATCAGTCGGCCCTGCAAAACCCCGCCACCCCGCATGAATGCTGGATTCCTTGCGGCTGGCGGTACACCGAATCCCCCAGGAATCGTTGGACAGGCAGC
>NZ_JBEPKY010000048.1:0-5537 GCF_040544975.1 Pseudacidovorax sp. 1753 | reverse complement strand
GGCGTGACCATCCGCAGCACCACCGGCAGCATCGTCATCTCGGCCCCGGTGAGCGTGACGGTCAACGGCGGCGGCAGCTTCACCGAATGGAGCAACGCCGGCATCACCCACGGCACCCCCGGCACCTGGGTGGAGCATGCGGCCTCGCATGTGCAGATGGGGCCGTTGAGCCGGCCGCTGCAGCCGCAGAACTTCGAGGCGTGCGATGCCAAGGAGCGCCACGCAGATGGAAATTCTGGAACGGTTTCCCGCTGATGAACGCCGAGGCGGACGTGCAACCCAAGCATTTTCTGGATCTCTTGGGTCGGCTTCTGGACGAATGGCGCCAGCTTGGAAGCAATCCGGTCGCGCCGAACAGCAGTTGGAAACCAGAGGACGCCGACGCGCCGGTTCACGCCTTTTTGGTGCTCAATCGATGGGCAGAAAACCCGCTTGCCGAGGTGATCGAGAGCATGTTCCCCGACATGGCACAGCAGCGTTGCGCCGTGCCAGACCGGCTCTTCACGGATCGGCTCGACGAAGCGCCATGTCTGGTTCCTTTGGCCAATGAGATGACGCCGGGAGCCGCTGCCGACCTGCCGCACATCCAATCGGTGCGCGCCGTTCTCGCCGGATGGTTAGCCTTTGCATGGAACCAGGCGTTGCTCCGGCTGGCCCGTCAGGACTTGTGCGCAGTGGTGCTGAGCCGCCTGCCCGCCAGTCGCATCGCGGCGCACTGGACTGATCTGGGCGATCAACGGCCCCCGAATGGCGGCGCGTCGGTGTTGTTCCGTTATCAGGACCCGCGGGTGATGCAACGCATGTGGCCGCTGCTCACCAGCAGCCAGCGCCTGCACTGGCTCGGCCCCGTCGAGCAGTGGTGGGCTTTGGCCCAGCCATGGGGTGCCATGCCGGATGGCATGCATGCCGACTGGTTTCACGCACGACGGCCTGCTGGACCTGTCGCGTCCGAAGGCTTGAGCCTTCACCGATTCACCGCCGAGCAATGGCATGCGGCACATGCCTGGGGTCCGGCCAATCGCATCTGGCGCGACTACGCGGACCATGGCGTTGGCCCCGACCGCCAGCCCGACGCGCCCACCATGTTGCAGTTGCTGGCCGACGCCAGCCAGTTGGGCCTCATCGGCGTCCACGCCGAGGACTACGTGCATTGCAGTTGGCTGCACGAAGCGTCAGGAGGTGCCCCGCAGACGCGGGACTGGCGCCTTCCTGGTGCCGCACGTGTACTCGGGCGCGTCCTGCAAACCCTGCGCTCAGACCCGCAGGCCCGCTTTGCCACCGTGTTTCATCTCCTCACCCGCGGCTGAAGCCGCAGGAAGGTCTTTCATGCCTTGTGCCAACCCCTGTTCCAACTGCAGTCGCGTGGGCTTGCCTCTGCTCTTTGTCCGGTATGCCGCCGGGTTCTCCGCCACAAGCGGGGGGTTGACCGAACTGCGCGCGCTGCAGCCGGCCGGCCAACTTCAAGCGCAACCGGGCGGCGTGCACATGTCGACGGCGGTGTATGGGGCACGGATGCTGCGGCCAGGTTTTCTGTACCTGCGCATCAAGCGGATCGGTGTCACGGCCGAGTGGCAGGCCTATGTCGTCCATCCGCATGGCTACCTGACGGCGTTCGATCCCCATCTGCCGGAAGACGCCAAGGCAAGCCCGGCGTGCGAAGTGCAGACGCGGGGCGCCGTCATGAGCCTCATATGGCTGCAGGACGCCCGGAACGTGAAGAGCCTGCACTACCTGTTCCACCCCGATCCTCTGAGTTGGGACCATCTCAAGCGCCACATCGAACCGCACCGCAACAAGTACATGCAGCGATTCGATGTGGCTGGATGGATGGACGGCAACACCGCGCAGGCCGATACATGCCTACCGGATGATCTTGCTGCACGCGTGCTGGAGTTTGCGGCGCTCGACAGTCTGGCGGCGCAGGCGGTGGGTTGCGAGCAGCACTATGGCCTGATGGGAACGCACGGTGCAGAACGCGACTGGGGCGATTACAGCGAGGCGCGCTTCGGCAGGCACTTCGAGGCCGTGCGGCACGAAACGCACGATGCCGATGGCCATGTCGCCGTCACCGACTTCGGCGCGGCTCCAGGCATGGCCGTGGGCCCCTATGTCGCCCAGGTGCGCAACATCCGCTACGAGGGTCGTCATGGGCCGCGTCTGAAAAGGATGGCGGAACTGCTGCGCAAGGACAAAGGAGCGGTGATTGCATGCGAAGACGCATTGGGCATCGCGCAGGAGCTTGCGTTGCACCACCTCACCGCAGCCTCGGATTACGTCGCCTGGCTCGCCGAGACCGATCCAGGCGACACGTTGAACCCCAACGTGACGAATGCCTGGAAGCAGGCCGCGAGCGAATGCATCAACACCGTCGAGGCTGCCATCTACAAGCGGGCCATGCAGGTGTATGACGACGAAACCGAGCGGCTGCGTCAGGTGCGTGAGGCGATGGACCGGCGGCACGCCCATCCGCTGGGCACGGTCATGCAGCAAGGGCCCGACGGTTCGCTGCGGGAGGTCGATGTCAAGGAACTGGAGGCGCGCAACAAGAGTGCGCTGGAAGGCCAGATCGGCGCACGCGAGTCGGACCGCCGCCTTGTCAGCGACGCAGAGGCTGCCAATGCACTGCGCGTCACTCGGGCGCACTACGACGTGGCTGCGCGTCGCCGCTTCGACGACCTCCATCTGGCCAAGGTCAAAGCCCGCGATGCACGCATGAACGGCATCACCGAGGACCTGATCGCCTGGCTGCGCTCGGCAGCATTCCTGGACAGGACGCTGGGACGCTACGACCGCACGCCCGAAGGAATATCCACCGGAGATGGCGCCCGTTGCGCAGGCCAGTTGTGCGCCGTCCTGGAGCCGATGGACAGCACCCCGCGCGGCAGGCGCTGGTACGCCGAACTTCAGCTGTTCAAGGATGAGCCCGCCAACCTCGTGTGGCGAATGGCCACGCTGAACAACGACCAGATCAGCGACGAGCTGAAGCGCGTTCTGGACCAGCTTCACGACACCGTGCCCCCCGCCACCGTGGTCGAGGGTGCGGCGAGTGCCGAAGAGAGCGCGCGACGGCAGCAGGCCTGGGCGGCGATGGGCGCCGCACTGGGCCAGATTCCCAGGACCATCAAGGGCAGCCAGACCATCATCGGCGAGATCGGCAAGGTACTCGACGGCAATACCTCGCTGCTGCAGAAGTTCCGGTCACTGCAAAAGATTGCCGACACGGCCCGCAAGAACGTCCACACCGTGTGGTGCGTCGCGGTGGTGGAGGCTGCCAAGAAAGCGCCACCGTCTCAATTGGAGCGCCTCCTGGCCCGCGGGCAGGTGCTGATCCTGGCCCATGGCCTGGGCGAGAAGGCCATCGACTACGTGAAAGACGAGGAACGCCGGCTGGCCGAGGAAATGCGGGCGGCAGGCAACCCGCCCGTGTACAGCAACAAGCGCAACCCCGAGCCGGGGAGCAGGGCGTGGAACAGAAAGTACGGCTACCAGGGCGAGAAGCTGCAGGCCCGCACGGAGCGCGCCGTGGCGCGACTGAGCGATTCGAAGGTGCAGAACCTGCGCATTCCGTCGGCATTGGCGGCCCTGGAGGTGGTGGGGCTGCTGCCGACCTTCGGGCGGGCGGCGAACCGGCAGGACGACTCCAGGGCGGGCAGCCAGGCGGCCGGTGCAATGGCAGCAGCCACGGGCACGCTCAAGGGGTGGCGGGCGGACTTCTACGAGAAGAATGTGCTGGAGGAGATCAAGGCGAAGATTCCGGCACACAAATGGTCTGCGGAATTGGGCAAGGCGACCAGTGCGGAGCTTCAGGCCATGAAGATCGGCGCGGCGCACTGGGTGGCTGCGGGGGCTGTGGTGGGGGTGATTTGGGATGCGGTGGATGCTATTACTGCATATAGGCGAGAAAACGGAATTTTGATGTTTGCCTACGTCGGACGAGCGGTGGGCGGCTCAGCATCAATCATCACCGGGCTCGTTACAGCTTACAACTTAGAAAAGCTGCGTGTCGTCCTTTGGTGTGCTCGGATCAACATTGCGATAGGCATCGCTACTTTCGTCATGAGTGAAGTGATCGCCCGCCTTAAGGAGAAAGAGTGGAAGGAGTGGCTACAGGCGGAGCCTTTCCGTAAAAGTGACAGCAAAATCAACTCTCACCAAACAGAAGCTTTGATGCTGAGCGCACTCGGCAATGCTATCGCGGACATGGAGCGCTGAGCACGATGTTCAATTCAGAAGCCAACTACTGGGATGAGCGGCGCAGTGAAAACCCAAAGCAGGCGCTAGAGTACTTTGCGGACATCAACGACCATACATATCTATATGAAATTTATGAGAGAAGAGCCCGACGCAATGTGAACGATCCTAAAACCAAGCGCAAGGAAAAGATCAAGGAGAAAGAGATCGCACGCCTCTCTTTGTCCATTAATCGAATATTATTGGATTTCAATGAGTATTTCATCGAACTGAGCAACGCAGGCGAATACAAGCGCTCACTGACGTTTCTGATGGCCGTCCTATCTATATTAATTCTCGGGTTACCGGGCGGATTTATTTCTCTGCTATTAATCGATGGCCCATCGCATCTTAGTGATTGGTATCTCGTATTGGGACTTCTTCTGGTCTTGTTCGTTGGCACATATGCGCTGATTCACCTTCTATTGTGGCCTTACGTTTTCTCTCCTGCCTTTTTCACAGCTTTGCGCCCCCGCTATCGCTTCAATCGCACCACCCGCAAGGTATACGTGCTTCGCCCGAAGAAATATGGCGGCAACGCCATCCTCGATTGGGACCGCGTCAAGGCGCATGTGAATTGGGCGCCGCCCAAGTCCTGGACGGCGGAGCAGTTGGCCAGCAGCGAGGAGGCTCGGCGCGAGCGGCGATTGGCGGCTGAGACGGATGGCAACCTGCTGCTGTACTGGCCCCCGCTCGACCCCGCCGACCCCGAACGCAAGGGAGAAGACCTCATCTGGGTCGGCCCCGAGGGCAGTGGAGAGCCTCTATGGCAGTACATCCGCACATTCATGGAAGAAGGCATGCATGCAGTGCCTCCCCCTGCGGATTACAACTGGCTGAGGAAGGGCTTCAGCACCCCTGGACAGCACATGCGAGAGACCGTGATGCACGGCTCGCTGCTGCGCGACCGGTTCAGTGGCCAAGAAATGTCGGGCGCCACGGCCACGAATTTCGGCATCAACGTGCTGTGGGCACCGCTTCATTCACTGGCGGAACGGCTGTGCTACTGGCCCACATTTCCGGAGGAATGGAACAGCGATTGCGGCCAGCGCCGCCGAGAGAGCGGCATCGGGCCGGAAGAGCCTCTGCGGTGGACACCACGGCTCTGATCGGGCAAACGCCCCGACTGGAACGCCTCCTGGCCCGCGGGCAGGTGCTGATCCTGGCCCATGGCCTGGGCGAGAAGGCCATCGACTACGTGAAAGACGAGGAGTGTCAGTGGCACTCCAATAATCCCCAGTTGTGGCATCTGAAATTTCCCCACCCATCGACAACGCGAAGGAGCGAGAGATGGAAAAGGAAAAGCA
>NZ_JBEPKY010000047.1:0-7387 GCF_040544975.1 Pseudacidovorax sp. 1753 | reverse complement strand
TGCTCGTCTGTGAATCTGCTTTTGCGCATCGCGCGTCCTCTCGGTTGCGCGGATTCTTCTCTATTGCCGTGGTACGGGCGACGGGTTGCAGGTCAGAGGCTGCGTTGCTCACAGGCGAATTTCTGCCGGTGGCTGTCGCTCTAGACGAACTTTCCTCGGACATGGTTGCCCTCCTCATGAGCATTGAGGATGGAGTGCGCGAAAGGCTGAACAAGTTCGACGCCGAGACTGCTCAGAGCCCATGGCAAACAATGGTCGATGCTGCGGAGCGCGACCTAGAAGCCTACAAGCAGGAACTTCAAGCGCAGGGGCTTTCCCCTAACGAGTTCAGTCGTTTACAAGACGAACTTGTCCGCACGCGCGAAGCTGTCGACTCGCTTGAATCCAGTACTGCGAAGCTTGCTGAGGAGCAGACGCAAACCGAGCATGCATGGACGGCACTGCTCTCACTGGTTGAAGCACGCCGGGTTGCCCGCATGGCACTTCTTGAGATGGTGGCCAGCAGAAGCGGGCGGCTCAGGTTCACGCATGCCCGCGCCCAAGATACGGGCCCATGGATATCGTTCGTGAGGACGACGGCCGGCATTCGCGAGAACGGCTATGTTCAAGACGTACAAGATCTTGCCCAGTGGCTTTGGAAGGGCTCCGAAGCAGAGCTTGCGAACCGCGTAGCAGCTTGGCAAACCTTCCTCACGACAAAGGGGGTCAAGCCCTTTGCTGAGCTCAGCGGGCTTAAGCCTGCGTTCCTCATTCGCCTCACGACCGTAGACGAGAGCGCGCGCTACCGTATGGCAACGGAGCTTCCACAAGACGTCATCAGCATGACGTTCTTGATGGAAGGCGGAAGGCCCGACCGCCCAGAGGACTGGCAGCCTATCGTGAAGGGCTCACCTGGCCAACGAACTGCGGCCATGCTTGCCTTCGTGCTCCACCACGGCAAAGAGCCGCTTGTCCTCGACCAGCCAGAGGACGACCTCGACTCAGAGTGGATCTTCAAGCTGGTGGTGAAGGAGCTTCGTCAAAGCCGGTGGCATAGGCAGCTGATTGTCGTTTCTCACAACGCCAACATTCCGGTCCTCGGCGACGCCGAGCAAGTGATTGCTCTCGAGAATCGGGCCGGCACCCTCGCGGTTCGCTGTACGACGGAGCAAGTAGCACATGGCAGCTCAGTCTCGATTCCGCATGTCGGTCCTGTTGAGTCCCCACACGTGCGCCGAGACATACAGGCAATCATGGAGGGTGGTGTTGCCGCATTCGTGCTGCGCGAGCAGAAGTACAACAACGAGACGCGAGCGCACAAAGCGGCTTGATTGAATGACCCCGACTGACGCAAAAGCACTCAGCTCAAAGGTTGACCAACTCAAGGCGCTCATGGGCGCGTACGCTACTGATGGCCGCACGAGCACCCAGTCCCATGAGTATCAAGTCTTGTACTGCGAGGTCGCACTTGATTTAGAAGCCGCCAAGTACATCAACCCGAATCCTTTCAAGTCGCTTGAGACGTTCTACGCGCACGTCAAAGGCAACGGCATGAAGACGTACCACGAACGGCGCGTCTACATTGCGAAGCTCTATGAAGACGTGCTCCTTGACCTGGCGAGAGCTGCGAGGGGTGAACAGCCTTCCAAGCAGTGGACACGAGCCAACGAGGTTCTTCAAGACCAACTGTCACCGGTTCGCTCGCAGTGGCTTAAGGCGAAGAATTTCACCTTCGGCAACGCGCCAGACTTTGAGAACTCCGTCAAAGAGTCGGTAAGCTCGATTGAATCGACACTGCGCATACTCCTTGGCAAACCCACGGGCACCGTCGGCAACCTGTTGAAAGAGGCTGCCCTCGACAAAGACGTTGAGCGACTTGTAAGCCAAGCATACGGCTATGCCAGCAACAGAGACGGCGTGCGCCATGGTGGCACGCAACCCTCAGCACTTACGAAGGCTGAAGCAGAATTCTTCTTGAACTTCGCCGCTGCCGCCATTTCGTACATTGTCGCCCGCAACGAAAATCCCTCTTAAAATAGCTAGAATCAAGAAAGGCGACTTTGAAATCTGCGCTCTTCACCGCCGCACTATTTTTTTCCTTCTCATCGCTTGCTAATAGTTCGAATACATTTTACGTAGGCCCGTACTTCCTCGGAATGAGCGACACCCAAGCAAGGAAGGAAGGGATTCACTTCTGCCGCCCGTACACGCCTGGCTCAACGGTATGCGTTGCTGCATACGGTCCAGTGGACGGATTGGAGCGCTTCGACTTGGTGTTCGACAACCGGTCAAAGCGGATTCGAGACATCTTCTACAAGCAGGTGATTCAAACGGGCGGCAAGTTCAACAAGGACTCGAAGCCGTGGGTCAAGGTCCAAGAATGCGCGAGTGGCCTTCACGACCGCAACGAGTGCTTCATACTGCCTGATAAGGTGCTGAGCCAAGAGTTCAAGGTCTACGACCGCGACCAGCGCACTGAAATCTGGGCAACGGTTAATGCTGCGAAAGTCAGCGCATTCTTGAAAAGCAAACGCAAGAGCGACCAGGCCGGCCGCGAAGCCATGAGAATTCAATCGGGCAAATAGCCTCAACCCTGGCTCATCGACTCAGACGCGCCCAAACAGCAGGCGCGACATAAGGCTCCCCAGTAAGATTTGGACGCCCCCAGCATCGCATCCTAGGCTGCTCGCACCACAAGGCACACATGTCGCTACCCTTCTCTCAAGAACGCTTCGAGGAGCTGCTCAACGAGCATGTGCGGCCCTCCAGGGCAATTGAAAGCATTGAGCACCTCTTCGACCGCGAGAGGCAACTCAATCGCATTGAAGAAGCCCTGAGCTCACCGGGACGGCACGTCTTTATCTACGGTGACAGGGGTGCCGGCAAGACCTCACTGGCACGAACCGCAGCCTTCAAGCACCACCCTTCCGAAGGTGAGCCGGTCTACAGCGCCTGCGGCCAGCAGACTACCTTCAGCGCCATTGTGAGAGACATAGCAAGTCAACTGGACGAACGCTCGCACCTTCGAAGCACCGACAAAACCCTCAGCACCACAGCGAAGGCGTCGACCAAAGTGTTCGGCCTTGAGGGCTCCTACACCGAAAAAGAAACGCTTCGAGAGCTTTCAGGCTTGGACCTCAACGCCGCCACAGCAGCGATTCGAGAGGCAGCGTCGAAGCGCCCTGGCCGAAGCATTGTGGTGGTAGACGAGTTCGAGAACTTGCCGACCGTCGAGGACCGACACCTCTTCGCCGAGCTGATAAAGCAGATCAGCGATAGAGGGGTTCCAGTCTCACTCATTTTCTGCGGCATTGGCGAGAGCTTGGAGGACTTGCTCAAGGGCCACAACAGTGCCCAGCGCTACATTGAAGAGGTTCAGCTTCCCTCTCCACCGCTCTCATACACAGGGCGGTGGGCAATCATTGACGCCGCCTGTGAAGCGTTGGGGTTGACGCTCAACCAAGACTCCAGGCTTCGTGTAGCCCAAGTCAGCGACGGCTTCCCGCACTACGTCCACCTTGTTGCGCAAAAGCTTTTCTGGGGTGCATACCGCGAGCCAGAGCCTGTCCACGAGCTCTCACCAAACGACTACATGGAGGCAGTTAGAGAAGCTTTGGGTAGCGTCGAGTCGAGACTCCGTGCCGCGTATGACGTAGCCACGAAGAAGGACCAAGACACCTACCAAGAAGTTCTCTGGGCAGTCGCTGACCACTTCGAGCTAGAACGCAACAATCGTCGTGTCTACAGCGAGTCGTATCTTCGCGTCATGGAAGACGTAAAGCGTCCAGCACTCACGTTTGACGACTTCCAAACTCGCTTGGCAAACTTGAAGTCGCAGCGACACGGAGCCATTCTCAAGAGCGAGCGTCGCGGCTGGATTCGGTTCAGCGAGAACTTGCTTCGAGGCTATGTGAGACTCGTGGCCGAATCCAAGGGTGTGCGCCTTGCCCTTGAGCACGAACGCGGGCCAGAGCCGAAAGCGTTGACAGCCTCAGCGCGATCTACGGGCATACACCCGGCCTTCCCGCGCCCTTCGTTTGGGCGGCCAACCTTTGACCGAGAGAAGGGCTGAGGCTCAGCCTCTCGTCAGGAACCTGTCCAGTGTCTCGCCGGGCGCGGCGCCGCAGGCCTCGCACCACTTTACGTAGATAAGTAGGTCCACAAAGGACTCTCCACGCTCAATCTTTGAGACGTAGGACTGCCCTACCCCGAGGCGCTCGGCCAACTGGGTTTGCGTGAGCTCAGCTTCCAAGCGGATCAAGCGAAGAAGGTTTCTGATTTGCTCATAGTTGCGGTGATAGATTGAGACAGAGGGCACAGCCATGCCCCGAGGTTCAAGTCTGCTTTGGAATAGTCCTAAGCCGACTGCCAGCCCCCTTTTTCGCTTCCCCCCTTCGCTTTCTAGACGAGCTTCTCCAATCCGGCACTGCGTGAGAACAATGTCATGCCACGGATAGTCTGAAAATGACTATTTATGGATATGATGGGTTCACCCCAACCCATAGGAGACGTTCATGCACAAAACATTGGTTGCCCTGGTCCTCACTCTCACCGTCTGCCTGACCCACGGCAAGGACTGGGCATGGAACTTGACTCCTGGAGTCGTCCGGACCTAGCCGCTACGCGGTGAAAAGCCATAGGGCACCTGCCCTATTCGAGCCACGATCCGCTCACGGCACAGTCCAAGCCAAGGGCGACAACAGCGTCTTGTCCACACGGAGCGGGCATTCATGAACGGAGGGGAGAGGTGAACCTCACCAACACGTCGATCATTGCTGACTTCTTGCTCAAGCTTTACAGCTCAGCAAGACAGCTGAGCGTCGCGGCGTTCCCTGAATTCGCCATTGACGAACTCAAGCGGCTCGTCGACTTCGACATGGGATTGTTCGGCCTCATTCGCCCTGACGCTAATCACGCGTCCGGCGTCGCTTGCTCTTGGGTCCACATACACCAAGAGCCGACTGACATGATGGAGGAGTGGCTGAGTCTTTGTACCGGCGACTATGTTCTCCAAAACATGCTTTCGGACGTAGGTATTGTTCGGTCATATCACGTGCCTTCTTGGTTTAGCAAAGGCGAAGACGCAAAGATCTTGGACTTTGCTCTGCGCACACGCCATATCAACCTCGCTGCTGTCTCCCATAGCTATGGGCCAAACAATCAGCTAGGTGCGTTTTCTATAAGGCGAGCCGACCCAAGTTGGCAATTTTCTGCTCCCGAGAATACGCTCGTTCAGCTTCTTGCTCCTCACATTTGGGAGGCTATAAGAATCAATCGAACGATCATGGCGGGCAAGATGCAAGGGATCGCAGCCGAGCCCTTCCGAGGTCTTTGTGTGTCGGACGACAAAGGGACAATTATTTTTCAAGACGAATCTTTTGAACGTCTACGGCTGATTCTCTTTCGCGACAATAGCACCTACCGGCTTCCTGAAGTTCTAACGAAGAGTCTTTTAGTCAACCGGAATCAAACGTACCAAGACGGCAGACTCACTTTTAGTTGCAAGGTCGTAGGCGACCTTCGCTTTCTAACGGCAACCCTCAACTCTGGTATGGACACTCTTACAAAAAGAGAGCTTCAAGTTGCCAATTTCTATGGGACAGGCTTGACCCACTCGGAGATCGCCGACGAGCTGCAACTATCTAACTCAACAGTTCGCAGGCATATCGAATCGGTTTATCGGAAATTGCAAGTCAAGACGAAGACTGAACTATCAGTCATTCTGCATACAAGTCATGAACGAGGTGCTGAGAACATTCTGGCATCACTCGAAGTAGCACTTCAAAACCACTAATAGGAAAACACCTTGTCCACCAACCGCCTTCCAGTCGCAGTCGCGGCACTCACACTCGCCCTCACTGCCGGCCTGGCCCAAGCCAAGGACTGGGCGTGGAACTACGAAACCGGAGGTAGCGGCGCCTCGCCGGTGAGTGGCACCCAACGCCCCACCAGCGGCAAGAACCTGGCCGAGCTGGAACAGCAAAAAGACGGTAGCTACGAGTTCCGCATTCGTGGCAACACCGCGCCCCTGTGCTTCAAGAGCTTCAAGCCGGCGCTGGTCGAGGAAACCGACACGACTCTCACGATCACCCCAGAGCCGCTCTTTGGCAACTGTGAGCGCATTCGCCTTGTCGTCAAGAAGGACGGCACGGGTGGCACCCAACAGATCCTCTTGGGCAAGAAGGGCCAGCAGCGCTGGGAGGACGAAGAGGTCCAGGGCTACGGCCTCACGGCACGCTGACACCCAAGGAGCACACCATGAAGACCGTATCCGGCCAGCTCAAGCGCCTGGGTGAACATGACTATGAGGAGCACGGGAAGACGTACAGCGTCATCGAGATTGGCGACGAGCACCTCACCAGGGTCTTTGTCCCCGACTCCTTGAACACGTACCTGACCACAAGCCAAGGACGCGAGTGCACCCTCTACCTCAACCGTGGGCGCTTCCTCTTCGCTGTCAGTGAAAACGGCCGCACTCACGCCCTCAAGGTTGGCGTGGGCCTTCTCCTCGTCCACATGCTGATCACCGGCTTCTTCGGCTTCGTGTTTCTGCTGGGCTTCCTTCTCAACGTCTGGGACGGCATGACGACGCGGGGTGGAGCCGGCCTGAACTTCATGGGCGCCATGTTCTTTGGCTCTCTGGCCTTCTTCAGCCTTAGGGCCTTCGTGCGCAGCGTGAGGATTTCAGGGACGGAGGGAAGGTGCGCGCTTTACCAGGCGCAGTGCTGCTGTAGCGCTGCCCTCTCTGCTCCAGCCAACGGCCCGCGCTAGGAAGGACGGCGTGGACTGGATAGCGCTAGAGCATCGTGATCACGAAGCGGCCGGTGCTCGCGCTGACGCTGGCGCCCCAGTGGATCAGCCGCTGAGGCGTCCAGTCCTTATGGGTGGCACCGCCTTCCAGCGCGCCCAGGTCCAGGGCTGCGTGGGCAGCGGCCGCAGCGCCGGGGCATCTATGGCGGCGAGCAGGCTCCGCCGCGTGGCATCGAGCTTCTGCATGCGCCACCCGTTGAGCAGTGGCAGAAACTCGCTTACGGCCAGGTCGGCGGCGCGCACGTCGGCCAGCCGCTGGTCGCGCAGCCGCGCCAGGATCCAGCGCTTGACGAGCCCCCCATCTCCCGCAGGACGTACAAGGGCGTGCCGCCTGGCACATGCCAACTCGCCCAGGTCTGCCGGAAGTCGTGCCTTCGAAAGTCTTCAATGCCCGCGCGCTCCAACACCGTGTATCAGGCATTCGTGCTGACCTGTCTGATTCGGCTTCCCCGAAAGTTGAACACGTGCGTGGCATGTTTGTTCCTGCAAACATGCAACTTAAATGACCTGCCCCAAGAACCCGTACCAGTCGATTTGAGGAATCCGCTGGGTTGAAGGAGATTACTCCTGGTTTTGCTGCGGCGCCGGCACGGCGCCG
>NZ_JBEPKY010000046.1:0-8029 GCF_040544975.1 Pseudacidovorax sp. 1753 | reverse complement strand
GTCGCCGTGCCACCCGCCAGCACCGCCGCCTGCCCCGCCACCTGGAACGAGGCCACGCTCAGCACGTTGTCCACGTCGCGGTCGTTGGTCAGCACATTGCCCAGCGCCGGGCTGTCTTCCGTCGTCGTCTTCACGTCCGGCGCCAGCACGCTGGCGTCGTCCACCGGCGTGATGCCGACGAACACGGTGGACGTCGCCGTGCCCCCGTTGCCATCGCTCACCACCACGGTGAACTGGTCGCTGCCGTTGTAGTCCTTGGCGGGCGTGTAGGTGTAGCTGCCGTCGGTGTTGACCACCACGGTGCCATGCGTCGGGTCGCTGCCCTTGGTGAAGGTCAGCGGATCACCGTCCACATCGGTGGCGGCCACCTTGCCGGACACGGGCGTGTCCTCGGGCGTCGTGATGCGGTAGTCGCCCGTGGTCGGGTCGAAGGTCTGGCCGTTCGGCGGGCTGGGCGGGTCCACCGGCACCGGCGGATCATTGACCGGCGTGATGCCCACGAACACCGTGGACGTGGCCGTGCCGCCATTGCCATCGCTCACCACCACGGTGAACTGGTCGCTGCCGTTGTAGTCCTTGGCGGGCGTGTAGGTGTAGCTGCCGTCGGCGTTGACCACCACCGTGCCGTGCGTCGGATCGCTGCCCTTGGTGAAGGTCAGCGGGTCGCCGTCCACATCGTTCGCCGCCACCTTGCCGGACACCGGCGTGTCCTCGGGCGTCGTGATGCGGTAGTCGCCCGTGGTCGGGTCGAAGGTCTGGCCGTTCGGCGGGCTGGGCGGGTCCACCGGCACCGGCGGATCGTTCACCGGCGTGATGCCCACGAACACCGTCGAGGTGGCCGTGCCGCCGTTGCCGTCGCTCACCACCACGGTGAACTGGTCGCTGCCGTTGTAGTCCTTGGCGGGCGTGTAGGTGTAGCTGCCGTCGGCGTTGACCACCACCGTGCCGTGCACCGGGTCGCTGCCCTTGGTGAAGGTCAGCGGATCACCGTCCACATCGTTCGCCGCCACCTTGCCGGACACGGGCGTGTCCTCGGGCGTCGTGATGCGGTAGTCGCCCGTGGTCGGGTCGAAGGTCTGGCCGTTCGGCGGGCTGGGCGGGTCCACCGGCACCGGCGGATCGTTCACCGGCGTGATGCCCACGAACACCGTGGACGTGGCCGTGCCGCCATTGCCGTCGCTCACCACCACGGTGAACTGGTCGCTGCCGTTGTAGTCCTTGGCAGGCGTGTACGTATAGCTGCCGTCGGTGTTGACGACCACCGTGCCATGCGTCGGATCGCTGCCCTTGGTGAAGGTCAGCGGGTCGCCGTCCACGTCGGTGGCGGCCACCTTGCCGGACACGGGCGTGTCCTCGGGCGTCGTGATGCGGTAGTTGCCGGTGGCCGGGTCGAAGTTCTGGCCGGCAGGCGGGTTCTCCGGGTTGGCGGGCACGGGCGCGTCGTTGACCGGCGTGACCGTCACGTTGACGGTGGCGGTGGTGGTGCCGCCCTGGCCGTCGCTCACGGTCACGGTGAAGCTGTCCGGGCCGTTGTAGTCCTTGGCCGGGGTGTAGACGTACGTGCCGTCTGCATTGACCACGACCACGCCGTGTTGCGGATTGCCGGCGGCGGAATAGGTCAGCAGGTTGCCGTCGATGTCGGTCGCGTTGACCCGGCCCGCGATCGGCGTGTCTTCGGGCGTGGTCACGCTGGCGTTCTCGGCCGTCGGCGGATTGTTGGCGGCATCGGCCAGCAGCAGGCTCGGGCTGGGCGGCAACGCCGCAGTCGGCAGTGCAGAGGCATTGGCCTGGGCCAGGCTCAGCGAGGGCGTGGTTTCGACGATGCGGTCCAGCACCACGAAGGAATGGCCTTCGCTGGCTTCGCCGCCCGTCAGGCCGGCGGCGGTCGGATCCAGATCCTGGAACGGGTCTTCGCCCCGGTTGAGCGCCTGGATCACCTGGTCCACCGCGGCGGTGCCCTTGTTGACCGCTCCTTCGGAGCGCTCCGGCGTGGGCGCGGCGCCCAGCATCTCGGCATTGGTCGACACCTCGCGCGGGCCGGCCACCACCAGCTCGCCACCCGGCGTGCGCATCTCGACGAGGGCGCCGTCCTCGATGACGAGCTGCTGCCCTTCGCGGACGAGATCGCCCACCTGCAGCGCGCGCAGCTGGCCGGAAGGCAGCCGGATGAAGGCTTTGCCGGTCAGAGCGGTGATGGTCCCGGTGGCAGCGGCAGCGGTCGTGGTGGTGGCCATGGCGTGGATATCAGTGAAAAAACGTTACGAAAAATGTTAAGTAACGTTTCCTCCTCGCACATTGGCCTTGAGGACAATGCCGGCACGCCTGGATGCGGAACTAGTTCACGGTTTTGCGTGTGATCGCTGGAAAACGGCCGCATGCGGTGCGAATCCGGCGGCGCCGGCCCTCCCCGCGCCCCTACACAGCCGATGAATCGTGCCCGGCCCTTCCCCAGGGCAGTTCGGCCTGCCCGGCCGTTCGAGCCGCGACCGGGGCGGCGCACCCGAATGCCGCCGCGCGCTGCTGGTGGGCGCGGGCGGGGCCGGCTCCCGCAGGGGGAGCAGGCGCTACCGGATGCCGTGCACGCGCAGCGCCAGCTGCAGGCGGTCGGCCACGCCCAGCTTGTCGAAGGCCGTCGACAGGTGGGCCTTGACCGTGCGCGCCGTGATGCCCAGGCGCTCGGCGATGGCGTCGTTGGCCTCGCCCAGCGAGGCGAGTTCAGCCACCTCGCGTTCGCGCACCGTCAGGTCCTGGGCCCAGGCGGCAGCAGGGACCGCCCTGGCCGCCGGGGCTGGCGGCCGTTCATCCAGCAGCCGAAGCAGGCGGGTGAGCAGGTCGCGCCCCACCCACAACTCGCCCGAGGCCACCACCTGCAGCGCCTGCCGCACAGTGGGCAGTGGCGCATAGAGATGGCAGAAGCCGCCGGCACCGGCCTGGAGCACGGCGGCCCCCTGCCGGTCGTCGGGTGCGCCCAGGCCCACCAGGGCATCGATGCCGGACAGCCGGCTTGGCCAGCCCGCGTCCTGCCAGCCGGGCAGTCCGGGCATCTGCCCGTCCATCAGCACCAGCCGCCGACCCTGGGCTCGCCAATCCGCCAGGGCCGACAGATCCGCGCCGCGCACCACCGGCCAGCCGCTGCCCAGCGGCGCCCAACGGCCGGCAAGCACGTCGTCATGGGTGAGGATAAGCAGGGGTTCAGGCGTCATCGACAGCAGGCAGACAGGATCATGGACGGCAAAGAAACGCAGCCAGGCTCAACGCTCCGTGAGCGCACGCTCCTTGGCTCGCAGCACCGGCTTGAGCAGGTACGACAGCACCGTCTTCTTGCCGGTCAGGATGTCCACCTCGGCCACCATGCCGGGCAGGATGGGCAGCTTCTGCTCGCCGATCTCGCTCTTGGTGGTGCGCACCCGCACCAGGTAGAAGGCGTTGCCCTTCTCGTCGGTGACGGTGTCGGCGCCGATGGTCTCCAGCTTGCCGTCCAGCGATCCGTAGGTGGCGAAGTCGTAGGCGGTGAACTTGACGATGGCCGGCTGCCCGGGCACCAGGAAGGCGATGTCGCGCGGTGCCACCTTGGTCTCCAGCAACAGCGTGTCGTCGCTGGGCACCACTTCGAGGATCTGCTTGCCCGGCTGCACCACGCCGCCCACGGTGTTGGCCATCAGCTGCTTGACGATGCCGCGCACCGGCGAGCGGATCTCGGCCTGCTTGACGCGGTCGGCCAGGCCCACGCTGCCGGCCTGCAGTGCGCCGAGCTTGGTGGTCACCTCCGACAGTTCGCTGCGGGCCTGGTTGCGCAGGGTCAGGTCCACTTCCTCGATCTTGCGCTGGGCCTCGCCGATGGCGGCCTGGATACGCGGGATCTGGGCCGAGGCCATGTCGCGCTCGCCGCGGAAGCGGGCCACGTCGCGCTCCAGGCGCAGCAGCTCCACCTCGGACACGGCGCCGGTGCGGATCAGCGGACGCGTCACCTCCAGTTCCTTGGCGGTGAGCTGGTAGCTCTGCGAGGCCTGGGCCTGCTTGGAAGCCACCTCGGCCAGCTCCTGCCGGCGCTGCGCCAGCTGCTGGCGCGCCACGCCGACCGAAGCCTCGAGCTCGGCGCGGCGGGATTCGTAGGCCACGCGCTCCTGCTCCACCACGTCGGGGATGGCCTTGCGCACCTCTTCCGGCACGTTGAAGGGCTTGCCCGAGGCCAGCGCCTCCAGCCGCGCAGCGCGCGCCTGCAGCGTGTAGACCTGGGCCTTGTTCTCGGCCAGCGAGGAGTTGAAGCGCGTCGGGTCGATGCGCAGCAGCACCTGGCCGACATCCACCTTCTGACCTTCGCGTACCAGGATCTCGGAGACGATGCCGCCGTCCAGGCTCTGGATCTGCTGCACCTGGCGCGAGGGGATCACCTTGCCCTCGCCGCGGGTCACCTCGTTCAGCTTGGCAAAGGCGGCCCACACCAGCAGCACCACGAAGGCCGCGAGCGTGATCCACACGGCCAGCCGGGCGCCGCGGGCCTTCTGCTCGGCAATGGCCCATTCGGCATCGGCGCCGAAGTCCTTCTCGTCGTGCAGTTCGGCGCGCTCGGCGCCATCCATCCAGCGGTCGAAGACGCGGCCCACGCGGGCGGCGAAGCGCGACCAGCGGCGGGACAAACGGGCGAAGAAGGTGTTCTTCTGGGGAACGGTCTTGATCTGCAACATGTGCCTGCCCTCCCCTCAGCCCGCACGGCCCACACGGCCCTGCTGCAGCGCCTGGATGACCTGCGCCTTGGGGCCGTCGGCCACCACCTGGCCGTTGTCCATCACGATCAGCCGGTCCACCAGGTCCAGCAGCGAGGTGCGATGAGTGATGAGCAGCATCGTCTTGTTGCGCGCAAAGTGCGCCAGGCGGCTCTTCAGCCGCTCCTCGCTCTGGTGGTCCATGCTGGACGAGGGCTCGTCCAGCAGCAGGATGGGCGGATCGGCCAGCACGGCGCGCGCGATGGCCACCGCCTGGCGCTGGCCACCCGAGAGCGACTCGCCGCGCTCGCCCACCAGCATGTCGTAGCCCTGCGGATGGGCGTCGGCAAATTCGGCCACGCCCGACAGGTCGGCCGCCGCCAGCACCGCGCTGTCGTCGGCGAAGGGCGCGCCCAGCGTGATGTTGTGGCGCAGCGAGCCATAGAACAGGCTGATGTCCTGCGGCACGAAGCCGATGGCGCGCCGCAGCTCGGCCGGGTCGAGCTGGCGCGAGTCGATGCCGTCGATCAGCACCTGGCCGCGCGAAGGCCGCCACAGGCCCAGCACCATCTTCTCGAGCGTGGTCTTGCCCGAGCCGATGCGGCCGATGATGCCCACCTTCTCGCCCGGCGCGATGCGCAGGCTCACGCCGCGCAGCACGCCCTGCTCGCGGCCAGGATAGGCGAAGTGCACGTCCTTGAATTCGATGGCGCCCTGGAACTGCGGGCGATGCACGAAGGGCGCGTCCTCGGGGCGCTCCACCGGCATGGTCATGGTCTGCTCTACCGAGGTGAGCGAGGTGCGCGCCTGGTGGTACTGCGTCAGCAGCGCCGCCACCTGCCCCAGCGGCGCCAGCGCGCGGCCCGAGAGCATGGAGGCCGCGATGATGCCGCCCATGGTGATGTGCGCATCCTCCAGCTGGTAGACGCCGACGATGACCACGCAGATGGTGGTCAGCTGCATCACGAACTGGGTGAAATTGACGTTGGCCGAGGACAGCAGCTTGAGCCGCGAGCCCACCTGCGCGAGGAAGCGCGTGGAGCGCTCCCACTGGCGCTGCACCGTACCTTCGGCACCTAGGGTCTTGACGGTCTCCAGGCTCACCAGGCTCTCGACCAGCACCGCATTGCGCTGGGCCGAGGCGCGGTAGGTGGTCTCGGTCAGGTCGTGCATCTTGTGCTGCACCAGCAGCGAGGCGACGACCACCAGCAGGATGCCCACCACCGGCGGCACCACCACCCAGGGCGAGATCCACACCATCGCCCCCAGGAACAGGAAGATGAAGGGCAGGTCCACCAGCGTGGTGAGCGTGGCCGAGGCGATGAAGTCGCGCACCGACTCGAAGCTGCGCAGATTGGAGGCGAAGGAGCCTGCCGAGGCCGGCCGCGCGTCCATGCGCAGGCCCATGACCCGCTCCATGATCTGCGAGGAGAGGTGCACGTCGATGCGCTTGCTGGCTGTATCGACGATGTAGGCCCGCACGGTGCGCAGCACGAAGTCGAACACCAGCACCAGCAGCACGCCGATGGCCAGCACCCACAGCGTGTCGGTGGCGCGATTGGGCACCACGCGGTCGTACACGTTCATCGAATAGAGGGGCACCGCCAGCGCGAACAGGTTGACGGCCAGGGCCGCCAGCAGCGCGTCGCGGTACAGACGCCAGTTCTGCAGCACCACGCCCCAGAACCAGTGGCGCCCGCGCAGCGCGCTCACCTGCGGCGCACGGGCCTCGAAGCGGAAGCGCGGGCGCAGCAGCACGGCCACGCCGATGTATTCGGCGGCCAGGGCCTCGGCGTCGATCACCTCGGAGGATTCACCGAACTCGGGCCGGCGGATGCGCAGGCGGCCGTCCTCCAGCCGCTCCTGCAGCACGCAGGCATGGCCATTGGCCAGCAGCAGGATGGCCGGCAAGTGCGACGTGCCCAGGCCTTCGAGGGGCCGCCGCACCAGCCGGGCGGCCAGGTGGGCCCGGCCGGCGGCGCGCAGCAGCAGCGAGGGCGTCAGGCGGCTGTCCACCAGCGGCAGCCCGGCGGTGAGCGCCTCGGCGCTCCAGGGCTGGCCATGCATCTGGGTGATGGCGATCAGGCAGTCGAGCAGCGGGTCTTCGTGCAGCAGCCGTTCGTCCGGAACATGGGAAGGCGCAGCCGTGCGTGCAGGAGGCACGCTGGTGTCGGGCGTGGAGGACATTCGTCGGGAAAAGGGTCAGATGACGTCGTCGCCAGGCAACAGGTCCAGGCGGCCACGCAGGTGCTGGCGCAGGTCCTTGCGGGCGAGCAGCTTGCGCTGGGCCTCCAGCGGCAGGTCGGTCAGGCGCAGCAGGTTCTTGTCGATCAGCGCGTCGATGACGTCCTCCAGCACCCGGATGAAATCGCTGTCCAGGTTGCCGAAGGCCGCCGTCGCCCCAGGTGCCGCTTCGCCCACGAAGGCCCGCACTTCGGCGGCCTGGGCATCCAGCCATTCGCTGGCCTGAGGCTGCGCCGTGGCGAACATCGCCACGATCTCTCCCTGGAAGTTGCGTTGGACGAAAGGCATGAGATGTAACGGAAAGGGCTAAGCCTTTCGACTGAAACTGAAGTTCATGTTAGCTGAATTAACTATAGTAAAAAGATGTGAAATTCCTGACTCAAACCCCTATCAGGTACTTTTTGCTGGGGAAATCACACGCGGCACCGCCTTTCCGGCGACCGCCGAACGCCGGATTCCACCGGACTGGTTATGTTTTATTCACTTTTCGGGATGTGCAAGGCAGGGCGGCTGTCCGAGCGGACGAGTCAAATCCACCTCCGGTGCGAGTGCCGCGACGCTGAGCCGGCAGAGGGTGCCGGCATGCGCGCTCCCGGTGCACGCTCGCGCTGACCGGCTTGTTGCATGGGACGGGTGCTCGCTCTCCACCGAAGTGCTTGCCGCACTGCACGGCGCCGCGAATGGCACCTCCGCACGCACACCGGCACCCTCCGCCTCGACGCTGCGCGCGAGCCCTCCATCTTTGCGACCCTGGGCCACGAGAGCATGAGGCCACAAGGCCCTACCGCCCTACCGCCCTACCGCCCTACCGCCCTACCGCCATAGAGCCATAGAGCCATAGAGCCGTAGGGCCGTAGAGCCCCGGGGGCATGGAGCAACGCAGGCCAGTCCACCCCAGACCGTTCGGGCTGAGCCTGTCGAAGCCCCGCCCCCAGGGTTGCATGGCGTCGGGAAGTGCCAGGTTTTCACGCCGCGCGCCACCTCGCCCTTCGACAGGCTTGTATGGTTTGGTTTCCATCAACCAAACCGTAAGAAAGGGCGAGGAGCCGGGATGTAGGGACATCGACAAGCATCGGCGGTAG
>NZ_JBEPKY010000045.1:0-10874 GCF_040544975.1 Pseudacidovorax sp. 1753 | reverse complement strand
ACGCCCAACAAGGACTACAACGGCAACCTGAGCTTCACGTACACGGCGACGGATGGCCGCACGCCGGTGACGGCGACGGTCAATGTCGAGGTCACGCCCGTCAACGACGCGCCCAAGGCGGTGGACGACGCGGTCAACACCGCCGAGGACACGCCGATCTCCATCCCGGTGCTGCGCAACGACACCGACGTGGACGGCGACACGCTGAGCATCATCGGCTTCACGCAGCCCTCGCACGGCACCGTGACGCTGGGCGCGGACGGCAACCCGGTCTACACCCCCAGCCTCGACTACAACGGCGCCGACAGCTTCACCTACACCATCAGCGACGGCAACGGCGGCACCTCCACCGCGACCGTGTCCATCACCGTGGGCGGCGTCAATGACGCACCCGTGGCGGTGGCCGACACCAACATCACCAGCGAAGATCTGGTGCTCAAGGTGGGCACGGTGGGCGGCGTGCTGGCCAACGACCGCGACGAGGACGGCGACACGCTGTCGGTGGTCAAGGTCGGCTTCAACGGCACCTCGGTCGATGCCGGCAATCCGATCCAGGGCCAGTGGGGCACGCTGACCATCAATGCCGATGGCAGCTACACCTATGCGCCCAATGCAGCCGCGCAAGGCCTGGACGATGGCGAGAGCGCCAAGGACGTCTTCAGCTACACGGTCACGGATCCTTCGGGCGCCACCTCGACCACGACGCTGACGCTCACGGTGACGGGCGCCAATGACGCTCCCGTGGCGGTGGACGATTCGGCCACGACGCCGGAAGACACGGCCGTGACCATCAGCGTGCTGGCCAACGACACCGACGTGGACGGCGAAGCACTGAACGTGACGCAGATCGACGGGAAGGCTGCCACGGTCGGCCAGGCCATCGCGGTCGAGCACGGCACCGCCACGCTCAATGCCAACGGCACCATCACCTTCAACCCCGATGCGGGCTACAACGGTCCGGCCAGCTTCACCTACACGGTGAGCGACGGCACGGCACGCGACATCGCCACCGTCAACATCGTGGTGGACAGCGTGAACGATCCACCGAACGCGCTGGACAACGTGGTCACGGGCTTCGAGGACGCACCGCTGACCTTCGATCCGCGCTCCAACGACGTGGATCCCGATGGCGATGCGCTGAGCATCACGGCGATCAACGGACAGCCCATCGCGGTCGGCACGCCGGTGACCCTGAAGGACGGCGTGCTGAGCCTGAACACCGACGGCACGCTCACCTTCACGCCCAACAAGGACTTCAACGGCAAGGTCGACTTCCAGTACACGGTGGACGACGGCCGCGGCGGCACCGACACCGCCAAGGTGACGATGAACATCACGCCGGTGAACGATCCGCCGGTGCCCACCGACGTGCCCAACGTGCCGGGCCAGAGCTTCGATCCGACGACCAAGAACTACAGCCTGGTCACGCCCGAGGACACGCCGATCAGCGGCAAGGTGGCCGCCACCGACGTGGACGGCGACACGCTGACCTTCGCCAAGAGCAGCGACCCGGCGCATGGCACGGTCACCGTCAACGCCGACGGCAGCTACACCTACACGCCCAGCCAGGACTACAACGGCAAGGACAGCTTCACCGTGACGGTGAGCGACGGCAACGGCGGCACGGCGACATCGACGGTGTTCATCACCGTCACGCCGGTCAACGATGCGCCCACCGCGCCGAACTACAGCCTGACCACGCCGGAAGACACGCCCATCAGCGGTAAGGTCGTGGGCAGCGACGTGGACGGCGACACGCTCGGCTACACCAAGGGCAGCGATCCGAAGAACGGCACCGTGGTGGTCAATGCCGACGGCAGCTACACCTACACCCCGGGCAAGGACTACAACGGCAGCGACAGCTTCACGGTGACGGTGAGCGACGGCAACGGTGGCACCGCCACCTCGACCGTGACCATCGGCGTCACGCCGACCAACGACGCGCCCACGGTACCCAACTACGAGCTGACGACCCAGGAAGACAAGCCGGTCAGTGGCAAGGTGGTGGGCAGCGATGTGGACGGCGACACGCTGAGCTACACCAAGGGCAGCGATCCGGCCCATGGCAGCGTCACCGTCAACGCCGATGGCACCTTCACCTACAACCCGGGCAAGGACTACAACGGCAGCGACAGCTTCACCGTGACGGTCAGCGACGGCAAGGGCGGCACGGCCACCTCGACGGTGACCATCGGCATCGACCCGGTCAACGACAACCCGGTGCTGCCGACCAGCTACGCCGTGTCGACCCCCGAGGACACGCCCGTCACCGGCAAGGTGGTGGCTACCGACGTGGATGGCGACAACCTCAGCTATGCCAAGGGCAGCAACCCGGCGCATGGCACGGTGGTCGTCAACGCCGACGGCAGCTACACGTACACGCCCACCAAGGACTACGCCGGCAACGACAGCTTCACCGTCACGGTGAGCGACGGCGCAGGCGGCACGGCCACCACGACGGTGAACGTGGCCATCGCGCCGGTGGCGGACACGCCCGCAGTGACGGTCGACCTGGGAACGCCGGTGGCCACGCAAGTGACGGTGACCAGCCAGAACGCAGGCTCGACCGACCAGGGCTTCAAGGTCACGGCCACCAAGCTGGACGGCACGCCGGGCACCATCAGCTTCATCAATGGTGGCGGCGTGGTGGGCTTCGGCGTGGCCGGTGCCGCCAGCAACGGTGCCGACACCGAGCTGGGCTACCAGTCCGGCAAGTCCGAGAAACTGTCCATCGCCTTCGACCAGGCGGCCTCCAGCGCGACGCTGACCTTCTCGTACCTGAACCCGACCGAGCACGCCAGCTACACGCTGTACGACGCAGCCGGCCGTGTGATCGGCGGCGGCGTGGTGACGGGCGTGACCGACCTGATCGATCCCTCGATCACGGTCAAGAGCGACACCGGCGCGCTGATCAGCCGCATCGACTTCGCCGCGCCCGGTACCAACGACGACTACGTGCTCAACAAGGTCAGCTACGTGGTGGGCGAGACGGTGCCGGTGACGGTCTCCGTCACGCCGAGCGACGTGGACAACTCCGAGTTCGTCAGCGGCGTGGTGCTGCGCGTGCCTGCGGGGGCGACGCTGTCGGCCGGCACGGCCAATGCCGATGGCACCTGGACGCTGCCGCTCACGAGCAATGGCGGCTACACGGTGAACGTCGATCCGGTGACCCATGCGGTGACCATCACCGGCCTGACCCTGTCGGTGCCGGCCTCGTACACCGGCGACCTCTCCGTCACGGCCGTGGCCACCGTGTATGACACGGTGCCGACGGCCACCACCACCGGCACCGGCAGCGACACCGAGACCAATGCGCCCATCGTTGCCTACGACGACGTCGGCAGGGTCAAGAGCGGTGCGACCCTGACCGTCTCCGCGGCCAACGGCGTGATCCAGAGCGGCGCCGATGCCGGCGGCAAGGACGTGGGCACCGGCCTGGTGGTCACCGGCGTGCACACCGGCGGAGACGCGACCAGCGTGGCCTCCACCGCCACCGCCGCGCCCGGCCAGACGCTGACCGGCCAGTACGGCAAGCTCACGCTCAATGCCGACGGCAGCTACACCTACGTGGCCGACAACGCCAGCGGCCTGCCGAGCAACAAGACGGTGACGGACACCTTCACCTACACCGTCACCGGCGAAGCCGGCAAGACCGAGACGGCGCAACTGGTGATCTCCATCGGCGGCACCAACAACGCGCCCACCATCCAGGCGGGTGCCGTGGCGGCCGTCTCGGAAGAGGGCCTGCCGGGCGGCATCCCCGACACCACGGGCAACACCGACACCACCAACGCACGCACCGCGACGGGCAACGTGGTGATCGGCGACATCGACGGCGACACGCTGGCGGTGACGCTGGTGGCGCCTACGACGGCCCTCACCTCGGGTGGCCAGGCCATCGTCTGGACCGGCGCCGGCACGCAGGAGCTGATCGGCCACATCGGCAGCGCCACGGGCACCGAGGCCATCCGCGTCGCCATCGGCAACGACGGCGCCTACACCGTCACGCTGAGCAAGCCGCTCGACCAGCCTGTCAAGGGCCAGGAGGACGTGAGTCAGTTCAACGTGGGCGTGCGCGTGAGCGACGGGGCCGCCGCCACCACCGGCAGCCTGACGGTGCGCGTGGAGGACGACAGCCCCGTGGCCGCCAACAGCACCGCCACCGGCTTCGTGCGCGCGGACAGCATCAGCATCAACTCGCTGCAGGGCGGCTGGATCAACCCGGTGTTCGACAACGGCACGCGCCAGACCAGCCAGTCCAACACCGACAACGACAGCCTGATCGACAAGATCAGCTGGGGCACGCCGGCCAGCGGCAGCGGCCAGTCGGGCTACACGCTGGTGGACAACATCGGCTACACCAGCGCCACGGGCACCGCCATCAAGGCTGGCACGCCCTTCAAGCTGGCCGACTTCACGCACGACAACTGGCCCATCAACAGCGGTTCGTCCACGCTGGACAAGGTCACGATGACCATGTCCGCCAACGTGGTGATCAACGGCGTGGTGACGGCGGTGAGCTTCAACGTGCTGTTCGACCACACCGAGACGCCCAACGGCAACGATCCCGTGGCCTCGCGCGACATCATCAGCCTGCCGGCGCAGGATGTGATCGTGCAGGTGGGCATCCAGAGCTACACCTTCCGGGTGGAGGGCTTCAAGGATGCCAGCGGCAACCTGGTCAACACGATCTACACCGACGAGCAGGCCAGCAACACCTACAGCCTGTGGGGCAGCATCAGCTCGACCGATGCGCTGCCGCACATCACCGGCCAGGTGGATGCGCAGGCGGGCGCCGACGGGCTGGCCAGCGTGAGCTGGGGCGACCTGACGAGCCAGTACGGCACGATGAAGGCCAATGCCGACGGCACCTACGACTTCGAGGTCAACCGCGCCACCCGCGACACGCTGGCCCCGGGACAGTCGGTGACGCAGAACTTCAGCTACACCGTGACCGACAAGGACGGCGACACCGCCACCTCGACGGTGACGATCAGGATCGAGGCGCCGTCCGAGATCCAGCTGACGACCACCACCGGCCAGGACTACACGGGCACCGACCATGGCGACCGCATCGTGGGCAGCACCGGCAACGACGTCATCAACGGCGGTGCCGGCGACGACTCGATCCGCGGCGGCGACGGTGCGGACACGATCCGCGGCGGCTCGGGCAACGACGTGCTGACCGGCGGCGCCGGTGCCGACACCTTCGTGTGGAAGCTGGGCGACCAAGGCACGTCGGCCACGCCGGCGCGCGACATCGTCACGGACTTCGGCACGGCCTCCAAGGCCAACGGTGGCGACGTGCTCGACCTGCGCGACCTGCTCCAGGGCGAGAACCACAACAGCGGCATCGGCAACCTCGGCAGCTTCCTGCACTTCAGCAAGTCGGGCAGCGACACGGTGATCGACGTGAAGCACGACGGCGCGGCCGGCGGTGCGGTGACCCAGCAGATCGTGCTGAGCAACGTGGACCTGACGGCCAACAACTCGCTCACCGACGCGGCCATCATCCAGAACCTGCTGAACCAGGGCAAGCTGATCACCGACTGATCGGCGAAGGCCCCAAGCAAGGCAGCCCCCTCGCGGGGGCTGCTTTTTTTTGCGAGACGCGCGGGTGCGCTCGGATGCCTGGACGGTCGTGCGCGCAGCGCTTGCGCGGCCTGGCCGCGTCGCCGCCCGGTCCGACGTTTTAGGGGGTCGGATTCAGCGGTTGAGGTAGCGCGTGACGGCCGGCCCGGTCACGCCGCCGATGCCGAGGCCGGCCAGCGCGCGCCATTGACCGGCCGAGGACACCTGCTCGGCATAGGCCTCCACGCCCAGGCCGCGTGCCACTTCCACCATGGCCTGCACCAGGCGGCGGTAGCCCTCGCTGCTTTCCACGCTGGCCACGAAGGAGCCGTCGATCTTCAGGTAGTGCAACTGCAGCTCGTGCAACCGCGGCAGCAGCGCGAGCTGGCGGCCGAAATGCTCCACACCCAGGCGGCAGCCGTGGCGGGCCAGCACCTGGGCGAGCATGGCCAGGGCGTCCACATGCTCTTCGAGCCCGCGCTCGCTCAGCTCGAAGGACAGCCAGTTGCATTCGGCCGGATGGCTGCGCAGCAGCGTGTCCAGCCTCGGCAGGAAGCTGGGCTCCAGCAGCGAGCGCGGCGAGAGGTTGACCGCCAGCGGCCCGGGCTGGCGCTGCAGGCTGTCCAGGGCCAGGCGGGTGGCGATCAGGTCGCATTCCTGCACCCAGCCCAGGCGCAGTGCGGCGGGCATGAACTGGCCGGCCGACAGCAGCGCGCTGCCTTCGGGCGCATCGGGCGGGGGCGTCATGCGCAGCATGGCCTCGTGGTGGATCAGCCGGCCATCGGTCTGGCACACGGGATAGAAGACCAGCGTGAAGCGCTGCTCCTGCAGGGCCTGTTGCAGCAGGTTGTCCCAGCCGCTTTCGCCGATCACCGGCACCTCGCTGCCGGGCTCCGCCGCCTCGGCGATGCCGCGCACGGCGCCCTCGGCCTGCATCAGGGCGGCGTCCAGCCGTGCCATCACCTCACCCGGGCTTTCGCCGCGGTGCCAGTGGCCGTGCGCGACATCGACCTGGGCAGCCGGCAGGCGTGCCCCGGCGTCGGTCCAGCCCGAGGCTGGCGCGCCCGGCGCCGGCTCGCCGATCGCCAGCGTGCCGAAGTCGCTGGGCAGGGCGCCGAATCCGGTAGGCAGGGGCGCGAAGCCGGAGGCGGGCGGTGCGAAGGCGCTCGACAGGTCGCCGTCGCGCGCATCCTGCAGCGACAGCACGGCGGCATGGGCCCGGCGTGCGAGTTCGGCCCGCTCGGCCGCGCTGCCACCGGGCCAGAGGTAGGCGAAGTCGGCCCCGTTCAGGCGGGCCAGCACCCGGTCGCCTTCGGCCGGCAGCACGCCGGAGAGCGCCTTGGCCACAGCGGCCAGCCAGCGGTCCGCGCGCTCGCGGCCGATCTGCCGGTTCAGCGCCATCAGGTTGCCCACGCGCAGCAGCAGCAGGCCGCCGGCCGGGTCCTCGGCCTCGTCGTCCAGGGCATTGCGCAGCGCGCCCATGAAGAACTCGCGGTTGGGCAGGCGGCTGACCGGGTCGCGCGTGGCTTCGGCATGCAGGCGGCGGATCTGGGCCGCCTGCTCGGTGAACATGGCATGCACCCGCGCCACCATGCGGTTGAGTGCGCGCGCCATGCTGCGCAGCTCGGTCACACGCGGCTCCTCGATGGTGTGGAACTGGCCGTTGCCCACCGCATCGGCCTGGTCGGCCATGTGCTTGAGGGGCCGGCGCAACCAGCGCACCAGGGCCGTGATGCCCATGCCCCACAGCAGGCCCGTGAGGGCCAGCAGGGCGCCCAGCAGCAGCGTGCCGCGCCAGAGGGCCACATAGGCGTACTGGGTGCTGGCGATCACCCTTACCCGGCCGGCCTGCTGCCAGCCGTTGCTCACCAGCGCCTCGCCCGGCGTGGCCTGCAGCGGCAGCAGGTGGGTGAACCAGGCCGGCACGTCCGCCCCCGGTTGCACGGTGCCGCGGTTGCGGTCGACGACGACCTGGCCCTTCACGTCGGTGTAGCGCACCTGCTGGAAGTGGCCGCTGTCGAACAGGGCATTGACCAGGGTCTCGGCCATGGCCGGGTCGTCGCCCTGCTGCGAGATGGACATGGCCAGCGAGACGGCCGCGTCCGCCCCCTGCGCGAGCAGTTGCTGCTGCAGGTACAGCCGCGAGGTGGCGATGCTGACGGCCCAGGTGCCCAGCAGCACCGCGAACATGGCCAGCAGCACGCTGAGCCAGAGTCGTCTCAAGAGGGACACGGGATTTCTCCTTGGAGGGGACGGGGCCGGGCGCGGTGGCCGCAACCGGCGCCGGCAGGGCAGGGGAAGGTCATGGGATCGAGCCCTCGGCCCGCATGCGCGCGAGCACGTCGCGCCAGCGGGTGAGCCGGTCCACCGGGTGGCTGGCGGTGTTGCCGGGCCCGGCAAAGATGCCTTCGGCGTTGAAGCTGAAGACGGGCGTGAGGTCGGGGCGCGAGCTGGCCGGCATGATGCTGGAGACCAGGCTGTCGAGCACCAGCGGCATGGCCTCGGGCGTGGCGTAGTAGCTGAGCACCATGTGCGCCTGTGTGGCGCCGCCCACGCGGGCGCGTACATAGGTCAGGCGCAGTCGCTCCTCGGGCACGCCCATGGCGCGCAGGGTGAAGTACTTGCCGATGACGTAGTCCTCGCAGTCGCCGCGGCCGCGGCCCAGGGTCTCGACGGGCGTCGCCCAGTAGTCCTCCTGGCCCCAGATCTCCATGTCCTCGCCGAAGCGCACCGCACGGTTCCAGTGCTCGTTCACGCGGCGCAGCTTCTCGCGTTCGTCGAGCTGGGCGGCACTGTCCACCAGCGTGCGCCAGGCCGTGAAGGCCTGCTGGCCCCAGGCGCCGTAGCGCTGGACCATGGTGCGCTCCATGAGCGCCGCGTCCCAGGCGCGGACGCCGACCGGGCCGCCCAGCGCCAGCAGCACGGCCAGGAGCAGTGCGACCCATGTCCGGCGACCCGCCACGGGCGGCGTGCGCGGGCCGGGCAACAGGGCGAAGAAGAGTTGCGTAAACACGACAGGCCGCGTGCGAGGGGGGAGGCGGAATGGCGTCCTTCAGCGGCCCAGTGCGGAAAAGTTCCGAATGTAAGCGAAGTGTTGCAACATTCTTAACCGATCTGTTACCGATACGTAGAATAATTTATTAGATTGATGCAGTTGGCCTGCCCAGTTGCGCGGCGCGTGCGAACAAAGCCTGACAACAACCAGACACGCGCCATCTTTTTTTACAAATCCACTCGGGACCTTGATTGATCGTATGTCCATGCTGACCTTCCGCCCCGTTGCCGTGGCCGCCCTGTTGGCCTGCAGTGTCGCCGTCGCCCAGACGCCTGCCACTTCGGCGCCCGCGCCGATGCCCGCGGCGGCGCCTTCGGCTGCTGCGACCGCGCTGCCCCCGGCCTCGCTGGGCGATGCCGTCGGCCTGGCCATCAGCCGCAATCCCGAGGTGCTGGCCCGCCTGCGCATGTACCAGGCGTCCGACGCCGAACAGGCGGTGGCGCGCAGCGCGCTGCGCCCGCAGGTGGACCTGCAGGCCTTCACCGGCTATCAGAGCAGCCGCATCAGCGGCAACGACAGCCAGAGCTACAGCCGCCCCGGCGCCAACCTGCAGCTGCGTCAGACCCTGTTCGACGGCGGCGCCGCGTCCAGCGACACGCGCCGTGCCGGCTTTGCCAAGCTGAGCCGCTATTACGACTACCTGGCCGCCAGCGACGAGATCGCGCTGCAGGCCGTGCAGGCCTACATCGACGTGGCCCGCTACCGCGAGCTGGAGCGCCTGGCTGCCGACAACTGGGGCTTCCACAACGAGACGCGCGAGCAGCTCGACCGTCGGGCCTCGGCCGGCGTGGGCAAGCGTGTGGATCTGGAGCTGTCCCAGGGCCGCGCAGCCCTGTCGCAGTCGAACTGGCTGACCGACAGCGCCAACCTGCACGACGTGACCCAGCGCTTCCAGCGCCTGGTGGGCCAGCTGCCCGCGGCCCAGCTGGCGCCGGTGCCCGAGACCTCGGCCAACCTGCCGCCTGCCCAGCAGGTGCTGAACGAGGCCATGCGCCGCAACCCGGGCTTCCTGTCGGCCGTGTCGGGCATCCGCGCCGCCCGCGCCGACCTGGATGTGCGCACCGCCGCCAAGTCGCCCACCGTGGCCTTCGTGGCGCAGACCGGCACCGACAAGCAGCTGTCGGGCCTGGACACCGTGCAGCGTGTGCAGAACAGTTCGGTGCAGGTGGTGCTGAACTACAACCTGTACCGCGGCGGTGCCGACGATGCCCGCGCTCGTGCGGCACAGGAAAACTTCTACGCGGCGCAGGACCAGCGCGACCTGGCCTGCCGCAACATCCGCCAGACCGCCACCATCGCCTACAACGACCTGCGCCGCCTGCGCGAGCAGCTCAATTACCTGGAGCAGCACCAGCTGTCCAGCGAGAAGGCGCGCGAGGCCTTCCGCCAGCAGTTCGACATCGGCCAGCGCTCGCTGCTGGACTTGCTGGACACCGAGAACGAGGTGTTCCAGGCCCGTCGCGCGGTGGTGAACGCCCGCTACGACTACCTGCTGGCCGGCTACCGCGTGCTGCAGCAGACCAACGGCCTGCTGCCCGCCATGAACCAGAAGCCGCTGATGGTCGATGCGCCCGAGGTGCCCGAGGGCGGCCAGGCCGAGGACGAGGCCGTGCTGTGCAGCACCGAGATGACGCCGCCGCAGGTGCTGGACACCGCGGCCGTGGTGGCCTCCCGGCCGCCGCTGCAGCCCACGCCGGGCCAGACCTCGCCTGCACCGCGCCCGCTGCCGGTGCCGGCACAGACCACGCCCGACACGTCCGGCGTGGCGTCCACGGTGCAGGCCTGGGCCCGCACCTGGTCGGCCAAGGACCTGAACAACTACATGGCCTTCTATTCGAGCAGCTTCCGTCCGCAGCAGGGCAGCGTGGAGGCCTGGAAGTCGCTGCGCAGCTCGCGCGTGACCAAGGCCGGCCCGATCAGCGTGACGGTGGAGGACCTGCAGGTGCGCGCGGACGGCGCCAATGCCGCCCAGGCGTCCTTCAAGCAGACCTACCGCTCCAGCGACTACAACGACGTGGTCAACAAGACGCTGCGCTTCGTGCGCGAAGGCCAGGCCTGGAAGATCCAGTCCGAGGTCGCCACGCCAGCGCGCTGACAACGTGGCCCCTGCCGAGGGGCCTGCGGCAGGACGACGGGCCCTTCGGGGCCCGTTTTCTTTGTGCGCCCAGCATGGGCGCACTCTTGCGGGTGCAAGTCCCGCCGTAAGTTGATCACGACGAACGAAGTGAAGCGCAACTGCACGAGGGCG
>NZ_JBEPKY010000044.1:0-11824 GCF_040544975.1 Pseudacidovorax sp. 1753 | reverse complement strand
CATGCTGGTGCACTCGCTTGCAGTGGCCTCGGGCGTGGGCAAAGCCAGGGCCGCTCGCGTCGGCTGGGTGGCTCTCTGAATTTTGCAGGGCCGACTAATCAAGAACGCAGCACGGTTCGCAGCGCGCGCTCAACGCTTTTCTTTCAGTTGCTCCCCCACCAACCCCCCCAACGCGTCCCCCAGACTCGACGCCGGCATCGCCCCGTGCCGCACCGCCAGCACCGGCTGCGTCGGCGCCGCCGCAATCGGACGCCACCCCAGCAGCTCGTTCTGCCACGCCCGCGCCGTCAGATCATCCACGAGCGCAACGCCAGCCCCGCTGGCCACCAGCGCACAGGCCGCCTGGCCCGAGCGCACCTCGATGCGTGAGGCCGGCGACTGTCCCGCCTTCTCCGCCGCCCGGCGCATCAGCTGCCCTTGCGGCGTGTCCTCGCTGAAGGCGATGAGCGGTTCGCGCAGCAGGTCGGCCATGCGCACGGTGCGGCGCTGAGCAAAGGCGTGATCGGCCGGAAAGACGCAGCCCATAGTCCAGTGCCCCAGCGTCTGCGCCGTGAGCAGCGGATGCGTGACCGGCAGCGTGCAGATGGCGATGTCGGCCTCGTGGTGCACCAGCTGGCCAACCATTTCCCGGGCACGCAGTGTCTCCATGTAGAGCTGCGCCGACGGAAAGCGCTGCGACAGCGCATGCAAGGCCCCCGGCACCAGTTCCAGCCCGGCGCTGGGGCTGCACAGCACGCGCAGGCGCAGGCCGGTGCCGTCGCGCAGGGCCTGGGCGCGCGTCTCGATGCCGCGCACGCCGCGGTAGACCGACTCGACCTCCTCGTACAGCGCCTGCGCCTCGGGCGTCGGCCTCAGCCGGCCGCGGCCACGCTCGAAGAGCTTGAGGCCCAGCTGCAGTTCGATGTGCGACAGCATGCGGCTGATGCCCGGCTGCGACACATGCAGCAGCCGCGCGGCATCGGTGATGGAGCCGGCCAGCATCACGGCGCGGAAGACTTCGATCTGGCGCAGGTTCATAGTCGGCAAAGGGGCTGGGCGTGCATAACGACATGTTATGCAGATCGCGCGTCTTGGTATTTCACGGCAAGCGCGCAAGCGGCCATGATCCCGGCCGTAGCGAAAGACGGAGACACGCAGTTCATGACCATTCGATTCACCCGCCGGGCTGCGCTCGGCTGGCTCGCCGCCTCTGGCGCGGGCGCCCTGCCCTTCACCACCCACGCCCAGGCCGATTGGCCCACCAAGACCGTGCGGATCATCGTGCCCTTCGCGCCCGGCGGCGGTGCGGACAGTTCGGCCCGCGTGCTGGGCGACCTGTTGTCGCCACTGCTCGGCCAGGCCGTGATCGTCGAGAACAAGCCCGGCGCCGGCAGCGCCATTGGCGTGATGGCAGCCGCCCAGGCGCGCGACGGTCACACGCTGCTGATGGCCAGCAACAGCATGGTCATCAACCCCGCGCTCAACCCGCAGATCGGCTACGACCCCATCGCCGACTTCGACGCGGTGGGCATGGTCTCCGACCAGCCGCTGGTGCTGGTGGTGCCGGCCAGCTCGCCCATCCGCTCGATTCAGGAGCTGGTGGCACAGGCCAAGGCCAAGCCGGGGCAGTTGAGTGCCGGCAACAGCGGCACGGGCACGCTGGCGCACATCGCCTCGGAGATCTTCGCGGGCCAGGTGGGCGCGGAGATCGTGCCGGTGGCCTACAAGGGCGAAAGTGCGCTCATGCCCGACCTGATCAGCGGGCTGCTGGGCTTCGGCTTCCTCAACCTGCCGAGCGTGGCGCCGCACATCAAGGCGGGCAAGCTGCGGGCGCTGGCAGTGTCGTCGTCGCAGCCGGTGGCAGACCTGCCGGGTGTGCCGACGGTCAAGTCGCTGGGCTATCCGGCACTGGAGGTGCGCGGCTGGGCCGCCCTGCTGGCGCCGCACGGCAGCATTGCGCCGGCCGGGCTGGCACGGCTCGAAGCCGCGCTGGCCAAGGTGCTGGCCTCGGAGACGGTCAAGTCCAAGTTCGCCATGCTCAATGTGGAGCCGGTGGTGATGGACCGCCAGGCCACCGCCCGCTTCCTGCAGGCCGAGACGCGCCGCTATGCCGACATCGTGAAATCGCGTGGAATCAAGGCAGGCTGAGTCGATGACGCTGACGACGACGAAGCCCGCCGACGCCCTGCCGGCCATCGAGGCCGACGTGCTGGTCTGCGGCGGCGGCGTGGCCGGCACGGTGGCCGCGGTGGCCGCCGCGCGCCAGGGTGCCCGCACCGTGCTGATGGAGCGCTACGGCTTCCTCGGCGGCAACGCCACGGCCGGGGCCGTCGCCCAATTCAACAGCTGGCAGACGGCTGCCGGCCGCCGCGTGGTCGCCGGCCTGGCGCAGGAGGTGGTGGAGCGCCTGCGCGACTACGGCGGCGCGGGCGAGCACCACAGCTTCGTCATGTCCACCGGCCACCGGATGGACCGCGTCGAATACGCGCCCGAGCTGCTCAAGCTGGTGCTGGACGACCTCGTGCGCGAGGCCGGCGTGCAGCCGCTGCTGCATGCCACGCTGCTGGACGTGCAGCGCGAGGGCCGGCGCATCGCCTCGGTGCGCGTGCTGACCAAGGGCGGCCTGCGCACCGTTCGGCCGCAGGTGCTGATCGACACCTCGGGCGACATGGACGCCATGAAGCAGGCCGGCGCCACCTTCCTCGAACTGGGCGATGGCGAGGCCCTGCAGCCCGCAACCATGATGTTCCGCTTCGGCCCCATCGACTTCTCGCGGCTCGACGCCCTGACGAGTGAAGAAAAGGAGGCCATCGCCCGCCGCGGCTTCGAGCAGGGCGAGCTGGCCCGGGCAGCGCTGCATCTGGCGCGCGACCCGTTCTCCGACGACGGGTGGTTCAACATCAGCCGCCTGGGCATCGACGCCACCGACCCGATGGCCCTGGGCCGCGCCGAGATCGAAGGCCGCCGCCAGGCCTGGCGCGCCGCGGCCTTCCTGCAGCGCGCGCTGCCGGGCTGCGAGCGTGGCCGCCTGCTCAACTTCGGCACGCAGGTCGGCATCCGCGAGACGCGCCGCGTGGCCGGCGACCACGTGCTCACCGCCGAAGAACTGCTGCGGCCCGAACCCTTCGCCGATGCGATTGCCGCGGGTGCGTACCCCATCGACATCCACCCCGCCGCGGGTGGTGGGCTGACCTACCGCTCGCTGGGCGAGGAGCATGCCTACCGCATCCCGCTGCGCAGCCTGATCCCGCGCGGGATGGACAACGCCCTGGTGGCCGGCCGCGGCATCTCGGCCACCCATGAGGCGCTGGCCGCGGTGCGGGTGATGACGATCTGCATGGCGATGGGCCAGGCGGCGGGCACGGCGGCGGCGTTGGCGGTGCGCGCGGACGGTGGGGCCGACCTGCGCGCCATCGACGTGCAGGCCCTGCGGCGCCAGCTGCTGGCCGACGGCGCCTGCCTGGCCTGACACGGCCAGGCGCGCTGGATGTCGGCCTCCCCCGATAATCCGCGCCCATGAATCCCCTGCTCGACAGGCTGCAGCCCTATCCCTTCGAACGGCTGCGGCAGCTCTTTGCTGGCGTCACGCCCAGCGCCGCCTTCTCGCCCATCAGCCTGGGCATCGGCGAACCCAAGCATCCCACCCCGCCCTTCATCAAGCAGGCCCTGATCGAGGGCCTCGACTCCCTCTCCGGCTATCCGGCCACGGCCGGCGACCTGAAGCTGCGCACCGCCTTCACCAATTGGCTGCAAACGCGCTACGGCCTGGCGCTCGATCCGGCCACGCAGGTGCTGCCGGTCAACGGCTCGCGCGAGGCGCTGTTCGCGCTGGCGCAGACGGTGGTCGACAGCAGCCGCACCCCGCGGCCCATCGTCGTCTCGCCCAATCCCTTCTATCAGATCTACGAGGGCTCGGCCCTGCTGGCCGGCGCCGACGTCTGGTACGCACCCAGCGACCCGGCCCGCAACTTCGCGGTGGACTGGGACAGCGTGCCGGCCGAGGTGTGGCAGCGGACCCAGCTGGTGTATGTCTGCTCGCCGGGCAACCCGACCGGGGCCGTCATGCCGCTCGACGAATGGCGCAAGCTCTTCGCCCTCTCGGACGAGCACGGCTTCGTCATCGCCTCGGACGAGTGCTACAGCGAGATCTACTTCCGCGACGAACCGCCCCTGGGCGGACTGGAAGCCGCGGCCAAGCTGGGCCGCGATTTCCGCCGGCTGATCGCGCTCACGTCGCTTTCCAAGCGCAGCAACGTGCCCGGCCTGCGCAGCGGCTTCGTCGCCGGCGACGCCGAGATCATCAAGCGCTTCCTGCTCTACCGCACCTACCACGGCAGCGCCATGAGCGGCCTCGTGGCCGCCGCCAGCATCGCGGCCTGGGGCGACGAGACCCATGTGGTGGACAACCGCGAGCAGTACCGCCGCAAGTTCGCCACCGTCACGCCGATCCTGGAGTCGGTGCTGGATGTGCGCCTGCCCGACGCCAGCTTCTACCTGTGGGCCGGCGTGCCCGCAGCCTGGAACGGCGACGACGCGGCCTTCGCCCGCGCCCTGTACGCTCAATACAATGTGACGGTGCTGCCCGGCAGCTACCTGGCGCGCGAGGCGCAAGGCAGCAATCCCGGCCGCGGCCGCGTGCGGATGGCCCTGGTGGCCGACACCGCCGAATGCACCGAAGCCGCGCGCCGCATCGCCGAATTCGCCACCCAGGCACCTTCGGCCTGAGCCGCGCCCCACTTCTTCTCGCCTCTCCCTTCGAGTCCGAATCCAATGACCCAGCAACTGCAACAGATCATCGACGCCGCGTGGGAAGACCGCGCCGCCCTCTCCCCCAGCCAGGCCCCCAAGGAAGTGGCCGACGCGGTCGAGCATGTGATCGTCCAGCTCAACAACGGCAGCCTGCGCGTGGCCACCCGCGAAGGCGTGGGCCAATGGACGGTGCATCAGTGGGTCAAGAAGGCCGTGCTGCTGTCCTTCCGCCTGAAGGACAACGAGCAGATCCAGGCCGGCAGCCTGGGCTTCTACGACAAGGTGCAGACCAAGTTCTCGCACCTGTCGGCCGATGAGCTGAAGCAGGCCGGCGTGCGCATCGTGCCGCCCGCCGTCGCCCGCCGTGGCAGCTACATCGCCAAGGGCGCGATCCTGATGCCCAGCTACGTCAACATCGGCGCCTACGTGGACGAAGGCACCATGGTCGACACCTGGGCCACCGTGGGCAGTTGCGCCCAGGTGGGCAAGAACGTGCACCTTTCGGGCGGCGTGGGCCTGGGCGGCGTGCTGGAGCCCCTGCAGGCCAACCCGACCATCATCGAGGACAACTGCTTCATCGGCGCCCGCTCCGAAGTGGTCGAAGGCGTGATCGTCGAAGAGAACTCGGTGCTGGGCATGGGCGTGTACATCGGCCAGAGCACGCCGATCTTCAACCGCGACACAGGCGAGATCAGCTATGGCCGCGTGCCCTCGGGCAGCGTGGTCATCAGCGGCAACCTGCCCAAGAAGACCAAGTCGGGCCAGGACTACAGCACCTACGCCGCCATCATCGTCAAGACGGTGGATGCGCAGACCCGCTCCAAGACCAGCCTGAACGACCTGTTGCGCGACTGACCTGCCGGGCAGCGGCCGCCTGCGGGCGGCCTTTTTCTTGCAAGCCCCACCACCACACGCCGTACATTCACTCTGGAGCCGCCATGGGAACGATGGAGCGCATTCTTCGACTGATGGCCGAACGCCAGGCCTCCGACGTTTACCTGTCGCCGAAGGCTGCCGCGCTGATCCGCATCAACGGCCAGTGCATGCCGATCAACGGCCAGATCCTGCCCGTGTCGGCGCCGCTGGAGCTGCTGCGGGAGATCATCGACGAGAAACGCATGGCCGAGTTCGAGCGCACCGGCGAGCTCAACACCGCCGTGCCGCTGCGCGACGTGGGCAGCTTCCGGGTGAGCGCGATGCGCCAGCGCGGCAGCTGCGCCGTGGTGGTGCGCTTCATCCCCGTGACCGTGCCGCCCTTCGACACGCTGGCGTTGCCGCCGGTGCTCAAGACGCTGGTCATGGAGCGCCGCGGGCTGATCCTGATGGTCGGCGCCACGGGTTCGGGCAAGTCGACCACGCTGGCCTCGATGCTGGACCTGCGCAACGAGAGCACGCCCGGCCACATTCTCACCATCGAGGAGCCCATCGAGTTCGCCTTCCAGAACAAGAAGTCGGTGGTCAACCAGCGCGAAGTGGGCCACGACACGGCCACGCTGGAGACCGCCCTGAAGAACGCGCTGCGCCAGGCGCCCGACGTGATCCTGATCGGCGAGATCCGCGACCGCGAGACCATGAGCGCCGCGCTGGCCTATGCGCAGTCGGGCCACCTGGTGCTGGCCACGCTGCATGCCAACAACGCTTACCGCGCGCTCAACCGCATCCAGAGCTTCTACCCGCTGGAAGTGCGCTCGACGCTGCTCAACGACATGGCCAGCGGCCTGCGCGCCGTGATCGCCCAGCGCCTGCTGCGCACGCCGCAGGGTGCGCGCGTGCCGGCGGTGGAGGTGATGCTCAACACGGCGCTGGTGCGCGACCTGATCGAGCGCGGCGACTTCGACGGCATCAAGGACGCCATGGAACACTCCATGGCCGAGGGCTCGCAGACCTTCGAGGAAGCGATCGCCCGGCTGGTGCTGGAGGGCAAGGTCAGCCGCGACGAGGCCCTGGTGCACGCCGACTCGCCCGCGAACCTGATGTGGCGGCTGCAGAACGAAAACCGTCCGCGCGAGCCCGGCAAGGCCGAGCCCCCGCTGATGCAGCAGACCGAGGCGCCGACGTTCACGGACATCACGTTGGATGTGCATCCGGGGTGATGAGCGTTCACCCCCCATGCCGCTTCGCGGCTCCCCCCTCTCTGGCGCCTTCGGCTTGGAGGGGGGCGCACCCAGAGGCCTGGCGAAGCCAGTTCCTCGGGTGCTCTGGGGTGGCCTGCTCCGCGGCCTTCTGATGACTCGATAAATTGCGGCTTCTGGCGCTTTCGTCCGCGCGCCGGATCGCTCGCGCCAAGGGCCTGTGCCCTAACCATTTTTTCGGGGACACCAAAGCTCATGGCGTCCCTTTCTTTCCGCCATTGCCATGACCCGAACCCTGCAACTCGCCGAAGAACTGATCGCCTGCCCTTCCGTCACGCCCGAGGACGCGCAGTGCCAGCAGATCCTGGGCGAACGCCTGGCCCCATTGGGCTTCACGCTCGAGACCATCGCGAGCGGGCCCGACGACTTCCGCGTGACCAACCTGTGGGCGGTGCGCGGCGCGCCGACGGCGCCGACGCTGGTCTTCGCCGGCCACACCGACGTGGTACCCACCGGGCCGCTGGAGCAGTGGACCAGCCCGCCCTTCACCCCGACGCATCGCGACGGCAAGCTCTACGGCCGCGGGGCCTGCGACATGAAGAGTTCGCTGGCGGCCTTCGTCGTCGCCATCGAGGAATTCCTGGCCGCCCATCCCGACCCCACGCTTCGCCTGGCCCTGCTGCTGACCAGCGACGAGGAAGGCCCCGGCGTCGATGGCACGGTGGTGGTCTGCAATCAGCTGGCGGCGCGGGGCGAGCGGCTGGACTACTGCATCGTCGGCGAGCCCACCTCGGTCAGCCGCTGCGGCGACATGATCAAGAACGGCCGCCGCGGCACCATGAGCGGCAAACTGACGGTGCATGGCGTGCAGGGCCACATCGCCTATCCGCACCTGGCGAAGAACCCGGTGCATGCCTTCGCGCCTGCACTGGCCGAGCTGGTGGCCATCAATGCCGCCGGCGGCTGGGACCCGAAGCCCAACCCCTACTTCCAGCCGACCAGCTGGCAGATCAGCAACATCCATGCGGGCACGGGTGCGAGCAACGTGATCCCGGGCCATGCGGTCATCGACTTCAACTTCCGCTTCTCCACCGAGGTCACGGCCGAGGCGCTGCAGCAGCGCGTGCAGTCGGTGCTGGATGCGCACGGCGTCGAATACGACCTGAAGTGGACCATCGGCGGCCTGCCCTTCCTGACCACGCCGGGCGCGCTGGTCGAGGCCGTGCAGGCGGCCATCCGCGACGAGGCGGGCATCGAGACCGAGCTCTCCACCAGCGGCGGGACCAGCGACGCCCGCTTCATCGCCAAGGTCTGCGCGCAGGTGGTGGAGCTGGGCCCGGTCAACGCCAGCATCCACAAGATAGACGAGCACATCGAGGTCGCGGCCATCGAGACGCTCAAGAACATGTACCGCCGCACCATCGAGCGGCTGGAGGCCGTCGCCCATGTCTGAAGACACCGCCCTGACGGTGATGGCCCTGGTGCAGGAGGCCGAGCAGCGCCTGGTCCAGGCCGGCGTCGCCTTCGGCCACGGCACCACCAACGCCTTCGACGAGGCCGCCTGGCTGGTGCTGTGGCGCCTGCGCCTGCCGCTGGACCAGTTGGACGAGAACGCCGAGCGCGCCGTTGCGCCCGGCGCCGCGGCGCAGGTGCGCGCGCTGGTCGACGAGCGCATCGCCACCCGCAAGCCTGCCGCCTACTTGACCAAAGAGGCCTGGCTGCAGGGCGTGGACTTCTACGTGGACGAGCGCGCCATCGTGCCGCGCAGCTTCATCGCCGAACTGCTGGCCGACGCGAGCATCGACAACTGGCTGGGCGAGCACACGCAGCGCGTGCTGGACCTGTGCACCGGCAACGGCAGCCTGGCCGTGCTGGCCGCCCTGGCCTGGCCGGAGGTGCAGGTCGATGCCGCCGACATCTCGCCCGAGGCGCTGGAAGTGGCGGCCATCAACGTCGCGCGTCATCAGCTCGATGCCCGCGTGCGTCTGCTGCAGTCCGACGGGCTGGCAGGTGTCGATGGCGTGTACGACCTGATCCTGTGCAACCCGCCCTACGTCAACGCCGCCAGCATGGCCGCGCTGCCGCAGGAATACCGCGCCGAGCCCGAACTGGCGCTGGCCGGCGGCGCCGACGGCATGGACTTCGTGCGCCGCCTGCTCGCCGATGCCCCCACGCGCATGAGCGAACACGCCGTGCTGGTGCTGGAGATCGGCAACGAGCGGCCTTTCTTCGAGGCCGCCTTTCCCCACCTCGAGGCCGTCTGGCTCTCGACCAGCGCCGGCGACGACCAGGTGCTGCTGCTGACCCGCGACGCCCTCGTCGCCCACTCATGATCATCCTGAACAACGTCGTCCTGCGCCGCGGCACCAAGGTGCTGCTCGACAGCGCGAGCGTCACCCTCAACCCCGGCGAGAAGGTCGGTCTGGTCGGCCGCAACGGTGCCGGCAAGTCCACCCTGTTCGCCCTCCTCAATGGCACCCTGCACGAGGACGGCGGCGACTTCAGCATCCCGAAGCAATGGCGCATGGCCCAGGTGGCCCAGCACATGCCCGAGACTGAGGACTCGGCCACCGACTTCGTGGTGGCCGGCGACACCCGCCTGGCCGAAGCCCGCGCGGCCCTCGCCACCGCCGAGGCCCTGCATGCCGCCAATCCCGACGACGCCGATGCCGGCATGGCCCTGGGCCAGGCCTACAGCGACATCGCCGATGCCGGCGAGCACGACGCCGTGCCGCGGGCGCAAGCCCTCATCATGGGCCTGGGCTTCAAGCTGCACGAGCTGGACCGGCCGGTCAACAGCTTCTCCGGCGGCTGGCGCATGCGCCTGCAACTGGCCCGCGCGCTGATGTGCCCCAGCGACCTGCTGCTGCTGGACGAGCCCACCAACCACCTGGACCTGGACGCCCTGGTCTGGCTCGAAGCCTGGCTGCAGAAGTACGACGGCACGATGCTCGTCATCAGCCACGACCGCGAGTTCCTGGACGCCGTGACCAACGTCACCGTGCACATCGAGCAGGCCAAGCTCACACGCTACGGCGGCAACTACAGCAAGTTCGAGGACATGCGCGCGTTGCGCATGGAGCAGCAGCAGATCGCCCACGAACGCCAGCAGGAAAAGATCGCCCACCTTCAGAAGTTCATCGACCGCTTCAAGGCCAAGGCCAGCAAGGCCAAGCAGGCGCAGAGCCGGGTCAAGGCGTTGGCCCGCATGGAGCGCGTGGCCCCGCTGCTGGCCGAGGCCGAATTCACCTTCAGCTTCAAGGAGCCGGCCAACCTGCCCAATCCGATGCTCAGCATCACGGATGCGAGCTTCGGCTACATGCAGGAAGACGGCAGCGCCACCACCATCCTGTCGGGCGTGAGCCGCGGCGTGCTGGCCGGCCAGCGCATCGGCATCCTGGGCGCCAACGGGCAGGGCAAGTCCACCTTCGTGAAGACGGTGGCGCACGACCTGCCGCTGGTCTCGGGCACCGTGACCGAAGGCAAGGGCCTGGCGATCGGCTACTTCGCCCAGCAGGAGCTGGACGTGCTGCACGAGACCAGCAACCCGCTGGAGCACATGGTGCGCCTGGCGCGCGAGCTGGGCTCGGCCGCGCCGGCCGCCCGCACCGAGCAGGACCTGCGCGGCTTTCTGGGCAGCTTCAACTTCAGCGGCGACATGGTCAAGCAGCCGGTCGGCACCATGAGCGGTGGCGAGAAGGCGCGCCTGGTGCTGGCCATGATGGTGTGGCAGCGCCCCAACCTGCTGCTGCTGGACGAGCCGACCAACCACCTGGATCTGGCGACACGCGAGGCCCTGGCCATGGCGCTGAACGAGTTCGAAGGCACGCTGATGCTGGTGAGCCACGACCGCGCCCTGCTGCGCACCGTGTGCGATGAGTTCTGGCTGGTGGGCCGTGGCGAGGTGCGCGACTTCGACGGCGACCTGGACGACTACCAGCGCTATCTGCTGGACGAATCGAAGCGATTGCGCGAAGAAGCCAAGCAGGCGAATGCGGCGGAGGTGGCCGCGTCCGCGGCCGCCGCAGCGCCTGCTCCTGCCAAGGCTGCGGTGCCGATGGCATCCGCCACAGCACCCGTCGCGACCGCTTCTCCTGCCACCGTGTCGACATCGGCGGCACCCGCCGTGGACGGCCGTACGCAGCGCCAGAACGACGCCCGCGAGCGCCAGCGCCTGGCCGAGCAGAGTCGTCCGCTGCGCAAGGAATTGGCAAGTCTCGACCAGCGCATGGCCCAGGCCAACGCCGAGAAGAGCGCACTGGAAGCGCGCCTCGCCAGCCCGCTGCCGCCAGCGGAGATCGCGGAAGCCGGCAAACGCCTCAAGCAGCTCGGCGACGAGATCGAGGCGATGGAGGAGCGCTGGCTGGAACTGTCCGAGGCGCTGGAAGGCATCGGCTCCTGAGCTCAGGTGCGCGCAAAAGGGGTGCCGATCGTCGATGACTCGGTAGCGCGGGCTGATCGAGCATTGGGGCGGACGACACCCTGTGTGATGCGCCTGCTCGATTCGGGACGCTGGACGCTCCGCCAGCCCCGGCCCGCCCGGCCGCCTCGCCCACAGGCTGCGCCGCTCGCTGAACGCTCGCGGAACCTGCGGTGCTCGCCGGATGAGCGCGCGGCGTAACTCGCTACGCGCTTCGCGCTGCGCTCGAACAAACGCCGCGAGTCAGTCACGACCGGCCCGCGGGGGCCGCGGGCCTCGCTCATCCGGCTGCGCGCCTCGGCGCATCCTGAGGGCGAGGCGGCCGGGCGGGCCGGGGCTGGCTCCAGGGTGATCGGGCGTGGTACTCGCCTTTGGTGTCCTTGAAGACAACGCAGACCCATTCACCCGCCAGCCGTTCGGGCTGAAAAAGCGCAGGTCGGCTCACCCAACAACCGTTCGGGCTGAGCCTGTCGAAGCCAGGGCACGTGGGGATCAACGCCCTTCGACAAGCTTGTATGGTTTGGTTTCCATCAACCAAACCGTAAGAAAGGGCGAGGAGCCGGGATGTAGGGACATCGACAGGCATCGGCGGTAGCTTCAGACC
>NZ_JBEPKY010000043.1:0-12394 GCF_040544975.1 Pseudacidovorax sp. 1753 | reverse complement strand
CCGCCACGCCGGGCGGCGTCGATGCTGGCTGCCAGCAGCGCTTCGATGCCTTCTTCCCCCACGCGCTGGCGCCAGCGCGTGAGGCTGGACGGATCAATGGGCAGTTCGGTCTGCAGGTAGGTTTCACCGCAGAAGAACTGCCAGTAGGGGTTCTCGACCCAGGTGTTGACCACGGCTTCGTCAGAAGCATCGAAGGTGTGCTGCAGGTACAGCAGGCCGGCGATCAGGCGCGATGGCAAGGCAGGGCGGCCACGCCCGGAGGTGAACGAGACCGCGAACGTGCGCTCGATCTCGGCCCAGTCGATCAGCGCAGCCAGCTTGACCAGCGGGTGCTTCATGTTGATCTGCTCGTCCAGCCTTGGACGGAACAGCTCGGCCGTCTGTGGCTGCGAAGGCTTCGGGCCCATCGGACTCCTCGGAGGAATTTGCAAGAAACAGCATCTGCTGATGCCTATACCTTGCAAATCCCGCGCCCGCCCGGCTGACAAACTTCACGCAAGATCAACGGCTTACGGGTTGTTCAGGGCGGACTAGGTAGCCGCCGAAACTGGCAGATGCCTATTTAGCATAATTGATTAATCTGTCGCAGCGGTCGAGCATCGTTCAAATTTTTAATATTCGTTAGCCGTCCAGTAATCAAAAAGGCCACTAATTTACTTAATTCAATGAGGCATGTGTTTAATCGTATTGCACAGCGATACGAGTCTTCTTCCCGCGCGAACCAGTATGCAATGGAGTTTGACTGGTCATGATCAGCTATTTTCGAGGAATAGCTCGCCATCTATCAGGATTTTTTAGATTTCACGCAACATTTCAAAATCTCACTCAAAAAATAAATCTTTAAGATCTTTAATTTCCTTGGTTGATCTAACTTTTTCCCAGGATATAGAATCATTCAACCGCAATACGGCGATAAGACGCGACGTGCCACTGAATTGTATTCCCATCCAAATCTCCTCGTTTCCCAATGAGGCGCAGCTGTACGCTTTATACAAGCCATCTGCACTAATATCCGATATTAGTCCGTAATCTTGAACTACTTCTAGTAAATCTTTTTTCAGAGATTGATATATGAACGTCCGAACGTAGTCTTCCCATTTTCTTGAATTTTCTCCATATTGACCACCAAATATTTTTGGGAGGAATTCCACCGCCGAAGAATTTTCAAGGCAACAATATATTAATGATTGCTGGCAGGCAATCCAAACGTCAGAATCTTTCAAACAATCAATCATAGCTTAGGAAATTTAAATTTAGCAGGCTGTCCATTATTAATATCTCTAATTCCTGAACTATTAATGTCTACCGAGGCTGTCGTCGGATCAGTTTTCGTCGCCTGCCCAGCAGGTCTGTATAGCACAGACGTTCCATCTGGAAGTTTGGCTAACCACCCATTTCCTATAGGGGTAACGCTAGTGGGCGTCTTACCATTGAAAGCGTCCGTCGCAAACTTTTCTGCAGTCGCATTTGGGTCAGACGAAGGGGGCATGGGAATCGGTGTGCCGCTACCTCCGATTCCCGGAGGAAGTTTTCCTGTTGGATCGAGAATGCTTGGAGGAACGGCGTAGACATTTACGCCCGCGGCAGGCGGTAGCGGGTTGGCGTTGCTACCGGTAAGTATGTCAATGTCTGGGATGGTGTTGCCTGCGCCATATCCGCCCGCGGCATTACCGTCCTGCGGATCCGTGATTTGATTCCCCCCGATCGTCTGACTTCCCGGGGCCGGCTGTACGAGCTGATTGCCGCCCGTATTTGTCTGCTGTTGAGGTTGACTGCCCGCCCCATATCCGCCGCCTGCTGCCGTGGTCCCGCTGGGAGGCGGGGCTGTCATCAAGTTGATCAGCCCCTGTGCAAAGCCATAGGTCAGTAGACTTGCCGCAAACATGCTCTGCGACACGCCTGGACTGATACCGTACTGCCTCTGGAGGTCTTGGGCACCGTTATCGAACGCGGCCTGTACCTGCTCAGGCGTCACCCCACGGCTTGCCAACCCGGTTGCCGTTAACACGGGACCTATGCACGCAGGTGCTCGGACGCAGGCTAAGGCTGCTGTCCTCATCAGGCTCAGTTCAAAGTTGTTAGCGGCCGCATTCTGGCTGGCCCAGTTCGCCACATTGAGCTGGGGTGCATCTGCTCCTGCCAGGGCTGCGCCCAGCGTGCCCACCATGCCTGCAAACTCGGTCGTGCCTGGACTCGGGCCGTTCATCAGGATGTCTAGGGGTTCGCGACCGCTGTTGTAGAAGATAGCAGCCGCCTCGCCCAATGCCGCTCCGATGGCGCCCGCTTCGCAGCCGCCGCCGTTGCCAGCTTTGGCCGCGCCGCCGATGCAGCCGGCAATCGTGTGCGATGCGTAGCTGGCAAAGCTATTGAGCTCTGTGTTGTTGCCGATCCAATTGGCCGCCTGTGCCGCCCCGGTGTTGACCAAAGCGTTAATGAAGCCGCTAGTGAGCCGGTCCTGTAGGCTGCCCCCATTGACTGCCGTGTCAATGACTGCCCGAATGGCTCCTGCTTGCAGGTTCTGCCCCAGTTGCGTGGCGAAGCTCTGGGCGCCACTGCCGGCCGTGGCCATGCCCGTCGGGTTCATGTTCAACCCCGCCAGCGCCCCGCCCGTCAGGATCGCCGTTACAAGCGAATGCACGCTGCTGCTCGACCCTAGATCCTTGAAGGTCTTGCTCAGATCAAACTGGTTGTTGATCAGGCTCACCGCTGCCTGCGAAGCCAGCGCGGAGATGCCTGCTGCAACCGCTCCGCTCACCACGCTGGAGATGGTGGCACCTGTGGCGCTCAGGAAGGTGCCACCACCCGCCAGGGCAACGCCCTCTCCCGCACCAACTGCCGCCGCATTGCCAGCAGTTGCGCCAACCCCGCTGGCCGCTCCCCAGGTCAGCCATGTGACCACCGCCGTCACGATGATTCCGCCTTCCTTGGTCAGCCCCTGATGGTCCTCCTGCCACTGCTTGTGCAGCTCCTCCACCTGCTGCCAGTCGATGCGATCCTTGAGGGTCGGGTCGTTGCCGCCGCTGTTGTTCAGGCTTGCTGCGGTGACGGTGGTGTTGCCGTTGGCGGCCAGGGTGCCGCCCTGGTTGCTGGCCGCGCCTGCGACGGAGGCCCCCAGGTCCTGGACCGCGGTGATCCTGCCGGTGTCGTTGTCCAGGCTGCCCGCGGTGACGGTGGTATTGCCGCCTGCGGCGATCATGCCCTGGTGGCTGTTGTCCAGCAGGCCGGTGGTGGTGAGGCTCAGGCTTGCGCTGCCAGCCGTGCGGATCTGGCCGCCGCCGTTGGTCAGCGTGCCGGCCGTCACTGCCGTCTGCCCATTGCTCGCGATGGCCCCATTCGTGTTGTCGAGCGCACCGCTGACGCCGATGTGCGTCGCGCCGGTGCCGGTCTGCACGATCTGGCCGGCCTTGTTGCTCAGGCTGCCGGCGTCGATGCTGATCGCGGTGGCGCTGGTCGTGCCACCGTCCTGGTTGAAGGCTCCGGTGAGATTGACGGACAGTGCGCCGTTGCTGGCAATCTCGCCGCCTGTTCCATTGACCACATAGCCGTCCAGCGAGCCGCCCAGGCCGTACTGCGGGGTGCCCGTGGTCAGCGTGACGCGCGAGGCATTGATGAAGCCGCCGCCATTGACGCTGATGCCGCTGGGGTTGGCGATGATGACTTCGGCCCGCTGGCCGGCGACTTCGATGTAGCCGTTGAGGTAGCTCGGGTTGCTGCTGGCGACCTGGTTGACGATGACGCGCGCCGGCCCCGTGGCGAGCCAGGGGTTGCCCTGGATATAGCCGCCAAGCTGACTTTGCACGGGCGTGCGGCTGTTGTTGAGGATGGCACCCGGCGCACCGACATCGAACTGGCTGTAGTGGTTGACGCTGACACCCCCGGCCGATGGCGTGGTGATGTTGACCAAGGGCACCCCGTTGGGCGCCACCAATGTCTGGGGACGTTGCGAGGGCAGTGCCAAAGGGTTCGGCACGATCTGCGCCTGCGCTACGGTCAGGGGTCCGCCGAGGGTGAGAATCGAAGCCGCGACGATCTGGCAGAGCAACCAGGGTGGCTGCGTTCCTCTTGCGCCACCCGACGCGCCGTTGCGGCCCTTGCCGGTGCTCGTTGCCGTTTCCTGAACCACCATGCGCTGAGCGCGCACGGCGTTGAAGACGATCCTATGGAGATTCCTGTTCATTGATCCGGGTGCCTCGCCGGACACCCTTTCCCCTGAGAAAATTCACGAAGAATTCTCTCGTGGGCCATTGCCAATCAATAGGGAACTATTTCACAGAACTGTTTAATCTACGTTCGACGAGCGAATTGTTAAGAATCTTGCCTCACCTCTGGAAAGCGCCTGCCAATCATCCAATCTCAAATTCAATACACCTGCGGGTCGCGAGGGCCTTGAAAGGGCTCAAAGCTGCGCTCAAATGCAGGAGAGGCAGAACCACCAAAATCGCCATCCTGCGAAGCCCTTAACACGGAGGGGCCCAAGGCTGGGAGGGGCACAGTTAGGCCGTGGTATCAGGCAGTGCGTTCCGTTGTGTTAGCCAATAGCCGTGAATTCATCCCCTGCCTAGTCAGGCGAACGACGTCGGCCGGCAGAAACTAACTTTGGGTCTTCAGCTGATTCGAAAGGTCACCGGGTCAATCAACCGGTCCCACACCACGGACCGTTTAACCCGAGGCAACTGCATCGGAAAGCTCTATTTTGCTTTCCAAATTTTGACCACAGCCCACACTTCGAAGCCCACCAAAATAATCAATGCATACGTGTTCTTCGTCACTCCATCCAAAACATAGCCTACCGCGATGTCACCCGCTTCAACAAAAATCCTACAAACAAGCGTAATAAACAACCATCGCGAGTTGTTGGCGAGCACAGAAATCAAAAGAGCAAGTACAGCGCCCAAAATTCTGACCCCGGTACTTCCGAATCCTAGCTTCGCTGAATAGGTATTCAAATCCGAGGCGGGAAAAATAATTCCGGGATTGAAGGTGTAGACGTAAAAGAAAAAGCTCCCCGCAGCAATCAGAAGCCATGCGAACAATTTCACTGATTTAGGTATGCCGGGCTCGGTTTTCAGAGTCATCATTTTCTTAACTTCGACTTTATTGAGACGGACTTCGCGTATCGACGCGGACCTCGATCTGGGAGGACGTATGCTTGCTAAGTGCGATAGTTGGCAAACCAGAGGTGTATCATTTTCTCAGCATTTTTCCGTCCTCAATTTCTTAATAATCATTTCAACTGGACAGCTTGCACAATTTTGAAGCTTTGCGCCCGCCATGGCAGCGTCAAGTCAGACATGATGACCGTCTAAGTGAGCTCAGTAGGGCCCAGGCGACCGGCTGTCCGCCTTCCCTTCATCTCGCATCACCGTCGCGCCCGCGGCCCGGTGCGCCCGCCCCATACGCGGTGAAGCAAAGGAGACATCCAGTTGGCGCTGGGCAGCCAACTGGGCGGTCAGCTGCAACCCAATGCCGGCACTGGGCCCACTCCGGCAGCCCAACCACCCTCGGAAACGGGCGTCGTACCGAGGGTGGTCGCCGCTGCAGCGCTGCAGGGGATGGCGAGCAGCTCTTGTTGATCCGCGCGCTCCTGGCCTGCGTCCCGCAGGCAAGCGACAACGCGGCCGACCCCAAGCTTCGCTGGCTGTTCAGTGGCAGGGTCGCAATGGCCCGGACTGCCGTTGGCGCCGATGGGAGGCGCTGCGGCCCATTCCCACAACGTGAGTGAATGAGCGCCCGCCTGTGTGTTGTCCGGAGGCGCCGGATCCACGCCTTGAAAAGGCGCAAAAGATGTGCAAATATTGCACATGATCCACACGACGGAGTGAAACAGATGGCCCAAAGATTCAATGTTGTCCTTTCGGACGACCTGAGCAAGCAACTCGAAGAGCTGGCCAAGGAGCGTGAGACCACCAAAGGTGATGTGGTAGCTCGTGCGCTGCAACTCTACGCAGCGGCCTTCAAGGGCCGGAAAGAAGGTCTCGCAGTCGGCGTTGCCGACCCCAAAACGCTCGAGCTCAAGCGCGAGTTTGTGGGCTTGTGACCAAGCCGGTTTCCTTCGAAGAAGGCCTGAGCGGCGTCCAGAGCGAATCGGTCAACGTGCCCAGCCGGCACAAGGCGACTGTCGAGCCTCTTGAGGATGCCGACGACAAGAGGCTGCGGCTGCACAAGGAGCTCGTCACGTTCTACTTCGCCATGTTCTTGGCGGTCTTGCTCGTGCTCAGCATGGTGGCCCTGAGCTACGCGCTCTGGCACACCTCCAACGACGCAGACAAGCGGTGGCTGCAGTCATGCATTACCGCGATCCTTGGTGGCTTGGTGGGCTTTTTCTTGAAGAAGTAGTCCGAGACGCACTCCCATGAAGCAAGGCGCGGTCCGAGTTCTCATTGGCCATCCGCCCCCGCCCATGCGCGCGACCGGCAGAGCGAGGCACTTGCAATACGGCTGGCGGGCGGATATGCCGCGAAGCCGGCTCTTGCGCAGCGGGCGCCAGGCAAGCGACTCAAGCCGTTGATTCGACGTCTACGGCAAGGTAGCAGAACGGAGGGTCGAGCACGGCCTCAATGTCGTGCGACAGATTGGCGTGCAGAAGCAGGGAGTCTCCCTGCTTGAAGGTGGCCCGGCGTGCTCCAAAGCGCAGGGTTGCCTTGCCCCTAACAACATAAATGCAGCGTAGCGCCGAAGACTGAATAAATGTTGGTTGGTCGTCTGCGCCGAGGGAAACAAGGTTCGCGGTCAAGCCCAACGCTCCATTTGACAAGCGTCCCAGCATCTCTTCACGGCCGGTCAAAGAGGACCGAGGATGGTCGACGACCAACCCTTGCCCTGCAGGCACGAACAGACCGGCGGGGGCAGCCCCCTGCTTCACGAAGAAGCGCTGGAGCGGCACGTCCAGAGCGGCTGCGATGCGAGATATCGTGTCAATCGAGGCGGCAACCAGCCCGCGCTCGATGCGAGATAGCAGAGAGCGCGACACGCCTGCGCGCGACGCCAACTCGCCGCCCGACCAATGCCGCACCTTGCGAAGCACCCGGATCTCGCCGCCGAGCGCTCTGATCGTACTGCTGCGGACCACTCCGGTCGCTTGCTCGGGAGCCTTTTGCGGCGTGCACCACGCCGCCGGAATGCGAACGACTTTGCCAGTGGGCAAGGGCGAGTTGGGTTCAGCCTTTCTCATAGCAATGCAGCGCCAAGTTAAAACCCAAAAAGGCAGACGCATCGCCCATCGGACGGCTCGCCACAGATGGAGCCAAGCCTTTTATGTAGCATAGTCTCCACATTTAATTGTGGCATAGTCTCCACTGAAAGTACAAGAGATCGCCAGCATGATTCCGGCATGCGCCCGCCCGAGAACCTCATGCTGCTTCGAGCCTTGGGCGACGAAATACGGCATCAGAGACTGAAGGCGGCACTGAGCCAAGAGGCCTTGGCAGCGTCTGCGCAGCTTGATCGCACGACCGTTGCTCGCATCGAGCTGGCTCGTGTCCATTGTTCAGTGAGTGTGTTTGTTGCCATTTCCGAAGCGCTTGGCACAGAGGCATCCAAGCTTCTGCAAGGTGCCCTGATTCGCTACAAGAAGGAACTCCGCGCATCCACGAGGCGTGCCTCGGAGTGACGCGCGCGGCAAGGCCTCGCGCTCGCAGAGGTGACAAGCAGCTACCGAGACGATGCTGAAGGCTGCCTCGTCCGCACCCATCACTGACACGTGCAGGTCCCAGCCCGGCAGAGTCCATTGAGCAACTTCGCATTTCGCCGTAGAGGGCGCCAGACTGCCTACAACGACCGCGCCCGACAGCGCGGTGGGGTCTATGCACAGACATCGAGACCTTCGCGAGACCGCTCCCCGGTCGCGCCGACGAACTGGAGCCCATGAATTTTTCCCCTGGGCAGGCTTCATCGCACGCTGCACAAGGAACGCTCGCGAGGTCAGCGGCCCAGGCTTCCGTAGACTCTCGACTTTTCCAAAGGAATCCAATGGCAGAACCGAAGAGCGGCTTCGCACGTCCCATGACCCCCAGCGCAGAACTGGCGGCCATCATCGGCTCGCAGCCGCAGCCGCGCACCCAGGTCACCAAGTTGATCTGGGACTACATCAAGGCGAACAATCTGCAGAACCCCGCCAACAAGCGCAACATCCTGTGCGATGCCAAGCTCAAAGCGGTGATGGGAAAGGATGAAGTCACGATGTTCGAGATGACCGGCCTCGTCGGGAAGCACCTGAGCTAATATCTCATCGCTCGGCTGCCATCTGACCACCCCTTGGAAGCCGGGCGAGGTACTCCAAGCCTCTTGAGGATCTGCGCTGGCAGGTCCTTTTTTTTGCCGCCGATGACGGCGTGACTACCTAGACCCGCCGTACTGGCACCGAGGGCTATGGCGTCCCTTTTCCGGGAGCAGTGCGGGCTGATAGCGGTCAAGCTCCGGAAGATCAAGGGCAAGACGATCGTCTCGATCAACGACCACCCCGACATCCGCCGCGCCCTCGACGGGTTCCAGATGGAGAGCCTGGTCGTCGACTGCACGGTGGGCGGCGGGGCGAACCGAGCCGAGCGGCAGGAGCTGATCTGATCATCAACAGCTGGGACCGCGAAGCGGAACTGGCCAAGCTGTTCTGAGCGGGTAGACGCAAAGATGCGCATCTGCCATTTGGCCTGATGCCTCCGTAGTCGCCCGCCGGTACAAACGAAGCATGGCCACACTCTTCCACGCCACCAGTGCGTACCTGGCGCCCGACAGTGTCATCGAGCCTGGCAACTACGGCCGCATTCTTCGTCTGTACCCCCATGATCAAACCAATGTCGGCAATGGTTGGAGGCTTGCGACCGAGCTCGCGTTCGAAGAGAAGCGCGTGCGGTGCTTCCCGAACCTGCCGAGTCGACTGCGGAGTTGTTTTGCATTCCCTGACCGAGAGGCGGCTGCGGCGGCTCGTGGGCGAATGGCGACGTTGGACGTGCTCTACGAGGTTGAGCTGGCTGACCCTGACGCCCCGCAGCACGTCGGCGACTTTGATCTGATTTCGAGGTGCTACACCGCGGCGCAGGGTGACCTGTTCTTGCAGAAGGTCGATGACGCTAGCGACGTGTACTGGTCTGGAAGAGGACTGGGGGTGAAGGAGCTGCTGACGGCCGGCGGCCTGCGAGTGGTTCGGCGCATCAGCTGGCCACCGACGCCGTAACGTTGCTAGTAATTCCTTTGCGGTCGTTGAATCGTACCCGTCCGGCGGCCACGCTGTAGCGGTGGCCCTCGACCTCGACGTGGAAGTCGATGTGCACTGTCACCGCTTGCCAGAGCGCCCAGGTCCACGGCGGCCTGGGCGGCGGCCGCAGCGCCGGGGTGTCGATGGCGGCGAACAAGCTCGCGCGTGTGGGCGGCGCGGTATTCCTCCCACAGCAGCGTCAGCGTCACGCCCTTGCGCGCAACTCGACGAGCACGCTGGCGAAGTCGGGCTTGGCCACGCGGTGCTGCTCGGCCGAGGTGCCGAACAACCGCCTTTTCAGCTCGGCCTGACCCAGCGGTTCGACGGCCTCCCAGCGGTTCAGGCTCACAGCGCCGGCCAGCGCCACGTACATCGCCACCACGCCCTTTGAAGCCGACAGGCTCCGGTCGATTGCTTCATGCGACAGCCCGCCGTGCAGCTTCAGTCGCAGTACATCCTTGATCATGCGTATGCCCATTGTTGGCGGTGCCATCGGCGCTCCGGCTAAAGGACGGCGGCCTATGGCTCCGCGGGGCAGTCATACGCTACCCTTTCATTCCCCCAGACCTCGCCGGTCACGGCTCCGGACTAATCGGTCACGATCCCGGAACGGGCGGTCACGATGGGCCGAAATACGCGGGAGGCTCTGTCTGAGCGAACTCCGCCTCGATCAGGCTTGCCTGCCCAGCTTTTCCTAAGCATCCTTAGTTCGAGTTGGGCGTCCCTCTCGCGTCTGTTCGCTGAGTGCCTCTCGGCACCCCCTCCTCCCCAGCACCATAAATCGAACACTATGAAGATAACGTTCGATTTATCGATCTCACCCTTGACAGGGCATGACTCATAGAGCAGAATGCTCGACAAATCGAGTCGTAACTTGTTTGAGCTCGATTTATCAATCATGCGTGTTGACCAAACCACTCCTCTTTCAGATAAGCAACTTAGAGCAGCTCAGGAGCTTGGCTCTGCTGTTTCGCGGCTTCGGGTCGCGCGTCGAGTGCGGCAGGAAGAGGCAGCCGTTCGGGCCGGCATGTCGCGGAACACGGCCTATCGGCTCGAAAAAGGTGACCCGGGCATCGCGATTGGCCAAGTGCTGCGGTACGTGGACGCTATTGCACCAGGTCTGAGCCTTGTGGATGTGCTTATGCAGCGCGACGCCTCTCTCAAAGCGCTGGAGGCACGTGAGAAGACCACTCGCGTGCGCGCGATGACGAAGCAAGAGGCCCGAGAGCTGGACTTCTAATCGGCTCAGGCGGTTGTGGCAGCCCAACAGAACAAGCGCGTCGTCTTCGCTCACTTGGACGGCCAGTGGGCACCCGCGGGCCTCTTGACGCTCACTGAAGACGGAGCGCAGGTCCAAGCGTCCGAGTTCGCCTATGGCCGGCGCTACCTGGAGCGATCCAACGCTCTAGAGGTGGACCCTGTCAGCCTTTCGTTACAAGACAAGGAGGCATTGAAAGCGGTCGTGCTCAATCCGCCTAACGGCTTGCCCCAATTCGGAGGCATCCGTGACGCGGCACCGGACGCTTGGGGTCGGCGCGTCATTGAGGCCAAGTTGAAAGTTCCGGCCAACAGCCTGCCAGAATCCGTCTACCTTCTACATGCCGGAAGTAATCGAGTTGGCGCCTTGGACGTGCGCGCTTCCATTCAGGACCCGCCCTCCGGGGGAGTCGCAGACTGGCACAGCCTGCAGTACCTGATGGATGCAGCCGAACGTATCGAGTCCGGGGAGCCGGTGCCGGCACGGCTGGAGGCAATTTTCGCTGGTGGTACTGCGCTGGGCGGAGCACGACCCAAAGCCTCAGTTTCAGACGAACAAGGCGTTTTCTGGCTTGCGAAGTTCGCAAGCCGCAATGACCCTCTGAACGTTCCAGGAATCGAGGCGGCGACACTTCGGCTCGCTTCCGAATGCGGGCTGACGGTGCCACCCGTGAAGGTCATCGAGGTGGGCACTCGTCAAGTGATGCTCATACGGCGATTCGACCGCTACTGGGTAGCGCCCGGCGAGCCTGCCGTCATGGAGCACCTGATGCAGACCGCTCCAGGCGCCGGCCGCATCGAAAAGCGGCTTGCCTTCGTCAGTGGCCTGACTTTGCTGGCGTGTGATGAAACTGAGTCCATGACCAAGAGCTACGCGGACCTGGCGCGCGCCATCCGTCGATACTGCCACGTCTCGGTTGTTCGCGACAACAACCGCGAGCTCTTTGGTCGGATGGTCTACAACATCTTGGTGAGCAATGACGACGACCATTTGCGCAACCACGGATTCGTCTGGGACGCTCACATCGGAGGATGGCGCTTGAGTCCGCTGTACGACGTGATGCCGCGGCCGAGCGTTGCTTTCGAGCGGCAGCTGCATTTAGGCATCGGCGCTCAGGGGCGGGCAGCAACCCTGGACAACGCGTTGTCCCACAAAGAAGCGTTCAATTTGTCCGAGCGCGACGCCTGTGAGGTCATATCTCGCATCGCCCGCTGCACCAGGCAATGGCGCGTGTATTTCGAACAATACGGAGTGGCCGAAAAAGACGCGGAAGCCGTTGCACCCGCGTTTCGCCGCATCGAAGACGTCGCGAGCCCTGAACTCAGAAAACGGCTCCCTTGACCCTGCGCGCATGCAACGCGGAGCTGTTAGCTGCCAGCTCTTAACTGGTTGGCTCCGGCAGCAACAATCCACGTCTTTTTTCCACCGCGTTCACCAGCGCCGCGCTCAAGTCGCCGCGCCCTGCGTGACCTTCTGGGTGAGCGTCCAGTCCGCCCATCTTGAAAGTCTGCCCGGCTTAAAACGGCCAGACGCTTAGGCGCTCTACTCCAAGGTCCCGTCTGCGGCATGCCTATGGTCTCAGTCACATCACTGTCATTCGCCAGCACCGCATCTCTTCGTCAGCGCGCATACCTCGCCGAAGCCTAGCCCGGCGAAGGTGGATGGATTGCCAGAGCGCTGCTGCTATCGATTACGGTGGTGATGGTGCAGCCAGTAGCAGCCCAACCCTTCCTATGAAAACGCCAGAGACAAGAACGACGCCGGCCCCACTTGTAGGGCCTCGATCCCGTGGAGCACATTGGCGTCAAAGGTCAAAGCGTCGCCAGGTCGAAGCTCAACAACCTTGTTACCTAGTCCGCCCTGAACAATCCCGTTCTCAGCCGCATGCAGGGCGGTTGTCGAGCGAATGGGCGATCAGCGCGGCGATGACCTCCTGCACGGACAGC
>NZ_JBEPKY010000042.1:0-17132 GCF_040544975.1 Pseudacidovorax sp. 1753 | reverse complement strand
CTGGACCGATGGCTGCGCCTACGACCCCGCCGTCCATTCCAGCGCTTGTCGCATCGAAATTTCTCAAGAGGGTTGACACCGGATGTCTCATGCCGTCACTCCCTTGCGCACCACCAGGCCGTGCGGCCGAAGCAGCAGCATCACGATCATCACGCCATAGATCAGGAAGGCGCCCGCCTGCGGCAGGTAGTACTTGCCGGCCACGTCGACGATGCCCACCAGCAGCGCCGCGGCGAAGGGGCCGGTGATGGTGCCGGCCCCGCCCACGCACACCACCAGCAGGAAGTACACGAGGTACTTCAGGGCAAAGCCGGGCTCCAGCCCCAGCACGCCCAGGCTCAGCGCGCCGCCCAGGCCGGCCAGGCCACAGCCCAGCGAGAAGGTCAGCAGAAACAACCGCTGCACATGGATGCCGGTGCCGGCCGCCACGCGCTGGTTGTCCACCGCGGCGCGCACCATGGCGCCGTAGCGCGTCCGGCCCAGTGCCAGCAGCAGCGCGGCCAGCACCGCCAGGCCGCAGCCGATCAGGAAGAGCCTGTAGCGGCCCAGCCCCACGCCCGCCACCTCGACCTGGCCCTGCAGCCACGGTGGCAGCGTGAAGGGCTGCAGCGTGGGCCCGAAGAGCCAGGTGAAGGCCGCGATGGAGACGAACACCAGGCCGATGGACAGCAGCACCTGATCCAGCGGATGCGCGCGGTAGAGTCGCCGGTACAGCAGCCACTCCAACACCGCGCCCAGCAGCGCCGAGGCCACGAAGGCCGCCAGCAGCGCCAGGCCGAAGCCCACGCCGTGGGCATTCATCAGCACCGCCGCCGCATAGCCGCCCGCCATGGCGAAGCTGCCGTGCGCCAGGTTGACGAAGTTCATCAGCCCCATGGTCACGGACAGCCCCACCGCCATCAGGAAGAGGAGCATGCCGTAGGCCACCCCGTCGAAAAGCACGACCGCCATCTGCCGCTGTTCCTCCGCGCGCCGCCGGCTCGCCTTACTTGGCTTCCTTGGCCGGGTCCTTCACGCGGTCGAACTTGTCGAACTCCACGTTGACCAGCTGGCCGTCCTTGGTCTTCTCGACCTTGCGGATGTAGACCGTCTGCACGATGTCGCGCGTGGCCGGGTCGATCTCGATGGGGCCGCGCGGGCTCTCGAAGGCGACACCCTTGAGCGCTTCCATCACCTTGTCGCCCGAGGCCTCGGCACCGGCCTTCTTGTAGGCCAGCTCGATGGCCGTCATGGCGTCATAGGCGGTGATGGCGAAGTAGCTGGGGCGCAGCTGGGTGCCGAACTCGGCCACGAAGTCCTTCACGAACTTCTCGTTCTTGGCCGACTTGTGGGCATAGGAATAGTGATGCGCCGTCACCAGGCCCAGGGCCACGTCGCCGGTGGCCTGCAGATAGCTGTCGTCGGTGGCCTCGCCCGTGGCGAAGAGCTTGATGCCGGCTTCTTCCATGCCGCGCTCCTTCCAGACCTTCAGGAAGGCCGGCGGCATCACGCCCGAGGGAAAGAAGAAGAACACGGCCTGCGGCTTGGCGTCCTTGATGCGTTGCACATAGGCCGAGAAGTCGGGGTTGTTCATGGGCGTGCGCACCTCGCCCACCACCTTGCCGCCGCCTTCGGTGAAGGCCTTCTTGAAGGCCGTCTCGGCGTCGGTGCCGGAGGCGTAGTCTGCGACCACGGTGTAGGCCTCCTTGATGTTGTTCTTCAGCATCCAGCGGGCCATGGGGTCGGCCATCTGCTGCACGGTGAAGGACACGCGCGCCACATACGGCGAGCTGGTGGTGATGCCGGACGAGGCGGCATTCATGACCACCACCGGCACCTTGGCCTGTGCTGCCACGGCGCCCACGGCATAGGCATTGGGGCTGAAGTCCAGCCCAGTCAGCACGCTGACCTTGTCGCGCACGATCAGCTCCTGCGCAATGCGCTTGGCGGCATCGGGCGCGGGGCCGGCCGTGTCCTTCTTGACGATCTCCACCGTCCGTCCGGCGATCTTGCCGCCGTGTTCCTTGAGGTAGAGCGCCACGCCGGCATCGAACTGCCGGCCGTAGTCGGCATAGGGCCCCGAATAGGTGGCGATCAGCCCGATGCGCAGCGGCTCCGCCGCCTGCGCGCCAGCGCCCATCAGGCCCAGGCAGGCAACAGCAATCGCGCCCAGGGCGCTTCTCTTGGTGACGGTCATCGCAGGTTCCTCGTGATTACAGAAAGGCAGAAAGCAAGGTGCAGGCCGAACATCGGAAAGCCGGGAGGGGCGGGCCCGACCTCAAATGGCCGCGGAGCAGGCCATGCGCGGGCACCCGCGGAACCGGCTTTGCCGGGCCGCCGGGTGCGCCCCCTTGAGGGGGGATTCGGCTACACGAAGTGAGCAAGAAACGGGGGTGGGCCTAGTACATATCGAAATATTCGCGGTGCTCCCATTCGGAGACCTCCAGGTTGAACCGCGCGATCTCCGCCTGCTTGATGTGGCAGTAGTAGTCCACGAAGGTGCGGCCGAAGCGCTCGACCAGCACCTCGTCGGCCTGCAGCGCGGCCAGCGCATCGCCCAGCGAGCGGGGCAGCGGCTCGGCCGGCGTCTCGTAGGGCGCGTCGGCGCTGGGGCCGGGGTCGAGGCGGCGGATCATGCCATCGAGGCCGGCGTGGATCTGCGACGCCAGGTACAGATACGGATTGGCCGTTGGCTCCCCCACGCGGTTCTCGATGCGGGTGCCGGGATCGCCGGGGCCACCCAGCACGCGCAGCATGGCGCCGCGGTTGTCGCGCGCCCAGATGGCGCGGTCGGGCGCCAGCGAGAAGGGACGGTAACGCCGGTAGCCGTTGATCGTCGGGCAGGCCAGCACCGAGGCGCCCACCGCATGGGCCTTGAGGCCGGCCAGCCAGTGCAGGCCCAGCGGGCTCAGGTCTTCCGCGCCTTCTTCCGGGATGAACGCGTTGACGCCATCGCCGCGCCGCCGCAGCGACTGGTGCAGGTGCCAGCCGCTGGACATCACGTTCGGAATCTTCGGCCGGCACATGAAGGTGGCGTGCCAGCCCTGCCGCTGGCAGATCTGCTTGATGGCGCTGCGCAGCAGCACCATGGTGTCGGCGGGTGTCAGCCCCGTGGTGGGACCGAAGGTGAGCTCGAACTGGCTCGGCCCGAACTCGATCTCCAACGAGCGCAACGGCAGGCCCAGCGCGATGAGCTGGTCGTGCAGCACCTGCATCACCGCATCGACGCGGTCGTAGCGCAGCTCGGTGAGGTACTGGTGGCCATGCGACAGCAGCGACACGCGCGGCGGCTCGCCGGGCTGGCCCGAGTCGGCCAGGCCCATGCGCGCATCGTCGAGCTGGAAGACGTGGAACTCCACCTCCAGCCCGGCGACGAAGTCCAGGCCCTCGCGGCCCAGTTCATCCACCGCCTTCTGCAGGATGCGCCGCGTGGCGAAGGGACAGGGGCTGCCGTCGGCCATGTAGGCATCGCACAGCACCCAGCCGGTCTTCTTGGCCCAGGGCAGGATGCGGAAGGTGCCGGGGTCGGCCACCAGGGTGAAATCGGCGCCGCCCTGCAGACCGGGAAGCGCGAAGCCGCCGCCGGCGCTGAAGACCGGAAACACCGTCTTGTGCGAGGTGTCCTTGGCCAGCAGGGTGGTGGTGAGGTTGACGCCGCCGCGCAGCGTGCTGCGCGCTTCGCTGGCCACCAGGGTCTTGCCGCGCAGCAGGCCGTGCTGGTCGGGCCAGGCGAAGCGCACCACGTCCACCTCGCCGCTGGCCAGGCGCCGGTCCAGCTCGGCGGCCTGGCGGGCCTGCTCGTCGGTCCACAGGCCGTGGCGGTCCACGAAGCTCGCCATGGCGCTCAGCCCGCCTGGCCGTTGTTCAGCCGGGCGGCGGCCCAGCTGCTCTTGAGGCGGCGCTCTCGGTCGGCCTCGCGCCAGTAGGCGTCGTTGTCGCTGCCGCGGTCGTTCACGCCGTCGATGGAGGGCGGGCCGCTGAAGGCGGCAGCTTGGTCGGCGCCGATCAGCAGGGGCGCCTCGCGCTCGCCGCGCTGCACGCTCTCGATGGCGCGCACCAGCATGCGGCGGAAGGTGATGATGCCCTTGTCGGTGGCGCCCAGGTGCTCGCGGCTGCGGTCCTGGATGGGGCCCTGCGATTCGCAGGCCCACTGGTCGTGCACGTTGATGTCCATGCCCATGCCGGTGAAGGTCTGGCTGGCCTGCTCCTGCACGTCGTAGCCGTACTGGTTGGACTTGTTGCGGCGCGAGACGTAGTCGGGCAGTTCGATGGTGGCCAGGCGCTGCTCGCGCATCTGCTGCTTGTCCACCGGGCCGGTGAAGCTGGTGAAGATGGCGTACCAGTAGGTGTGGGTGTCGTCCACCGGCACATGCCACTGGGTGATGGTCATCTCCGCGCTCATCGGGATGACGAAGGCCTGCGGGAACATCACGTTGGTCACGCGCACATGCGTGGCCTTTTCGTCGAGCTTGCGCAGCGTGGTCAGGCGCATGCCGTATTCGGTGGGCTCCACGGCGATCTCGGGCCGGTCGTACTCGCGCAGCACCTTGGTGATGGGCAGATCGGAGTCGGCCGAGGCGCCGCGGAACTGCTTGCCGTAGCTCTCGGACGTGTCCTCGTCCTCGAAGAAGCGGTGCAAAAAGGACGCATGGGCCGGGTCCATGCCCACCTCCAGCGCCTGCAGCCAATTGCATTCCCACAGGCCCTTGAAGGCGAAGGTGTGCGTGCCGGGTGCGACGAAGCAGTCGAACTCCGGAAAGGCCGGCGGCTCGCCCGGGCCGATGTACGCGAAGACGATGCCCGAGCGCTCCACCACCGGGTAGGCGCCCTGCCTGATGCGCGTGCACAGCTTGCTGCCCACGGGCTCGGCGGGCGTCTCCAGGCACTGGCCGGTGGCGTCGAACAGCCAGCCGTGGAAGGGGCAGCGCAGGCCGCCGTCCTCCAGCCGGCCGAAGGCCAGATCGGCACCGCGGTGCGGGCAGTCGCGGTCGAGCAGACCCACGCGCCCGGTCTCGTCGCGGAACAGCACGAAGTCCTGGCCCATCAGCTTGACGGCCTTGAGCGGGCGCGGGCCGTCCAGCTCTTCCAGCAGCGCGACGGGCTGCCAGTAGCGCCGCAGCAGTTCGCCAGCCGGCTTGCCGGGGGCGACACGGGTCATGAAGTCGTTCTGTTCCTGGGTGATCATGGGCTACTCCATCGAAGGCTTGCACTTCGTTGTATGCAATTGCATGCAGTGTCGGGCCGATCCTTGTGTTCCGTCAATGGCGCGTGTCTGGCCCGGCTGCAAGATGCCGGAGCATTTTTCCCTTTGTTGGTGAGGATGGAGCGAGGGAATGCACCAGCGCCGGGCATCACTGCCGTCGCCGAGGCGATCCTTCTTCTGCATGCAACTTGCGCGCCAAGGTGCGCCATGGGCATGCCGCTGCACGCCGGCGCCTAGAATCCGCCGCAGCTTCGGAACTGCGCCATGGACTCCCAACAATCACGCGTGCTCGTTCAACTCCGGGACATGATCCTCAAGGGCGAATTCGGCCCGGGCGAGCGCCTGGCGGAGATCCCGCTGTCGGAGCGCCTGGGCGCCTCGCGCACGCCGGTGCGGCTGGCCCTGGCCAGCCTGGAGCACGAGGGGCTGATCGAGCCCTCACCCTCGGGCGGTTACCAGATGCGGGCCTTCACCTCGCGCGAGATCGCCGACGCCATCCGCGTGCGCGGCGTGATCGAAGGCTTTGCGGCCCGCCTGCTGGCCGAGGACGGCGCTTCGCGCCAGCTGCTGCGCCAGCTGCACGACTGCCTGGACGAGGGCGACCGTGCCGTCAACAAGCCCACCATGGAGCTCGACGACTACGCCGCGTACGTGGAGATGAACGACCGCTTCCACCGCCTGATCCTCGAAGGCTGCGGCAATGCGGCGGTGCTGCGCACGCTGGAGATGCTGGCCAGCCAGCCCTTTGCCGCGCCCAGCGCCATGCTGCCCATGCAGTCCTCGATGGAAGAAGGGCAGCAGTGGATGCGCCAGGCCCACCGCACCCACCATGCCCTCGTGCAGGCCATCGAGCGCGGCCAGGGCGCGCGCGCCCAGGCGCTGGGCGAGGAGCATGTGGAAATCGCCCGCATGAACCTGGACTACGCGCTGGAGCGGCCCGACCTGGCCGCGCAGCTGATGCCCGGCATGCGCCTCGTGGCCGGCAGCCGCGGCCGGAGCTGACAACCGCCGCTCAGCCCGCGGCAGCCCGCGCGGCGCGTTGCTGAAGCAGTTGGACGAACGCGAGGGCCGGCGGCGACAGCGCCAGCCCCCGGCGCTGGTAGATGTAGTAGGGCCGCCGCATCTCCGGCCCCCGCAGCTCGATGAAGCGCAGGCCGAAGTTGTCGGCGAAGGACCGCGCATAGTCCGGCACCGCCGCCAGCCCGGTGCCCACGCCGACCAGCGCCAGGGCGGTGGTCAGGTACTCCACTTCGGCGGCGGTCTGCAGCGAGAGCGAGGCGTCGTGCGCATGCAGGTGCCGCTCCAGGTGGCGGTTGAACTCGCTCGAATAGAGCACCCAGCGCTCGTTGCGCAGCTCGTCCCAGGCCACGGCCTTGCGCCCGGCCAGCGGATGGCCGGCGGCGCAGACCAGGCGGATCGGCACGTCCATCAGGAAGGTGCGGGCCACGTCCTCGCCGGTGGGCCGCTCGGGCCCCACCCCCAGTTCGGCATCGCCACGGCGCACCGTGCCCACCACCGCATCGGCCGTGGCGTCCGCCATGCGCAGGCCGATCTCGGGATGCGCCGCCTCGAAGTCGCCGAGCACGGCGGCGACCCAGGTGCAGGCCAGCATCTGCGGCGCCACGACGCGCAGCAGGCCGGTGCGCAGCGAGCGCAGGTCCGAGGCGCCTTCGGCCATCTGCTGCAGGTCGTCCAGGATGCGTCGGGCCAGCGGCAGCAGCTGGCGGCCGGCCTCGGTGAGCGTCACGCTCTGGCCGCGGTCGAAGAGCGGCAGGCCCAGCGCCTCTTCCAGCTGCTGCACCAGCATGCTGACGGCCGACTGCGTGAGGTTGACCTGCCGCGCTGCGGCCGTGAAGCTGCCCGCGCGGGCGACGGCGGCAAAGGCGCGCATCTGCCGCAGGCTGAGGGCGTTGAGGATGGGGGAGGGCTGCACCGGCGTGGAACGGGCAAGGCGATGGGAAGCGGCCGATTATCAGAAGTCTTGATGGGCCCATGAAAAGAATTGGCTGGCTTGATGGCCGACAAGCTTTCCAGAATGCCGGCCCATGCACATCGCCGTCATCGGAACCGGAATCGTGGGCAGCTGCACCGCCGCCTGGCTGCAGCGCGACGGCCACCGCATCACCTTCGTCGACCCGCAGGAAGCGGGGGAGGCCTGCTCCTTCGGCAACGCCGGCTCGCTCTCGCCCAGCGCCTGCCTCCCCGTGGGCATGCCCGGCATGTGGAAGAAGGTGCCGCGCTGGCTGCTCGACCCGCTGGGGCCGCTGACGGTGCGCTGGGCCTATGCGCCGGTGGTGCTGCCCTGGCTGCTGCGGATGCTGCGGCATTCCTCGCGCGAGGAGGTCACGCGCATCGCCACCGCGTTGCGCACGCTGCTGGCGCCCATCTTCGACAGCTATGCGCCGCTGCTGGCCCATGCCCAGGCCCAGCATCTGGTGCGGCGCAGCGGCTGCCTGTATGTCTTTTCCTCGCGCGAGACGGCGGCGCAATGGGCCTGGGGCATGAAGCTGCGCCGCTCGCTGGGCGTGCAGATGCGCGACGTGGAGCAGGATGAGCTCGAAGCGCTGGAGCCCGACCTGAAGGGGCGCTTCCGCTTCGGCATCCTGGCGCCGGAGAACGGCTCAACCACCGACCCCTCCGCACTGGTGAAGGCGCTGCACGCTCAGTGCCTGGCCGACGGCGCCATGCACCTGCGCCAGCGCGTCACCGGCTTCGAACGGAAGGCCGGACGCGTCACGGCCGTGAAGCTGGACGCGGGCGCACCCCTGGCGGTAGATGGCGTGGTCGTGGCGGCGGGCGCCTGGTCCGGCCGGCTTGCCGCCGCGCTGGGCAGCCCCGTGATGCTGGAGACCCAGCGCGGCTACCACGTCACCGTGCAGAGCTCCAACCTGCAGCTGCGCCACACCGTGATGGCGGTGGAGCACAACCTGATGGTCAATCCCATGGCCATGGGCCTGCGGCTGGCGGGCACGGTGGAATTCGCCGGCCTGGCTGCCGAGCCCAACCTGGCACGGGCCGACGCGTTGCTGGCGCAGGGCCGCCAGCTCTTTCCGCACCTGGACACCTCGGCCTTCACCCGCTGGATGGGCCACCGGCCCTGCCTGCCGGACAGCCTGCCGGTGGTGGGTCCGGCGCGCGGCGCCGACAACGCCTGGCTGGCCTTCGGCCACGGCCACATGGGCATGTGCATGGGCGCCACCACGGGCCGCGAGATCGCGCACCTGGTGGCCGGACGGCCCACGCAGGTGGATCTGGCGCCCTTCTCGCCGGAGCGCTTCCGGTGATGGCGGCGCCCTGGTCGCTGGGCGTGGACATGGGCGGCACCTTTGTCGATGCCGTGGCGCTGCACGAGGACGGCCGCAGCGTGGCGATCAAGCATCCGCGTGCTGGTCGGCGGCTGGCCGAGCCGGTGGTGGAGGCGCTGGACCGGCTGTGTGCCGAGGCCGGCATCGCGCCCGAGGAAGTGGGCCGGGTGGTGCATGGTTCCACCGTCATCACCAACCTGCTGCTGGAGCGGGACGAGCCACCTGTCGCCCTGGTGTTGACGCGCGGCTTCGGCGACGTGCCGGTGCTGGCCCGGCAGGACCGGCGTGCGCTCTACGAGCCCGTGGTCGCGCCAGCGGTGCCCGAGGCGGCGCTCTTTCCGCAGCCGCTGCGCTTCGAGATCGGCGGGCGCATCGATGCCGGGGGCCGCGAGGTCGAGCCGCTGGACCTGACGGCGCTCGACGCCGCCGCAGACGCCATCGCGGCCGCGGGCGTGCAGGCGGTGGCGGTCTGCCTGCTGTTCTCGCACCGCAACCCTTCGCATGAGCAGCAGGTTGGTGAGCTGATGCGGGCGCGTCTGCCGCATCTGCACGTCTCGCTCTCGCACGAGGTCGACCCGGCGCCGCGCGAGTTCGAGCGCGCGCTCACCACCGCGCTGGATGCCTACGCCAAGCCGCTGGCGGCCGGCTACCTGCGGGCGCTGGCCGAGGCGCTCTCCGCCCGTCGGTTGCCTGCACCGATGCTCATGCATTCCGAAGGCGTGGTCCGGCCCTGGCAGGATCTGGCCGCGCGGCCGATCGGGCTGGCCATGTCCGGCCCCTGCGCCGCCCTGCGCGGCGTGGCGGCCTGCCTGGACGAAGGCGCCCGCCGTGGCGCCCTGCTCACGCTGGACGTGGGTGGCACCAGTGCCGACATCGGGCTGCTGCACGGCGGCCAGTCGGCCTTCGCCGAATCGCTGGAATGCGGCGGGCTGGGCATCCGCCAGCGCTGCGTGGACATCGCCTCCATCGCCATCGGCGGCGGCAGCGTGCTTCAGGTGCTGGCGGGCGGGGCGCTGCGCATCGGCCCGCGCTCGCAGGGCGCCTGGCCGGGGCCGGCAGCCTACGGGCAGGGCGGCACCTTGGCGACGCTGAGCGATGCACTGTGCGTGCTCGGCCGTCTGCCTGATCGGTTGGCGGGCGGACTGGCGCTGGACTGCCGTGCCGCCGAGGCCGCGCTCGCGCGCGACGTGGCCGTGCCGCTGGGCCTGCCGCTCGCCGAAGCGGCCGAGGCCGTGGTGCAGGCGGCTGCCGCGCACATGGCCGAGGCACTCAAGACCCATGCCTTCCAGCGCGGGCTGGATCCAGCGGACGCGCTGCTGGTGGCCGTGGGCGGCGGCGGCGCGCAGCATGCCGCGGAGGTCGCGGCGCTCGCCGGCATGGCCGCCGTGCGCGTGCTGCCGCAGGCGGGCGTGATGGCCGCGTTGGGCATGGTGCGCGGCCCTGCGGAGTCGGCCGCGAGGCCATTGCGCACGGTGCGCGAGGCCTGGGCCGGCATCGCGCCGGAGGGCCATGGTCCGGCTGCGCTCTTTGCGCCGATGACCACGGTCTGGGTGCCTGCTGGCTGGCGCTGGCGGATCGAGGGCGATGGCAGCCTGCAGCTGGCGGTGTCGTCATGAGATCGCCGCGCTGCATCCGCTTTTCAGCGTTCACCGGCCAATGCCGCGAGCGCGCCCTTTCGTTCGCCCGGGAGTGCCCCAGCCGCTCCTCTCCCCTCGCGGGAGAGGGGGCAAGACCTCGTCTCGCTGCCTGTGCAGAAGGTGCCGCCCGATGACCCCGCACGCCGACCCCGCCATCGCGCTGCGCATGGAGCCGCTGCGCCTGGCCTTGCAGGGCGCCGCCGACCGCATGCAGTCGGCCATGATGCGCGCCGCCGTCTCTTCCATCGCCCGCGAGGGCGGCGACTGCGCGGCGGCGCTGTTCCTGCCCGACGGCCGGCTGCTGGCGCAGGCGCGTTCGCTGCCGCTGCTGCTGGGCTCGCTCATCCCGGCGGTGGCGGGTGCGCTGGCGCGCTTCCCGGCCGGCACCATGCGCAGTGGCGATGTCTACCTGCTCAACGACCCGTGGTCGGGTGGCACGCACCTGCCCGACATTGCGCTCGTCCATCCCATCTTCGATGGCCGCGAACTGATCGCCCTCGCGGCCACCAGCCTGCACCACCAGGACGTGGGCGGCATGGCGCCAGGCTCCATCCCGCCCGACGCGATCGAGATCCACCAGGAAGGCCTGCGCCTGCCACCCGTGCGCTGGCGCGATGCGGCGGGCGTGCTGCCCGACATCGACGCCATCCTGGGCGCCAACACGCGCACGCCCGCCAACCTGCGCGGTGACCTCGAGGCGCAGTGGACGGCGCTGGCCCAGGGCGCGCGTGAACTGCGGCAGATCGCCCGCCACACCGGCGAGCGCTTCGCGGCCGTGTGCGAGGCGCTGCTCGCCCAGTCCGCCGACATGACCCGCGCCGCGCTGGCCGCCGTGCCCGATGGCGAGTGGCACTGGCACGACGCGCTCGATGGCGACGGCGAGGGTGCCGAGCCCATCGCCATCGCCGTGCGGCTGCACAAGCAGGGCGAAGCGATCACGATCGACTTCGAGGGCAGTGCGCCGCAGATGCGCGGGCCGCTCAACGCATCTGCGGCTGCCATGCTGTCGGCCGCGCTGTTCTTCATGCGCACGTTGGCGCCGCAGGCGCCCAACAATGCGGGCTGCCTGGCACCGCTGACGCTGCGGCTGCCGCCGCACAGCGTGGTCAATCCCGATTGGCCGGCCGCGGTCAACGCCCGCACGGCCACCGTCAAGCTGGCCTGCAACGCCATCCTCGGCGCGTGGGCCCAGGCCACGGGCGCGCAGGGCGAGGGCGTGGCGCCGCATGCCGGCGTGGCCACCGTGCTCGCGCTCAGCGGCACGCGTGGCGACGGTGAGCGCTGGATGTTCACCGAGATCATCGCCAGCGGTGCGGGCGCCAGCTCCACGGCGCCGGGCCGCGCGGGCGCTTCCACCGACGTGGGCAACGCGCGCAACACGCCCATCGAGGTGATCGAGGCCGAAGCGCCACTGCGTGTGTTGCAGTACGCCATCCGCCGCGGCTCCGGGGGCGCGGGCGCGCAGGCCGGCGGCGACGGTGTGCGGCGCGAATACCTGCTGCTCGACGGCGAAGGCTGGATCGCCTACCGCGGCGAGCGTCACCGCAGCCAGGCCCGCGGCGCCCAGGGCGGCGGCGCGGGTGCCAGCGCGTCGGCACGCCTTCTGCATGCCGACGGGCGCGTGCAGCCGCTGGCCGCGCGCAGTCGCGTGCGCTGGCAGGCCGGTGATCTGCTGTTCATCGAGACCGCAGGCGGCGGCGGCTGGGGTGCGGTGGCCGCCACTGCAGGCACCCCGTCGCCGCCGCCGTCTTCGTTGCTTTCCCCGTCGTCTTCCTTCCATCCCGACCCACGCCAGGAGTGCCCATGAACCGAACGTCCTTCTCCCTTCGTCGCCGCGCTGGCCTGGCCCTGGTGGCGACGCTTGCGACCGGTGCTCTGCTGGCGCCGGTCCTCGGCCAGGCGCAGGGCGCCTATCCGAACAAGCCCATCCACATCGTCGTGCCCTTTCCGCCCGGCGGCAGCACCGACGTGCTGGCGCGGCGCATCGGCGACAAGTTGGCCAGTGCCTGGGGCCAGCCGGTGGTGGTGGACAACCGCGCCGGTGCCGGTGGCACCGTGGGCGCCGACTACGTGGCCAAGTCCGCGCCGGACGGCTACACGCTGCTGATGGGCGTGACCGGCAGCAATGCCATCGCGCAGGCGCTGTACGCCAAGCTGCCCTATGACGTGGTGAAGGACTTCGCGCCGGTCTCGATGGTGGTGAGCGCGCCGCTGGTGCTGGCCGTGAATCCCGACGTGAAAGTGCGCACGGCGCAGGAGTTCCTGGCGCTGGCCAAGTCGAAGCCGGGCGGGCTGAGCTACGGCTCGGCCGGCAACGGCACCTCGATGCACCTGACGGGCGAGATGTACAAGCAGGCCGCGGGCGTGTCGATGGTCCACATCCCTTACCGCGGCAGCGCGGGCATGCTGACCGACCTGATGAGCGGGCAGATCCAGGCCACCTTCGGCGACGTGCTGGTGCTGATGCCGCAGATCCAGGCCGGCAAGCTGCGGGCGCTGGCCGTCACCTCGAAGACGCGGCACCCGATGCTGCCGGACGTGCCGACGCTGGACGAGGCGGGCCTCAAGGGTTTCGAGGCCCTGTCGTGGCAGGGGCTGTTCGCGCCTGCCGGCACGCCGCCCGAGGTGGTGGAGAAGCTGAGTGCCGAAGTGAACAAGGCGGTGCGTTCACCGGACGTGCGCGAGTACTTCGCCTCTCGCGGTTTCATCGTCGAGGGCACGACGCCGGCGGCCTTCAAGGCGCTGATCGAGGCCGAGGTGAAGAAGTGGACGCCGATCGTGAAGTACTCGGGGGCGCGGGCGGATTGAGCTTTGGTGCGCTGTGCCGCTGTGGCGTTGGTTTGGCGCGTTGACGTTTGGTTTGACCCACTTTGGCAACGGGTGCGTTGCTCAGGCGTTCCATTCCTCTGCCCTGGCTGCAGTCCACTCGCCGGCGTTGGCGGATGCTGCTGTTGAGTGGAGTTTCCGTGCGCTGGACGCTCCGCCAGCCCCGGCCCGCCCGGCCGACTCGCCCACACGCTGCGCCGCTCGCTGAACGCTCGCGGAACCTGCGGTGCTCGCCGGATGAGCGCGCGGCGTAACTCGCTCCGCGCTTCGCGCTGCGCTCAAACAAACGCCGCGAGTCAGTCACAACCGGCCCGCGGGGGCCGCGGGCCTCGCTCATCCGGCTGCGCGCCTCGGCGCATCCTGAGGGCGAGTCGGCCGGGCGGGCCGGGGCCAGCTCCAGGGTGATCGGGTGGACGTGGCCCCTTTGCCTTTCTTCGAACACCTTCAGGGCGGGCCGATACCTGTTCAAGTCGGGAGTTGGTGGACTGCCCAGCGACCACGCCCTTCAATCAACCGTCAAGCCCGGCGGGAGCGGCCCCCAGGGCGCGGCCGTTGGGCGTGCCGAGACGCGCAGCCTGGCGAGTGAGGTGCGCGAGCATCGCGCACCGGCCGTGACTGACTCGTGGCGTTTGTCCGAGCGGAGCGCGTCAGCGCGCAGCGAGTTGCGCCACGCACTCGCCAGGCGAGCACCGCAGGGGACCCCGAGCGTTCAGCGAGGGGCACGCACATCGGCCGCGCCCTGGGGGCCGCTCCCGCCGGGCGTCTTCGCGGAGGCAACGGTCCTTGGACCCCTCATGCGACCACAGCGAATGCTTCCGCACGCCGTGATGACAGCCCTCGAAAGTCGAGAGATGCCAGCTGAGCAACTTCAGAGGGCCCCAAACAAAAACAGGGCCCCGAAGAGCCCCGTCACCCATTCAGCGGATGAACCCGATCACAGCCCAGCAGCCGCCTTCAGCGCTGCCGCCTTGTCCGTGCGCTCCCACGTGAACTCCGGCTCCTCGCGGCCGAAGTGGCCGTAGGCGGCGGTCTTGGCGTAGATGGGACGCAGCAGGTCCAGCATCTGGATGATGCCCTTCGGACGCAGGTCGAAATGCTCGTTGACCAGCGCCGCGATCTTGTCGTCGGAGATCACACCCGTGCCTTCGGTGTAGACGGTGATGTTCATCGGCTTGGCCACGCCGATGGCATAGGCGACCTGCACCTGGCACTGGCGCGCCAGGCCCGCAGCCACCACGTTCTTGGCCACGTAGCGGGCCGCGTAGGCGGCCGAGCGGTCCACCTTCGACGGGTCCTTGCCCGAGAAGGCGCCGCCGCCGTGCGGGCAGGCACCGCCGTAGGTGTCCACGATGATCTTGCGGCCCGTCAGGCCGCAGTCGCCCTGCGGACCGCCGATGACGAAACGGCCGGTGGGGTTGATCAGGTAGCGCGTTTCCTTGAGCCACTCCTTGGGCAGCACCGGCTTGATGATCTCCTCGATCACCGCCTCGATGAAGCTGGCCTTCATCTTGGTGGCGGTCTCGCTCTGGTCCGGATGGTGCTGCGTCGACAGCACCACGGTGTCGATGCTGTGCGGCTTGCCGTCCACGTAGCGCATCGTGACCTGGCTCTTGGCGTCGGGACGCAGGAAGGGCAGGCGGCCGTCCTTGCGCAGCTGGGCCTGGCGCTCGACCAGGCGGTGGGCGTAGTAGATCGGCGCGGGCATCAGCTCGGGCGTCTCGTCGCACGCATAGCCGAACATCAGGCCCTGGTCGCCGGCGCCGGTGTTCAGGTGGTCGTCGCTGGCATGGTCCACGCCCTGGGCAATGTCGTTGGACTGCTTGTCGTAGCAGACCATGACCGCGCAGCCTTTGTAGTCGATGCCGTAGTCGGTGTTGTCGTAGCCGATGCGCTTGATGGTGTCGCGCGCGACCTGGATGTAGTCGACATGCGCGTTGGTGGTGATCTCGCCCGCGAGCACCACGAGGCCGGTGTTGGTCAGCGTCTCGGCGGCCACGCGCGAGCGCGGGTCCTGTTCGAAGATGGCATCAAGGATCGCGTCCGAGATCTGGTCGGCCACCTTGTCCGGATGGCCCTCGGACACCGATTCGGAAGTGAAGAGAAAGTCGTTCGCCATGTTCGAGAAAACTCCTGCGTGAAGGATGCGGACCGGGCGTTTGCCGGCAACCTCGGGAGTCTCTGGCGAACGCTTTAGCAGTTGGGTTTAACGTCGCCCTGCAAGTAGTCCTGTAACTCGGCGACAATTTCGATTCTATTCATGCCGGTCCCAGCCCGCTGGGCCGCGCGTCGGTTTTCCACCCACCCGTTTGTCCGACAACACCTGATGATCGCGTTGTTTCGTCTGCTTGCCCGTGCGCCGCTGCCGCTGATGCATGCGCTCGGCGGGCTGCTGGGCTGGCTGGTCTGGGCGTTGGCGCCGGACTACCGGCGGCGTTTTCGCGCGAATGCCGCGCAGGCCGGCCTGACGCCCGAGCAATGGCGCCCGGCCATCGCCGCCGCCGGCCGCATGGCCGCCGAACTGCCCTGGCTCTGGGCCCGCCCGGCGGGCGAGAGCGTGCTGCCCCGTGTGCGCCAGTGGACGGGCGACGAGGCCCTGGGCGCCGCGCTGGCATCGGGCCGCGGCGCCATCGTCATCTCGCCGCATCTGGGCTGCTGGGAGTTGCTGGGCCAGGCCCTGGGCGAGCGCTTCCTGGCCAGCCACGGGCCGATCACCGCACTGTTCCGTCCGCCGCGCAAGCCGTGGATGGCGGCGCTGATGGAAGGTTCGCGCGACCGGCCCGGCCTGCACATGCTGCCCACCGACGTGTCGGGCGTGCGCGGGCTGATGCGTGCGCTCAAGAAAGGCGGCTACACCGGCATCCTGCCCGATCAGGTGCCGCCGACGGGGCAGGGCGTCTGGGCGCCCTTCTTCGGTCGGCCCGCCTACACCATGACCCTCGTGCCGCGCCTCGCGCAACTGACCGGCGCCCAGGTCTTCCTGGGCGTGTGCGAGCGGCTGCCGCGCGGCCGTGGCTATGCCGTGCACCTGCAGCCGCTGGATGCGCCGGCCCTCTCCGACCCCAAAGCCGCCCCCGAAGAGGCCGCCACCGCCATGAATCGAGGCATCGAGCAATTGATCCTGAGCCTGTCCGGGCAATACGTCTGGGACTATGCCCGCTACAAGGCGCCGCGCGCCGAGATGGAGACGGCGCGATGAGTGTTTCCGCCCGGCTGGGCATCGGCTTCATGCGTGCGCTGGCCCGATTGCCGCTGCCGGTGGTGCGTGGACTGGGCGCGGCCCTCGGCCCGGTGCTGCACGCTCTGGCCAAGCCCCGCCGCCATGTGGTGGACGTCAACCTGGCCCTGTGCTTCCCCGAGAAGACGCCCGAGGAGCGGCGCCGCATCGCGCGCCAGACCTTCGTGTACGTCGCCCAGGCCTGGTTCGACCGCGCCTGGCTGTGGCATGCGCCGGCCGAGGTGATCCGCCAGCGCGTGACGCTCAAAGGCGCGCTGGACGAGATCGACGTGGGCGAGCAGCCCACCATCCTCTTCGCGCCGCACTTCTACGGCCTGGATGCCGCCGCCACGCGGCTGACCATGCACACGCCCAAGCAGTCCACCACCATCTACACCACGCAGCGCAACCCGGTGATGGACGAATGGACGCGCGAGGGTCGCACCCGTTTCGGCAACGTGACGGTGCTGCACCGCATGGACGGCGTGAAGCAGATCGTGGCCAACCTGCGCCGCGGCGGCCTCTTGTATCTGCTGCCGGACATGGACTTCGGCCCGGCGCACACCGAGTTCGTGCCCTTCTTCCACACGCTGGCCGCGACAACGCCCTCGCTCTCGCGCTTCTCGCGGCTGGCGCGGGCCAAGGTGGTGCCGGTGCTGTCGCGGCTGACCAAGGACGGCTACGAGATCGAGGTGCTGCCGTCCTGGCAGGACTTTCCGACCCATGACGCCATCGCGGACACGGCGCGCATGAATGCGCAGCTGGCCGAGTGGATCCGCACGATGCCCGCGCAGTACTACTGGGTGCACCGGCGCTTCAAGACGCGGCCGCCGGGCGAGCCCTCGGTGTACTAGGGAGGAACGCTGCTTCCAGGCTTCGACAGGCTTGTATGGTTTGGTTTCCATCAACCAAACCGTAAGAAAGGGCGAGGAGCCGGGATGTAGGGACATCGACAGGCATCGGCGGTA
>NZ_JBEPKY010000041.1:0-17669 GCF_040544975.1 Pseudacidovorax sp. 1753 | reverse complement strand
TGCTCGTCTGTGAATCTGCTTTTGCGCATCGCGCGTCCTCTCGGTTGCGCGGATTCTTCTCTATTGCCGTGGTACGGGCGACGGGTTGCAGGTCATAAATTCCAACGAATGCTGGCGGACATTCGATCTTGCTCTCCTAACCGTCTGTCCGTGAAGGATCATTCTGCGTACCAGTCTGCACTGCTACCGGCGATACAGCCGCAGGGACTCGCTGCACTGCCGTGCCGTCGGTACGACGTATCCGATTAAATGTGCGATCTCTGCTGATGAACGCATCAAGCATGTGCGGTATCAATGCTATGGCGTCGACCTTCTCGCCATAGGTCTGCGAATGCAGCGCTGCATACCGTTCCAAGTCATCCTTCAATTCTGTTGGACATGGGAATGTGACCTTCACGCTGTCGGCTTTGGGAAGCGGCCCAAGCCGCAGCTTGCGAGCAGATGTCATGGACGGCTCCTTCGTTCAGCAAAGAGCGGCTGATACGGCTGCAGCACCAGATCCCGATTCACGATGACGCGTACCGGCAAACCGGGCCGCAGCGTCAGCGTCGGCTGGATGTCCAGGTTGCGCCGCGTGAGCTCCTGCCCCGCCCGGCTGACGCTGTCCTGCAGGCTCTCGCGCCCCGCAATCACCACCCGATCGCCGCTGCTTCGGTTCTCGGGCGCCGCCAGTTCGGCACCGATGCCCAGCAACGTCGTCAACGCCGCGCCAGCCATGACGCGGTCCCAGTGCCAGTCCACGCCATCCTCCAGCCCCGCTTTACCTGAAGGGTCTGTGCCGACGAGGTTGTCCAACGCAAGCGATGTGGTGTCGGGCAGGATGATGCGCTGCCAGACGACCTGCACTCTGCTCTGGCCGAAGCTCACCTGGCTGTTGTAGCGCCCCAAAATGCGCGAGCCCTGCGGAATCAGCAGATAGCGACCGGTGGCCGTGTCGTAGACCGGCTCCGTCACGCTCGCGACGACATCGCCGGGCAGGTCCGACTGGATACCAGTGACCAATGCACCGGCGATCACCGTCCCGGCCATGACTTGGTAAGGAGAAGCTGGCAGCGTCAGAGAGCCGGCGTTGCGCGCATGTCCCCCCGAAGTGCTCTGGAAGGCCACCTTCTGGTCGTTCTGTTGGGGACGACCCTGCAGCGACTCGAGGACGGGCGCGGCGCCACTCCTTGCCGAGCCTTCATCACGCGCGGGCGTCAGCCCAGACGAAGCAAAGGAAGCGTCAGCTCTGCCCTCGCCCGATGCAGTCTTGCCACCCAACGAAGAAGCGCGCTGCCCGCCTGACCTAAAGAACACGCCCGACGCCAGCGCCTGTGCGTCCTCCTTATGCAGCGCATCCCGCTCGGCCTGCTGCGGGTCTTGGCCAGACGGTGTGTATGGGCCGCCGGTGGGCTGCTGTGCCTTCAGAACGGCGGGCCCCAGATCGCCAGGAAGGGGCGGCCCAAGCTGCGGGAATGCAGGGCCAGCCGGAGCCGCAGCTGGCACCTGCGAATAGTCCGAAGGCAGCTTGCCCAGTCCTTCGGACCGTGACACACGATCGACGTTGTACAGCTCCGTCGGCTCTCCTCCTGGCCTTCGCGGCCGAGGCTCCAACGACCAGAGCATGGCACCCAGCACACCCGCCGACAGGCTTCCCGTAAGCAGGATCATCATTCGCCGGTTCAGGCGCACCACGGGCCGCGGCTGAGCGCGCAGCGCCATTCCCTCGGCCGGAGCTTTCGGCGGAGATGCCCCGCCCTCCTCGACTGCAGCCGTCATGACCCCGCTCCAGGTGCGCGGCCATCGGAACGCTCGATCCGCACGATGTCGGCCTTGTCGCCACCGAGCCGCAACTCGGCTGCACCGAACAACCGATCAACGATGTAGTACGGCGGCCGGTACCGGTAGTTCGCCAGCTGCGCATCGCCCTGCTGGCCCACCACGAAGAGCGGCGGCAGCTCCCCCTGCGCGATGCCCGCGGGGAACTGGATGTACACCTTAGCCCCATCGTCAAAGGCGCGCAACGGCTTCCATGGCGGGTTGTCACCGTGGATCAGGTAGCGAAAGCGCAGCCGCTCCAGCGCCAACCCGGCGTCGACCGGCGCAGCAGCCCGCGCCGTTGCCGCTTCGCGCTTGAGCGCAATGAGGCGGTCCTTCGGATAGTCCCAGGACACCGATGCCATCCAGGCCTTCTCGGTCGAGGTCAGTTCGACCAGATAGGTCCGCCGGTTCGTCGTGATCACCAGATTGGTCGTCAGGTCAGGGCGTGTCGGCTTGACCAGCACGCTTACTCGCGCCGCCTCTTCCGCGCCGCTCACCGTGTCGCCCACGATCCAGCGGACGGTGTCCCCCGCCGCGACCGTCACGAGTTCCTCCCCGGCCTGCAGCAGGATCGCCGTCACGCGGCCCGGCGACGCATAGACCTGATAGAGCGCGCCTTCGCTGTAAGGCCAGACCTGAATGGCGTTCAAGTACCCCTCCCGCGTCGGGGCGACGCGCGCCGCCTCGTTCGCTCTCGAAACACGTTGCGTCTCGTCCGCTGGCTCAGGTGCCGCCGGTGCCGGCAACACAGGGTCCCATGGCTTCAACTGTCCAGGCATGGGCAGCACCTGCGGCACCTCGACCACGGCGGCAGGCGCAGCGGGCTCTGGAATCCGAGTCGCCTCGACCGGCTCGTCCAAGGCGATGACCGGCGGGGGCGCGGCGCGACTTGCACAACCGGCCACCCCAACAGCGACAGCCGCACAGGCACACACCCTCAAAATCACAGTCATGGCTTCACTCCTTCGTTGGCGTCCAGTTCGCGGCTCCACGACAGGCCATTGACGTAGATGCCGAGTGGGTTCTTGCGCAGGCGCTGCTCGGTGCGTGGTGTCTGCAGCACAACCGTGACCGAAGCGGTCCAGCGCTCCGTACCGGCCGGCGCGCCATTGACGAAACGCTGCTCTGTCCAGCGCAAGTTGAAGGACTGATCAGTGGCACGGACGACGCTGTTGATCTGAACCGTGACGGACTCCTTGCCCACGCGCGAGAAGGGATCGTTCACGCGCGCGTACCCGTTCAGCGAGGCGGCGCCGCGGTCCGTCGTGTAGTCGTAGGCATCGAGCCAGTTCTGCCGAACGACCACTGGATCGATAGACAGGGAGCGCACCAGCGTGATGAAACGGGCGAGGTGATGCGCAATCTGGGCATCCGTAGGCCGGTAGGGCGTTGCGGCTTCGCCGACGGCGCGAATCTGGCCCGATGCGTCTACCTCCACGACGTAGGGCGTCACGGTCGCCCGCGAGGCGCGCCACAGCAGGCCTCCGCCCATCAGCAGGGCCAGTCCCAGGCAGCCGAAGGCCATCCAGCGCCAGTTGCGGGCCTGCACCCGCGCGGACCCGAGCCGCTCGTCCCAGACCTGGCCAGCGGCCTGGTACGGCGTGACGGGTTGACGCGATTGCGCATAGCGCACGCCCGGTCGCTTGAAACGCATCATGTTTTCCTCAGGAATCCGAATCGCGCAGGCTCGGGCCGGTGCCGGCGCCACCTGCATCGCCACTGCGCAAGGTGTGGGCGGCCGTCGTGGCCGCATGCCCCATCTGCTGACGCCGCCGCATGCGCCGCGCCCAGGCCGGCTCCGGCGCATGGCCCGCGGGGGTTTTTGAGTCCCCCGCCTCCGCGGCGCCCGACGCGGCCGCCGCGGGTGCAGCCGCCTCAGCCACAAAGTCCGCCACGCGTTCACCGATTGCTTTGGAGCCAGTCGCCAGGCGTGCCCCCAAGGCGCTCAGGCCAGCACGCGCCACGTTGGCCACGCCCGATGCGGCAGCCCGGGCTGGATCGCCTCCACCGCCGGCTGCGCCGGAGGCGTAGGTCGTCCTGGCCTCACGCGCAAGCGAAGTGGCAGTTCGGCCGGCCGAGACGCCGCCTCGGATAGCGGCGCCTGCCGCACTAGGCGCGAGCCGGACTCCAGCTGCTGCGGCAGCCCCCACGCTTGCGGCGGCAGCGCTCCCGGCGACGGCCAAACCCGCCGCGCCCAACGCAGTACCGGCAGCAACACCTGCACCCAGTTGCGGCGCGCCGGACACCAGCCCGGTCGCGATGCCCGGGCCAAAGACACCAAGCCCCAGCAAGGTCAGCGCCGCCAGCATCGTGACCAGCGCATGGTCGATGCTGGGGTCCTCCCCAGGCGCCGCAGTGAATTCGCCGAACAGGCCCGAGCCGATGCCCACGATGACGGCCAGCACCAGCACCTTGATGCCCGAAGCCACCACGTTTCCGAGCACCTTCTCGGCCAGGAAGGCCGTCTTGTTCCACAGCGCGAACGGCACCAGCACGAAGCCCGCGAGCGCAGTGAGCTTGAACTCGATCAGCGTGACAAAGAGCTGAACGGCGAGCACGAAGAACGCCACGATCAGCACCAGCCAGGCCAGGAAGAGGACCGCGATCATGTCCAGATTGGCGAAGACCTCTGGAAAGCCCGTGAGATCGCCGATCTGCTTCATGATCGGACGCCCCGCTTCGATGCCGACCTGCGCCAGCCGGCCCGGCTGCAGCAGCTGAGCCTTCGATAGCCCGGAGCCTGAGGCCTGCAGGCCCAGCCCCGCGAAAGAGTCGAACACGATGCCGGCCAGGCGATTGAAGTTGCCGAGGATGTAGGCGAAGGCACCCACGTAGAGCACCTTCTTGATGAGCCGCGCCATCACGTCGTCGCCCTGACCGCTCGCATGGCCCAGCGCCCACATGAGTCCCGCAAGCGTCATGTCGATGGCCACAAGCGTGGCGGTCAGGAAGCGCACCTCGCCCTGAAGCAGCCCGAAGCCGGAATCGATGTAGCGGGAGAAGACGTCCAGGAAGCGGTCGATGGTCCCGACGTCGGTCATGGCGCGGCACCCCCGCCCGGCTGCGCCGCCGGCGAGACCGATGTCGCGTAAGACGACGGCTCTGCGCGAAGAAAGCGCAGGCGCACTGCCTCCGAAACGGCCGCACACTGCGCCTCCGACACGGATGCATCGCGTTGCCGACACGCGGCCCGCAAGGCGGCCAAGCGCTGCGGATCCTCTGCAAGCGCCGCGGCTGTCGCGGGAGGTGCGGCGTTCTCCTGCCGGCTGCATCCGCCCTGCCCCAGTACCGCCCCCACCAGCATGCCCATCGTGAGCCAGTAGATCGCACCCGGCGCGCCTACCGCTTCACGGAGTGCCATGGAAGGTCACCGGATACGGGGTGTATGCCGTGCCACTGCCCTGGAAGCGGCGCCGCGTCTCGCGCGCGCGCTCATGCGCAGCAGCCTGCCGCGCCTGCTCCAGCGCGTTGGCACGGTCATTGGTCAGCTGAAGCTGCTGCGCCTGGATGGCCTGTCGGGCCTGAAGCGCCAGCAGTTGATTGGTCGCCTGCGCAGCCTGCAACGCGCCACTCGCCGACTGGCTGCGTTCCACCAGATCGGACAGAACCTGTTCGTCCGCCGAGAAGGTCTGCACGGCCTGCGCCTGCATCTTCGCTGCGGTGCGCAGCGCCTCCAAAGACAGGGACCAGCGCCGACGCGCGTCCTCGACCATCTGGCCCTGCGAGACGGAAACACCCACAGCGTCCGGATAAAGCGCCCGGAACTGTACGTCCATCGCCTGCACGCTCTGGGCCAGGCTCTGTGCCTCCTGGATCAGCCGATTCGACGTGGCCAGCGTACTGCGCAACTGTGCCAGTGCGTTGAAGTCCAGGCGTGCCAGGTTCTTGGTCTGGTTGGAAAGCATCTGCGCTTCGTTCTGGAGCTGCTTCACCTGGTTGTTGATCTGCTCCAAGGTGTTGGCCGCCGTGAGGATGTTCTGAGCCAGGTTCGAGGGATCGAGCACGATGTCGCCGATCCCGAAGAGCGCGTGGGCCGGTGCTGCGGCGCCGAAGACCAGAGCGGCCGCCAACGCCACACGGCACAGCGGACGGGAGGGAATGCGAAATGGCTTCATGCGGAGTTCTCCTCGAAGTTGGACGGTTGAGGGTCAGCACCTGGGAAGGCAGCCAGAAGCTCAGCCGCCCAGCCAAGGCGTTGATGCAGCAGCCACTGCTGCGCGAACGCAGCGCGGCCGTGCTCGCGCAGCAGTTCATCCATCTCCCGCTGCTGCTCGGGTCGCGACGCACCGGCAAAGGCCAGCGCCACCGGTCCCAGGCCAAGGTCGAAGACGCGGCCGCCCAGACGGGACTGGTAGTAGTACTCGCGCTTGGGGATGGCGGTCGCCACGATGGCAATCTGCCGCGCGTTCAGGCCGAAGCCTTCATAGATCTGGCGGATCTGCGGCTCGGTCGCCTGGGGATTGGGCAGGAAGATGCGGCTTGCGCAGCTCTCGACGACGGCAGGGGCAATGCTGGAGTTCTGGATGTCGGCCAGGCTCTGCGTCGCGAAGACCACCGACACGTTCTTCTTGCGCAGCGTCTTGAGCCATTGACGGATCCGTGCCGCAAACACCGGGTCGTCCAGGAAGAGCCAGGCTTCGTCCATGATGAGCAACGTGGGCGCCCCGTCGAAGCGGGCCTCGAAGTGCGCGAAGAGATAGCCCAGTACGGCCAGCACCGCCGCCTTGCTGGGCATCAGCGCCTCCATCTCGAAGCACTGCACGGCGGCATCGCCCAGCCTGTCGGCCTCCGCATCCAGCAGCCGCCCATGGGCGCCGCCCAGCACGTAGGGCGCGAGCGCCTGGCGCAAGGCCCTGGATTGCAGCAGCACCGAGAGGCCGGTCAGCGTTCGCTGCTCGACCGGCGCGCTGGCCAGACTGCCCAGGGCCAGCCAGACCGCCTCACGCTCGGCGGGACCGACGTCCACACCCTCCTGCCGCAGCCGCCCCTCGATCCATTCGGCCGCCCAGGCGCGATGGCCTTCTTCATCGATGCGAGCCAGGGGCTGGAAAGCGATACCGTGCTCGGCGCCGAGGTCGTAGTGCTCGCCCCCGAGCCCCAGGATCGTCGCGCGCAAAGACCGCCCCACGTCAAAGGCCAGAACGCGGGAGCCGGGATAGCGCAGGAACTGCAGCGCCAGCGTGGCCAGCAACACGGACTTGCCCATGCCGGTCGGGCCCACCACCAGCGTATGGCCCACGTCGCCCACATGCGTCACCAGCCGGAACGGCGTCGCTCCGTCGGTCCGGGTGATCACGAGCGGCGGGCCATCCAGATGGGCGTTGCGCTCTGGCCCGGCCCAGACGGCCGACACGGGCATCAGGTGCGCCAGGTTCAGCGTGGACACGATGGGCTGGCGGACGTTGGCATACACGTGTCCGGGCAGCGACGACAGCCAGGCCTCCACCGCATTGAGCGTCTCCGGCATCGTGACGAAGCCGCGCCCCTGGATCACCCGCTCGACCTGCCGCAGCTTTTCTTCAGCGGCGTCGGCGCTGGCATCCGTCACCACCACCGTCGCCGTGACATAGCCGAAAGCGACCTGGTCACCGCCCAAAGACTGCAGCGCTGCATCCGCGTCGGCCGCCTTGTTGCTCGCATCCGTATCGACCAGCGGGCTCTCCTGCTGGAACACGCTCTCGCGCAGCAGCGCGATGACGCTCTTGCGCTTGGCGAACCACTGCCGCCGCAGCCGCACGAGCGCCTGCTCCGCTTCGGCCTTGTCCATGCAGAGGAAGCGGGTCGACCAGCGATAGGCAAAGCCCAGTCGGTTGAGGTCGTCCAGGATGCCGGGCCACGTCGATGTGGGAAAGCCTCGGACGGTCAGCACCCGCAGGTGCTGACTGCCCAGCATGGGCGCCAGGCCACCGGCCAGGGGCCGATCGGCAAGCAGCACGTCCAGGTAAATGGGCACCTCGGGCACCGCGACCGCGTGCCGGTGCTCCGAGACGCAGCCGTGCAGGAAGGACAGCGTCTGCGCATCGTCCAGCCAGCCGACCTCGGGCATCACGCCTTCGATCAGGTCCAGCAGCCGCCCGGACTCCGCCACGAAGGTCGTCAGGCGCTCACGCCAGTCCACGCCTTCCGCCGCCCGGTTCTCGTAGAGAAAATGCGCCGCCCGGGTGCGGTTCTCTTCCGGCGGAAGCCAGACCAGCGTGAGGTGGTAGTGGCTCTCGAAGTGGCTGTCGGACGCCTCGAAAGCCGCGCGGCGCTCCTCGTCAACCAGCCACGACAGAGGCTCAGGAAATGCTGAGTGGGGATAGCCGGCCGCCTCGCGCCGCTCGGCCTGCACGAAGATCGCCCAGCCGGAACCGAGACGACGCAGCGCATTGTTGAGCCGCGCGGTGGTCGCCACCAGCTCGGTCGGCGTGGCGCTGTCCAGATCCGGTCCGCGAAATCGGGCCGTGCGCTGGAAGCTGCCATCCTTGTTCAGGACGACACCCGGCGCCACAAGCGCCGCCCACGGCAGATAGTCGGCCAGTTGGTCGGCACGTCGGCGGTATTCGGACAGATTGAACATGAGCCCGAGCCCTTAAACGTCCAGCAACGCGCGATGCTTGAGGTGCCGCATGAACACCGCCATGAACTGCGCATCCTGCCGCGCCCCCCAGACGGCCAGTGCGTGGCCGACAACCCAGAGCACGGCACCCGGGATCCACAACTGCAGCCCCAGCCCCACAGCGGCCGCCAGGGTGCCGTTGGCGATGGCCACGGTCCGCGGCGCGCCACCCAGCAGAATCGGCTCCGTCAGCGACCGGTGCAGCGGCACTTCGAAGCCTGGGCTGTCCGATCCGCTCATGCCAGCACCGCGCCACCGGAGAAGCTGAAGAAGCTCAGGAAGAAGGAAGAGGCCGCGAACGCGATCGACAGGCCGAACACGATCTGGATCAGCTTGCGAAAGCCTCCTGACGTGTCGCCGAAGGCAAGCGCCAGGCCCGTCGAGATGATGATGATCACCGCCACGATGCGCGCCACCGGTCCCTGGATGGACTCGAGGATGGACTGCAGTGGAGCCTCCCACGGCATGCTGGAGCCAGCGGCATACGCGGGTGCAGCCACCGCCAACAGCGTGACCAGCGGGAAGGCGGCACGCAGCAGCGCCCGCCTGGAACAGCGACGAAGGATCATGAAGAATCTCCTGGAAGGGGTAACGAGGTTTGAGGAGGCACAGACTCGGAAGACTCAGGCAGCGCAGGCTCCAGCGAGTCGTCCAGCAGATAGCCGTTGGTGTCGTGGCCGACGACCCGCGCAATGCAGCGAACCCGACGGGCGTGACCGCGTCCCGCCAGATGCACCACCACGTTCACCGTCTCGGCAATGAGCGCCCGCGGAACCGTGAGGCTGACTTCCTGGATGAGCTGCTCCAGCCGCGTGAGGGCACCCGCGGCGGAATTGGCATGCACCGTGGCAATGCCGCCCGGGTGGCCGGTGCCCCAGGCCTTGATCAGGTCCAGCGCTTCGGCGCCGCGCACCTCGCCGACCACGATGCGGTCCGGCCGCAGGCGCAAGGTGGCGCGCACCAGGTCGGCCATGGTGGCCGCACCCGGTTCTGCGCGCAGGCTCACGTGGTCCTCGCTGCGGCACTGCAGCTCCACGGTGTCCTCCAGCACGAGCACACGGTCACGTGTCTGGGCCACTTCGTCCAGGAGCGCATTCGCCAGCGTCGTCTTGCCGGTACTGGTGCCACCGGCCACCACGATGTTCAGGCGGGCCCGTACGGCGCAGCGCAGGAAGGCGGCCTGCGCCTCGCTCATGATCCCGGCGGCCACATAGTCCGCGAGGGTCATGATGGCGAGTGCCCGCTTGCGGATCGCGAACGATGGCGCCCGCACGATGGGCGGTAGCGCCCCCATGAAGCGCTCCCCCGTCTCCGGCAACTCGGCCGACAGCAGCGGCGCCCCTGAATGCACCTCCGCTCGCACATGCGCGGCCACCAGCCGAATGATCCGCTCGGCATCGGCAGCCGTCATTCGGTGGCCCGTCGGCGCCCTGCCCGTCCCAAGCCGGTCCAGCCAAAGCGAGCCGTCGGGGTTGAGCAGGACCTCGATCACGTCGCGGTCTTCGAGTGCGGCCGTGATCTCCGGCCCCATGGCCGTGCGCAGCATGCGAATGCGCCGCTCTGCCGGTTCGCCATCGGTCCAGGCATCGGAGGCCGTCATGCGCCCTCCTCGCGGCTTTCTGGAACCGGCCTGGCCGAGGCGGCCGGGCCAGGACCGGAAACCACAGACTCCTCTTGCACTTCCCGGACCAGGCTGCGCCCGCGCTGCACATGCCGCGCCAGCTGTTCGATGAACTGTGCATAGCGCGCACGACCTTGGGCGCGGACGGCCTCCTGCTGATGCTCCGGGACGGGCAGAGCCAAGGTCAGGTAATGGCGCACGAACAGCGCGACCGTCTCGATCAGGATGCCCTGGTCACGCTCCAGGCGCTCGAACTGGCGCGACAGCCGGTCCAGGCGCTTGGTCAAGGCAAGCTCGCGCTGCTCCGCCACGTCTGGCGCAAGGTAGGCAGACAGCGCCGCGGCAATCACGGACGACTTCGACACGCCGCGATGGGCCGCGATGTCATCCAACCGAGCGGCATGGTCCCGCTCGATGAAGATGTTCAGGCGCGCGCGCCGCGTGCCGAGGCTCATAGCACGATCCCGTCGTCCGGATCCAGCGCCGCCAGGCGGGCGAGCCGAGACCGATCACGCACGGCACGGCCACCACGGGCGTCAGCGAGGCCGCGAGGCAAAGGCATGCTCCCGTCGTCGACCTCTTCGTCGAGCAGCAGCAGAGCCACCGGCTCTGGCTCGGGCGTCGTCGGCGGCGAGAGATCCAGCTCCGGCTTCAGCTGATGGCCACCTTCCTCGGAGGACGATTCGCAGACATGCGCCGGCCTCACCACTGCGCCGGCACACGCAGGCAGCACATGCCAATCGTCCGTCCGAGCGGGCGGCCGGTCGGGATAGCACCCCACAACCAACGCTGGCGGCCACAGTACCCGCGCAGTGAAGTTGCGGTCCAGGAAGTAGCGCAGCTTGCGCGCCCGGATGGGCGGATGACCCGACACCATCACGACAGCGTCGTCGGGCGGCAGCTGCATGACTTCCCCGGGTGTCAGCAAGGGGCGAGACGTCTCCTGGCGCGACACCATCAGGTGCCCCAGCCAGGGCGCGAGCCGGTGGCCGGCATAGTTGCGCTGCGCGCGCAACTCCGTGGCCGTCCCCAAGGCGTCCGAGATGCGCTTCGCCGTGCGCTCGTCGTTGGTGGCGAACGCAATGCGCACATGGCAGTTGTCCAGGATTGCATGGTTCGGCCCGTAGGCCTTGTCGATCTGGTTCAGGCTCTGCGCAATCAGGAAGGCACGCAGGCCATAGCCGGCCATGAACGCCAGCGCCGATTCGAAGAAGTCCAGCCGTCCCAGCGCCGGAAATTCATCGAGCATCAGCAGCAGCTTGTGATGCCGCTCCAGACCATCCGAGCCGTCGAGCGACTCCGTGAGCCGGCGGCCGATCTGGTTGAGGATCAGGCGGATCAGCGGCTTGGTGCGGCTGATGTCCGAGGGCGGGACCACCAGATACAACGAAACCGGGTGCTGCGCCGAAATGAGGTCCGCAATGCGCCAGTCGCACCGGGCCGTCACCTCCGCCACCGTCGGATCGCGGTACAGGCCCAGGAAGGACATGGCGGTGGAGAGCACGCCCGAGCGCTCGTTGTCGCTCTTGTTGAGCACCTCCCGCGCCGCAGACGCAACCACCGGGTGCGGCGCGGTCCCCAGATGCAGCGTCGTCATCATGCGGTGCAGGGTCTGCTCGAAGGTGCAGGCAGGGTCGGACAGGAAGTTCGCGACGCCGCGCAGCGTCCGATCCTCGCCCGCATAGAGCACGTGGAGGATTGCCCCCACCAGCAGCGCATGCGAGGTCTTCTCCCAGTGGTTGCGCCGCTCGAGCGCGCCCTCGGGGTCCACCAGGATGTCGGCAATGTTCTGCACGTCACGCACCTCGTGCTCGCCTCGCCGCACTTCCAACAGCGGGTTGTAGGCGGCAGACCGTGCATCCGTGGGGTTGAAGAGCAGGCAGTGAGAAAAGCGAGACCGCCAGCCAGCCGTGAGCTGCCAGTTCTCGCCCTTGATGTCATGCACCACCGCCGATCCCGGCCAGCTGAGCAGCGTCGGCACCACCAGACCCACGCCCTTGCCCGAGCGCGTCGGCGCGAAGGCCATCACGTGCTCTGGCCCCTCATGGCGCAGGTACGCGCCATCGCGCGCGGGAAGACGGCCAAGGAACACGCCGGCGGCGCCCGTCAGGCCGGCCTTGTCGATCTCGGTGCGCTCCGCCCACCGCGCCGAGCCGTAGGTGGTCACACGCCGCGACACCCGCGAATGCCACACCGCCATGCCGATGGCCACGCCCGTGGCAAGGAGGCCGCTGCTCGCCGCGATGGTGCCGCCGCGGCTGAAGACCTCGGGCGCATAGGCGTCGTACCAGTACCACCATTCGAAGAGCTTCCAGGGCTCATAGACCGGCTGCCCGAGCAGTTCGAACCACGGTGCGCCAAGCCGGGGTTGGTGCCCCAGGGCACGGGCCGTCCACTGCGTGGCCGCCCAGACGCCGCCCAGGGAAGTGGCGGCGACCGCGGCGATTCGCCCGACCAGCACACCGCTTTGCACCTCATGCGACATCCAAGCTCCTTGACACGACCACTGAACGGCGGCTTCCAGCCGCCCAACTGCGGTGCAGTGTCCGAAGAGCAGCCAGGACCCACCACCCACGCTGGCGTACCCAGGCGTACTGCAGCCCATTGCCCCTGCTCATCGCCCACGTCCCAGTGCAGCCTCCGGTCCAGCATCGGACCGTGAACGAGACATCTGCTGCACCACGCGAACGAAATGCTCTTCGAGCTCCCGGCCTCGGTCGGCCAGTGCACTGCCTGCAGGCGTCAAGCGGATCGGACGCCGGCGCCGGTCGAACAACGCCACGTCGCCGAGTCGGTACTCCAGCTCACGGATGGCACGCGAAAGATTCGACGCATCCGTCGGCAGCTGCTCGGCGGCGCGCCGAATGCTGGCCGCTCGCGCAACGGCCATGAAGAAGCGAAGGTGGCGCAGGCTGATGCCCTGGATCATGGGTGGACTCCACTCGACGGTCGGCGTTGGGGCACCACCGGCGATGGCGCCCGATGCCATGGCTGCCGAGTTTGGAGAGACGGGCGCCACAGAACACTCCCCGGATCTGGTAGGCCACTGCATTCAGCAGCTTGCGAAGGCGGCGAAAGCCACTCAGCAACTTTGACTGCGATGCAACGCGCGCCTCGATACCTCTACGACGCGAGGCGTCGGGCCCCGTCGCCGAGACCGCACGATTGCGTGCCACGCAAGCGTTGCCCCCAAATGGCCCGCATCGGAGCATCGCGGCTTCTCACCGACTCCCGAGGACGCCCCATGACTCTCTCTATGCGCCGCCTTCTCCTTGGTCGCTGGTTCACCCTGGCAACGCTCTGTGCAGGTGCGTGGCTCGGCGTGGCCCATGCCCAGGACAACAGCTATCGGATTGCCACCGAAGGCACGTATCCACCCTGGAGCTACAAGGATGCCCAGGGCACGTTGCAGGGCTGGGACGTCGACATCGCGCGCGCCCTGTGCGACAAGATGAAGGCGAGGTGCGAGATCGTGGCTCAGGACTGGGATGGCATGCTTCCAGGACTGCTCTCGCGCAAGTTCGACCTGATCGTCGCGAGCATGGCGATCACCGAGCAGCGCCGCCAGCGCGTCGCCTTCTCGACCAAGTACAAGGACACCGTTTCGCGCTTCGTCGCCCGCAAAGGGACACCCGATGAGGTGAGCCCGCAAGCGCTGAAGGGCAAGACGATCGGCGTCCAGCGCGGATCGATCCAGGCCGGCTACCTCACCCACAACTACGGAAGTGCGGATCTGCGCTTCTACGACACGCCCCAGGCCGCCGAGCTCGACCTGGTCGCGGGCCGCGTCGACTACATCTTCGGCAACATGGTGACCTACTTCGTGGGCTTCATGAAAACGCCCCAGGCCAAGGACTTCGCGTTCGTCGGGCCCGAATTCAAGGGCGGGCTGCTCGGGGAAGGGAACGGGATCGCAGTCCGCAAAGACGATTCTCAGACCCTGGCCAAGGTCAACGCCGCGCTCGACGCAATCCGAGCCGACGGGACGTATGACCGCATCACGTCCAAGTACTTCCCCTTCAAGCTGATGTAGGCCGCGTCGATCCCATGAACCTGCTTCAAGGCTATGAGGGGCAACTGCTGACCGGAGCGCTCACCACGCTGCAGCTGGCCGCCGCATCGCTCCTGCTGGGCTCCCTCTTGGGCGCAGCCTGCTGCTGGCTGCAACTCGCGCCTTTGCGCCCGCTGCGGGCGGTTGGGGCCGGCTACGCCGCGGTGGCCCGCGGCGTACCGGACCTGCTGATCGTCTTCGCCGTTTTCTTCGGGGGCTCACTGACACTCGCCAAGCTCACAGGACGCCATGTCGAGATCGACACCTTCCTGGCCGGCGTCGTCGCTTTGGCGCTGTCCTTTGGCGCTTATGCCGGCGAGATCGCGCGTGGCGCTCTGCAGGCCGTGCCCACCGCGCAGCGAGAGGCAGCTCGCGTGCTGGGACTCTCACGCGCGCAGACCTTGTGGATGGTGGTTCTGCCACAGGCGGCACGTACGGCGCTCGCCCCCTTCGGCAACCAGACCATCGTCCTGCTCAAGCAGACCTCCATCGTCTCCATCGTGGGATGCGACGAGCTCATGAGGAAGGCCGCCGAAGCGTCGGGCGCGACACGGCAGCCCTTCACGATGTACTTGGCCACCGCCTGCATCTATCTGGCGTTGACCGGCGCGTTGACGCTCTGCCTCGACTGGGCCGAACGCAAGGTCGCACCACAGGCGGTGAGGTGAATGGGCATGTTCGACATCTCATTGATCTGGTCCGTCATGCCGACGCTGCTGACAGGCGCTCGGCTCACGCTCGTACTCACGGCGCTTGTCGCCCTGCTCGGAGTCGCTTTGGCTTTACCCATCGCAATCGCCCGCAATGCCAGGTGGTCCGTTCTGCGGACAGCCGCCAATGGCTATGTGCTCTTCTTCCGGGGCACACCCGCGCTCGTGCAGCTGCTTCTTCTGTACTACGGCGCGGGTCAGTTCGACCTCATTCGCGGCTCGTTCCTTTGGCCCCTGCTCCGCGACCCCTTCTGGTGTGTCGTCATCGCCCTCGGCCTGAACTCCGCCGCCTACGGGGGAAAGACGCTGGCCGCCTCTCTCGCTGCCGTGCCCAGGGGCATCCGTGAAGCGGCCTTCGTCCTTGGCCTCAGCCGTGCACGCACCTTCTTCCACCTGGAGCTGCCCCTCGCCCTCAGGACCGCATTGCCGGCCTTGGGCAACGACGTCGTCCTGACCTGCAAGGCGACCTCATTGGCAAGCACCGTGACCCTCCTGGACCTCACCGGCACCGCCCGGCTGCTGACCTCCGAAACCTACGCACCGTACGAGGTGTTCATCGGAGCCGGCCTGGTCTATCTTTCCATCAACTACATCCTGATGGCCGGCCTGAGACAACTCGAACGCCACCTCGATCTCCACTCCACCCCACGCACAGCATGAAATTCATCACCTTGGGCCCCGCGGGCAACAACCACGAATTGGTGACGCGGCGCTACCTCGACTTCCACGGGCTGAGCGCCACCGCCACCTTGACGCTCACCGGGGACTTTGCCGAAGCGGTCGCCGCGGTGCTCGTCGGCGAAGCCGACTTCCTGGTCCAGTGCGCCGTTCATCCCGACTGCACGGCCACGATGGCCAAGTCCTTCCAGGGGCTCCACGCTGTGGACACCTTCCTCTCGCCGAGCCGAGACCTGGCGATCATCCGCCGCAAGGATGCCGCGCCAACCGGCGCGCTGGCGGTGATGAGTCCAACCCTGGACTACATCGATGCCAGCGGCTGGGATCGCATCGACCTCGTCCCCACCGTATCAGACGTGGCCCAGGGTCTCATCGACGGCACCTACGTCGAGGGCCTGGCCTATGCCTCATTGGCCGAGGCACACCCGGACATCCTGAAGATCGAACATTTCATTGGCACTGTGGACGACGCCTGGATCGTGTACGGCCGCACCCGCGTGACCGAAGGACGGTTGCTGGCCTGGCCAGACAGCCCCGCGAGTCGTCTGTACCGAGCCCAAACGGCATGAACACGCAAAGCCGAGCCGCTGCACCGGTGGTGCATGTCAGCGGCGTCAACAAGCACTTCGGCGCTCACCAAGTCCTGCACGACATTCACCTCAACGTGACCGCAGGAGAGCGGGTCGTCATCTGCGGCCCGTCCGGGTCAGGCAAGTCAACCCTTGCGCGCTGCATCAGCGGCCTTGAACCCTACGGAAGTGGCGAGGTGCGGGTCAATGGGCAGTCGGTCTCACCCCGGATGCGGCACAGCGATCTCGTGGCAGCGAACATCGGCATGGTGTTTCAGCAGTTCAACCTCTTCCCGCACCTGACAGTGCTGCAGAACTGCACCCTGGCCCAGCGGTGGGTGCGTCGTCGAAGCACACAAAAAGCGCGGGACGTTGCGATGGTGCAGCTCGCGAAGGTCCGGCTGGCGGAGAAGGCGACCGCCTATCCTGGGCAGTTGTCCGGCGGCCAGCAGCAACGCGTTGCCATCGCGCGAGCCCTGTGCCTTGACCCGTCGGTGCTGATCTTCGACGAAGCCACGTCCGCACTGGATCCGGAAATGGTCAAGGAGGTGCTCGACGCCATGATCCTGTTGGCCAAGGACGGGATGACGATGATCTGCATCACGCACGAGATGGGCTTCGCCCGCGCCGTCGCCAACAAAGTCGTATTCATGGAGGCGGGCTACATCGTGCAGCAGGAGACACCAAACAACTTCTTCGATGCCAACGCTGACCCGAGGATTCAGCAATTCCTCAGGAGTGTCCACTGAGCATAGGAACGCGTAACGTTCGCCACAGATGCGAATGCCCGGTAGTGCACTAGCTGCCGAGAAGGCGTGCTGAGACGCGCTGCTGTGCCTGCACGTTGGGCGCGTCGAAGGGCGACTTCGCAGCGGAAGCGGTGCCTCGGGCTATCCTTGCGGCCCGCCGCTGTCGGCCAATAGCGGACTCACCCGTGCGGAAGAATCAGTGCTCGCGGACAGCGTTTGGCGGTTGCATCAACTCGATGGTCGCGCCATCAGGGCCAACGACGTAGATCACCCGCGTTCCAGCCCGCGCACCACCCGCGATCGGCTGTGGCGTGCCTTGTGCTTCCCAGCCGTAAGTGGCGATCCGCGCCAAGAGCGAGTCGATGTCATCGACCACGAGGGCGAGATGCGCAAAGCCCGGGTCGAACGGCTTGGTCGGTACGCTCGGCCGATCTACGCCCTGATACTCCAGAAGTTCAATCGTCTGCCCTGCCAGCGATACGATGGCGAGGCGTACTTTCGCCCCATGCGCGCCCGTCACTTGGCCGAGGAAATCGCCCCCCATCTCGCCCGTGCGCACAAGCCGCGCTCCCAGCCCATCAAGCCAAAACCGAAGCGCCTCATCGAGGGAGGCGACCGCAAAGCCGACGTGGTCGGCACAGCGCACCTGGAAACTTGCATGCTCGCTCATTAAGACGATCCTACCGCCAAAGTGCTGTTCGTCTGCCAAGGGCACGTTGCGGTCGTTCGTCGCGATGCACCTCAACGGCTGCTTCGCAGCGGTAGCCGACCTCCGGCCTATCCTTGCGGCCGGCCGCTGTCGGCCAGTAGCGGTCAGTCGCCTTCGGTGCCCAAGCTGCTCCAAACCGGACGTCCACTTCAAACCTGAATAGACATGCCCGAATTCTTGCTCT
>NZ_JBEPKY010000040.1:0-21874 GCF_040544975.1 Pseudacidovorax sp. 1753 | reverse complement strand
CGGAGGTGCCATTCGCGGCGCCGTGCAGTGCCCCAAGCGCGTCGGTGGAAAGCGGGCACCCGTCCGGTGAGGCAAGCCGGTCAGCGCGAGCGTGCACCGGGAGCGCGCATGCCGGTGCCCTCTGCCGGGTTAGTACCCCGCAAGCCCAGCCGCCCAGCCGCCCAACCGCCCGAACGGACCGAACGGACCGAACGGACCGAACCGCCCGATCAACCCCGAGCGCCCCACAAGCGCCCCGGCGTACTAGGCCCTTCGGACGAGTCCCGCCCCCCGCCTATTCCGTCCGATGGATTTGCCGCGCCCGGCGCCCCCGGGACACTGCACCTCGCTTGCCGCATCGAGGTTCCGAGCGCCCCGCCCGCGTCCCGGCCCGGGATGAAGAAAGAAGCCCGGGCGGTGCAGCCCTGTCGTTTGGAAGGAGCGTGCGCGCGATGAGTTGGCGATCGAAAGTGGTCTGGAGCGAAGGCATGCTGCTGCAGCCGCAGCACCTGCAACAGGCCGAGCGCCACGCAGACCATGCGCGCCACCTGCTGCTGCGTGGCACGGCGTCCTGCGGCTGGGGCTTCGCGGCGCTCGACATCGACGCCGCGGCGCTCTCGCTCGGCAAGCTCGCGCTCACCCGCGCCGTGGGCGTCTTCGCCGACGGCACCCCCTTCGACATGCCGGCCGTCGACCCGCTGCCCGAGCCCATCGACGTGCCGGCCAACCTGCGCGACGAGGCCATCGTGCTGGCCCTGCCCGTGCGCCGCGCGGGCGCGCGGGAATCCAACGCCGAAAGCGGCGACGAGGACGAGCTGGTGCGCCACCGCGTGCTCGAGTCCGAGGTGCCCGACGCCAACACCGCCGGCGAGCGCACCGCGCTGCTGCAGCTGGGCGCGCTGCACACCCGGCTGATGCGTGCCGGCGAGGCCACCGATGCGTGGACCACGCTCTCGGTCGCCCGCGTCGTCGAGCGCCGCACCGACAACCAGCTCTCGCTGCACCGCGGCTGGGTCCCGCCCTTGCTGGACGTGGCGGCCCATGCCGTCATCCGCGGCTGGGTGGACGAGCTGCTCGGCCTGCTGCGCCAGCGCGCCGATGCCCTGGCCGGCCGCATGACCCAGGGCGGCACCGGCGGCGTGGCCGAGATCGCCGATTTCATGCTGCTGCAGACCGTCAACCGCCACGAGCCGGTGTTCGCGCACTTCGCACGCGGGCCGCTGCTGCATCCGCTGCGCTTCTACGAGCAGGCGCTGGAGCTGGCCGGCGACCTGGGCACCTTCCGCGACAGCCGCCGCGCCCTGCGCCTGCCGCCCTATGTGCACGACGACCTGGAGGCCAGCTTCCGTCCGCTGATGGACGACCTGCGCCGCAGCCTGTCGATGGTGCTGGAGCAGTCGGCCATCCGCATCGAGCTGCACGACCGCAAGCACGGCGTGCGCGTCGCGCTGATCCCCGACGTGGAACTGCAGCGCAACGCCACCTTCGTGCTGGCCGTGCAGTCGCAGCTGCCCGGCGATGCGCTGCGGGCGCGCTTTCCCACGCAGGTCAAGATCGGTCCGGTCGAGCGCATCCGCGACCTGGTCAACCTGCAGCTGCCGGGCGTGACCCTCACGCCGCTGCCGGTGGCGCCGCGGCAGATCCCCTTCCATGCCGGCGCCAACTACTTCGAGCTGGAGACCAAGGGCAGCGACCTGTGGCGCCAGCTGGAGGCCTCGGGCGGCATGGCGATGCACATCGCGGGCGATTTCCCCGGTCTCGACCTGGCCTTCTGGGCGGTCCGATGACAGCCCCTCGTTTCCTGCTCGCTTCGCGTAGCCGAATGCTCTCTGGAGGCCCTCGTGAGCACGCCTGATCCCTTCGCGGCCTTCGAGTCCGAACGCACCGTCATCAAGCCCAAGCCGCGCACGCCCGGTGCGGGCGGCAATGCGCCGCCGCCGATGATGCCGCCGCCTTCCTCCCCAGGGGCCGAGCCGCCGCCCACCGAGTTGGGCGACCTGGGCCTGCTCAATCCGCTGGTGTCGGCCGCCGGCCGGCTGCTGGTGCTCATGGGCAAGCTGCGCAACCTGGTGCAGCCGCCCGACGTGGGCGCGCTGCGCGCCTCGGCCGCGCAGGCGGTGCAGCAGTTCGAGGCCGACGCGCGCCGCGCCGGCGCCAGCAACGAGACCGTGCTGGCCGCCCGCTACGTGCTGTGCACCGCGCTGGACGAGGCCGTGGCCAACACGCCCTGGGGCGTGTCGGGCGGCTGGAACAAGCAGAGCCTGCTGGTGCAGTTCCACAACGAGACCTGGGGCGGCGAGAAGGTCTTCCAGCTGCTGGCCCGCCTGGCGCAGGACGTGCCCACGCACCGCCAGCTGCTCGAACTCATCTACAGCGTGCTGGCCCTCGGCTTCGAGGGCCGCTACCGCGTGGTCGACAACGGCCGCGCCCAGCTGGACTCGGTGCGCCAGCGCCTGGCCGACCTGATCCGCAAGGACCGTCCGCCGCTGGAGCCGGCCCTGTCGCCGCACTGGCAGGGCGCCGGTGGCGGCAGCGCGCGGCTGCGCGAGTCGGTGCCGCTGTGGGTGGTCGGTGCCGGTTTTCTGCTGCTGCTGGCGCTGGTGTGGTTCGGCCTGCGGCTGTGGCTGGGCAACCTGTCCGACACCACCTGGTCGCGCGTGGCGGGCCTGCGCCTGCCCAACACCCAGCTGGTGCCGCCGCCCGCGCCCGTGCCCGCCAAGTCGCCGCGGCTCGCGCGCTTCCTGGAGGCCGAGGTCAAGCAGGGCCTGGTGACCGTCACCGACGAGGCCGACCGCAGCACGGTGCGGCTGCGCGGCGATGCCTTCTTCGGCTCCGGCAGTGCCGAGCCGATGGCGCAGGCCATGCCGGTGCTGGTGCGCATCGGCCAGGCCCTGGCCGAGGTCAAGGGCGAGGTGCTGATCACCGGCCATTCCGACAGCCAGCCGATCCGCTCGCTGCGCTATCCCTCCAACTGGCACCTGTCCACCGCGCGGGCCGAGGCCGTGCGTCAGGCGCTCACGCCGCTGGTCGACCCGGCCCGCATGAAGGCCGAGGGCAAGGCCGACGCCGAGCCCGTCGCCGCCAACGACACGCCCGCCAACCGGGCGCGCAACCGGCGCGTGGACATCGTGCTGCTCGCTTCGCCCGAAGGAGTGGCGAAATGAAGGCTGTCTTCAAGTTCATCTTCCACCCGGTGCTGCTCACCGTGGTGGCCCTGGCCATCCTGGGCCTGCTGATCTGGTGGATCGGCCCGCTGATCAAGATCGGCGCGCTGGTGCCGCTCGAAAGCGAACTCGCGCGCGCCATCCTCATCGGCGCGATCGTGCTGCTGGTGCTGCTGCGCCTGGCCATCCGCCGCTGGCGCGTGCGTCGTGCGAGCCGCGCGCTGACCGACGGCCTGATGAAGGCGCCGGCCGCCGCCAAGGCCGACGCCCCCGGCAACGGCGAGCAGCAGGTGCTGGCCGACCGCTTCGGCGAGGCCATCGCCACGCTCAAGAAGATGCGCCTCACCGCCGCCGGCAGGAAGCCCGGCTGGCGCGACTGGCTGTCGCTGTCGGGCGGCAGCTACCTCTACGACCTGCCCTGGTATGTCTTCATCGGCGCGCCGGGCTCGGGCAAGACCACGGCGCTGGTCAACTCGGGCCTCTCGTTCCCGCTGGCCGAGAAGTTCGGCGCCGGCGCCATCCGCGGCGTGGGCGGCACCCGCAACTGCGACTGGTGGTTCACCGACGAGGCGGTGCTGATCGACACCGCCGGCCGCTACACCACGCAGGACAGCCATGCCGCCGAGGACAAGAGCGCCTGGGACGGCTTCCTCAACCTGCTGAAGAAGGCCCGCCCGCGCCGGCCGCTCAACGGCGTGTTCCTCACCGTGAGCGTGGCCGACCTGCTGGGCCAGGGCCTGGAGGCGCGCAGCGCGCTGGCGGCATCGATGCGCGCGCGCCTGCTGGAGCTGGACGAGCGCCTGACCACCCGCCTGCCGGTGTACGTGCTGGTGACCAAGAGCGACCTGCTCTACGGCTTCACCGAGTACTTTGCCGACCTGGGCAAGGAGCAGCGGGCGCAGGTCTTCGGCTTCACGCTGGGTCCCGACGAAGGCAGCCATCTGGCCGAGCACGGCCTGCTGCAGCCCTTCCAGCGCGAGTTCTCGCTGCTGCACGACCGCGTCAACAACGGCCTCATCGAGCGCATGCAGCAGGAGACCGACGGCACCCGCCGCGGCGCCATCTTCGGCTTCCCGGCGCAGTTCGCCACCGTGGGCCCGCTGCTCGCGGACCTGCTGGACCAGGTCTTCACCGGCTCGCGCTTCGCCCAGCCGCCGTGGGTGCGCGGCGTGTACTTCACCAGCGGCACGCAGGAGGGCAGCCCCATCGACCGCGTGATGGGCAGCCTGGCGCGCAGCTTCGGCATCGAGCGCGCCATCCTGGCGCCGCAGAAGTCCAGCGGGCGCAGCTACTTCCTCACCACGCTGCTCAAGGACGTGGTGTTTCCCGAGCAGCGCCTGGCCGGCGCCGACGTCAAGCTGGAGCGCAAGCGCCATCTGCAGCGTCTGGCCGGCGTCTCGGCCATGGGCCTGGTCACGCTGGCGCTGCTGGCCGGCTGGGGCTGGTCGGCCTGGCGCAATGCCGAGTACCTGAAGTCGGTCGAGGCCAAGCTGGAGCCCACCCGCCAGTCGCTGGCCACGCTGCCGACGCAGGCCAGCAGCCCCATCGACATGGCGCCGGTGCTGGGCAGCCTGCGCGACGTGTGGCGCACGCCGGTCAACCGCGAGGGCGACACGCCCTTCCTGATGACGCTGGGCCTCTACCAGGGCGACAAGATGGACGCCGCCGCCCAGGCCGCGCACCAGCGCGCGCTGAACGAGGCCTTCCTGCCGCAGCTGGCGCGCCGCATCGAGGACCAGCTGCGCAGCGCCCCGCGCGACAACCTGGAGTACCTGTACGAGGCGCTCAAGAGCTACCTCATGATCCACCAGCCCGAGCACTTCGACCCCGAGGCGCTCAAGGCCTGGATCACGCTGGACTGGGAGCGCACGCTGGACCGCGGCGTGCCGCCCGAGCGCCGCAGGATGCTGGAGGACCAGCTCGACCTCCTGATCGCCCAGGGCCCGCCGCGCTCGCCGCTGCCCATGGACGAGAACCTGGTGCGCAGCACCCGTGGCCTGCTGGCCAGCTACCCACCCGAGCAGCGCATCTTCAGCCGCCTCAAGCGCCAGCGCCTGGGCAAGGACATGCCCGACTTCACCGTGGCCCAGGCCGCCGGTCCTTCGGCGCCGCTGGTGTTCGAGCGGCCCAGCGGCAAGCCGCTGACCGAGGGCGTGCCGGGCCTGTTCACCTACGACGGCTACCACCAGCGCTTCCAGAACGCCGTGGTGCTCGTGACCGGCCAGCTCGCGGCCGAAGACCCGTGGGTGCTCGGTCAGGAGAAGAGCGCCGCCGACCGCGCCCGCGACGCCGCGGCGCTGGGCCAGCTCACCGACCGCGTGCGCCGCCTCTACCTGGAGGAATACGCACGCCTGTGGCAGGCCCTGCTGGCCGACGTGCGCCTGATCCGCGCCGGCGGGCTGGAGAAGAACATCGACATCGCCCGCATCGTCTCGGGCGTGGATTCGCCGCTGGCCAACTTCCTGCGCGCGGTGGTCAAGCAGACCACGCTCACGCCGGCCAAGGACGACAAGTCCGCCGTCGGCAAGGCCGCCGAGACGGTGCGCAACACGCGCAAGGGCCTGGAGGAGCTGTTCGGCGGCAGTGGCAGCGACGCGCAGCGCGCGGTACCGGTGGGCAAGAGCATCGAGTCCATCGTGGACGACCGCTTCGAGAGCCTGCGCCGGCTGGTCACGCCCGCAGCGCCGGGCCAGCCCGCGCCCATCGACGACGCGCTCAAGCTCTTCAACGAGGTCTACGTCTATCTCACGGCGGTGGACACGGCCGTCAAGAGCCGCAGCGCGCCGCCGCCCGGCGACGTGGCCGGCAAGCTCAAGTCCGACGCCGGCCGGCTGCCCGAGCCGGTGCGCTCGATGGTCGAGAACCTCAGCAGCACCGGCGCCGCCCAGGCCCGCGTGGCCGAGCGCGGCAATCTCAGCCAGGACCTGCGCCCGGTCACCGAGTTCTGCCAGCGCGCCATCGCCGGCCGCTATCCCTTCGTGGAAAGCAGCAACCGCGACGTGCTGCCCGAGGACTTCGGCCAGATGTTCGGCCCCGGCGGGTTGATGGACGACTTCTTCCAGAAGAAGCTGGCGCAGCTGGTGGACACCAGCCGCCGGCCGTGGCGCTACCGGCCCATCGCCGAGCAGGGCGCCATCTCGCCGGCGGCACTGCAGCAGTTCGAGCGCGCGGACGTCATCAAGCAGGTGTTCTTCCGCGGCGGCGGCCGCACGCCGGGCATGCGGCTGGACTTCAGGCCGGTGGAGATGGACGCGGGCATCACCAGCTTCTCGCTCGACGTCGATGGTCAGACGGTCAAGTACGCGCACGGCCCCATCGTGCCGATGACCGTGCAGTGGCCCGGGCCGCGCAACACCAACCAGGTGCGCCTGACCATCGCGCCGCCCACCTCGGGCGGCACCTCGGGCCAGGTCACCGAAGGGCCGTGGGCGCTGTTCAAGATGCTCGACCGCGGCCAGCTGGCCTCGGGCGACGGGCCGGAGAAGTTCTTCATCACCTTCCAGCTCGATGCGCGTCGCGCGCGCTTCGAGGTCACGACCAACAGCGTGCAGCATCCGATCCGGATGAAGGAGCTGCGCGAGTTCTCCTGCCCGGAGGGCCTCTGATGGCGGCGCACTTCCTGGCCGAGCCGCAGACGCTGCCGGGCTGGTTCGGCAAGCTGCCGGGCATCGGCGACTTCGCCCACCGGCGCCTGCCTGCGGACTTCCGCGAGGCCTGGGACGGCTGGCTGCAGGAGGGGCTGATGCAGCTGCGCCTGCGACATGAAGGCGAATGGCGCGAGCGCTACCTCGAAGGGCCGCTGTGGTTCTTCGTGCTCGCGCCGGGCGTGGCCGGCGAGGCGGGATGGATCGGCGTGATGATGCCTTCGGTGGATGGCGTGGGGCGCTACTTTCCCTTCACCATCGCCGGCCGTCTGCGTGACGGCGGGCTGCAGCCAGGCGACTGGCAGGCCGTGGCCGCCTGGTGGCAGGACGCCACGCAGGCCGCGCTGCAGTCGCTGGAGCAGGACCTGGATGCGGCCGCCGTCGACGCCCTGCTGGCGGCGCTGGGCGGCCGGACGTCCCCCGCCGCTGCTGGCGGTGCCGCGCCTGCGCCTGCGGCGGGCGAGGGGCAAGGCGCCGCCGCCGGTCCGGGTGCGGTCTCGCATGGGCAGTCGCTGTGGCTCACCCATCCGGAGGCCGGCGCCGCCGGGGCCCAGGTGCTGACCGTGGCCGGCCTGCCGCGCGGCGCCCGGTTCGACCTGCTCTTCGGCTTCGACGATCCGGCCGAAGGCGCTGTGCAGGGAGCGGCGCAATGAGCGATCCCCGCCCCGACGAACCCACCCGCGTCTTCGGCGGCGGCGCGCCCGGCCCCGACGAGGCCACGCGCGTGGTCACCGGCGCCGCTGCAGGCGATGCGACCCGTGTCATCACGGGTGGCGTCGCGCCGGCTGGCGACGCCACGCGGGTCGTCACCGGCAGCATCCTGTCGCCCACCCAGCCGCGCACCGGCACCGGTGCCGCGCCTGCGGGCGGCGGCGATGCCGGCACCTTGCCGCCGGGCAGCGTGATCGCCGAATTCGAGATCACCCGGCTCATCGGCCAGGGTGGCTTCGGCGTGGTCTACGAGGCCTGGGACCACACGCTGGAGCGCGTGGTCGCCATCAAGGAATACCTGCCCACCTCGCTGGCCACCCGCACCGGGGACGGCACCATCATGCCGCTGTCGGAGCGCCACCGCGAGACCTTCGACCTGGGCATGCGCTCCTTCATCAACGAAGCGCGGCTGCTGGCGCAGTTCGACCATCCCTCGCTGCTGAAGGTCTACCGCTTCTGGCAGGAGCGCGGCACCACCTACATGGTGATGCCCTTCTACCGCGGCGACACGCTGCGCCAGGCGCTGGCCGACATCCCGGCCGGCGTGGACGAGGGCTGGCTGCTGCGCGTGATGGACGGCGTGAGCCAGGCCCTGGCCGTGATGCATGCGGCCAACTGCTTCCACCGCGACATCGCGCCCGACAACATCCTGCTGCTCGAAGGCTCGGGCCGGCCGGTGGTGCTGGACTTCGGCGCCGCGCGCCGCGTGATCAGCGACAAGACGCAGGCCATCACCGTCATCCTCAAGCCCGGCTACGCCCCCGTGGAGCAGTACGCCGAGATGCCCGACATGAAGCAGGGCCCGTGGACCGACGTCTACGCCCTGGCGGCCGTGATGCACGTGGCCATCTGCGGCCGGGCGCCGCCGCCCTCGGTGGCCCGCATCCTGAGCGACAGCTACGTGCCGCTGGCCGGCAACGAACAGCTGCTGCAGCGCTACAGCCCGGCCGTGCTGGCCGCGGTGGACGCCGGCCTGGCGGTGCGGCCCGAGGGCCGGCCGCAGTCCATGGCCGAGTTCCGCCAGCAACTGGGCCTGGAAGAGACGACCACCATCGCCGCCACGCGCAGCGCACCGGCCGGCGGCGCGGCCCCGGCCGTGGCCCGCACGCCGGCCGCCGCGCGCACGCAGCCACCCCGGCCCGCGCCTGCACCGGCTGCGGCCGACGGCGGGGCGGGCCGCTCCAAGCTCGTGCCCGTGATCGGCGGCGTGGCGGCGCTGGCCGTCGCGGCGGGCGCGGCGCTGTGGTGGAGCGGGCGCGGCGATGGCGCTGCGCCACCGCCGCCTTCCGCCGTGGCCCAGGCCCCGGTGGCCGATGCGCCCGCTGCCGCGCCCAGCCCGGCCCCCGCGCCACCCGCCCCGCCGCCACGCGTCGCGCCGAAGACGCCGCTCGAATCGCTGCAGGCCCTGTCGGTGGGCGCCACGCCGGGCTTCGACGTCACCGCCACGGCCCGCAAGCCGGAGGTGAGCATCGGCAAGGACAAGCTGGCCTTCGACGTGCGCAGCAACCGCGACGGCTTCGTCTACGTCTTCCTGCTGGCCAGCGGGGGCGAGCTGTTCCAGCTCTTTCCCAACCTGCTGGACCGCCACAACCGCATCACGGCCAACACCGCGCTGGCCCTGCCGCGCGCCTCCTGGCCCATGGAGGCGGGCGGCCCGCCCGGCACCAACCACTTCGCCGTGGTGGTGAGCGAGCGCGAACGCGACTTCAGCGATGCCGGCATGAAGAACGAAGGCGTCTTCCCGCAGTTCCCGGCCGCCGGCCTGGTCGCGATGGAAGCCGCCAACCCCGGCCCTGCCGCCACCGTGCTGCTGGGCCGGCCCGTCTGTCCGCAAAGCGCCGGCTGTGCCGACGCCTACGGCGTGGGGAGCTTCAAGATCGTCGAGAAGTGATCGTCTTCATGGTCTTCCACGCGCGTGAACCGAAGGAGTGATCCATGCAAGCCCTGGCCCCGATTCCCCCGTCCCGTGAGGCGCGCGCGCCTGGCGGCGGCCCCCGTGCCGCGTCCCTGGCCGGCACCGCCGCACTGACGCTGGCGGCGCTGCTGGCGGCCGGCTGTGCCACGCCGCCCCCTCCGCCGCCGCCCCCACCCGCGCCGGTGGCGGCGCCGCAGCCGCCCATCGTGCTGGCCCCGCCGGCACCGCCGCCCGTGGCCGTCCCGGCCCCGCCGCCGCGCACCGGCGGCAGCGTGGCCGGCCAGGCGCGCACCTTCTCGACCCAGCTGGCCACCTACACCGCCACGCCCTTCGACGTGGTGCCCGGCTGGCAGCGCGACGACTTCGTCGACAGCTGGTCGGCCTTCCTCGACAGCTGCAAGGTGCTGGTGCGCCGCGGCCAGCAGTGGCAGCAGGTGTGCGCGCGCGCACGCCAGGTGGACGGCGCCAGCAACCCGGCCATCCGCAGCTTCTACGAAAGCGAGTTCGCGGCCTACCAGATCCGTGACGACGACCGCCGGCCCGACGGCGTGGTCACCGGCTACTTCGAGCCCGAGATCGAAGGCAACCGCAGCTACACGCCGCCCTTCATCTACCCGGTCTATGCGCAGCCGGAGGACATGCTCTTCCTCGACACGCGCCGCCTGCCCGCCGGCAACGGCACCGTGGCCGCGCGGCTGAACGGCCGCAACGTGGTGGTGCAGCAGGGCCTGTCGACGCGCGACATGGGCGCGCCGGGCCTGTATGCGCTGGACCTGTCGCAGATCACGCGCGACACGGTGGACCGCAAGGCCCGCCTGCGCGTCGACGGCCGCCAGCTGGTGCCCTACTACACGCGCGCCGAGATCGAGCGCCTGGGCGTGCCCAATGCCAAGGTGCTGGCCTTCGTGCGCAGCGCCACCGAGCTGTACGAGATGCAGGTGCAGGGCTCGGGCCGCATCCGCCTGCCCGACGGCCAGACGGTGCGCGTGGGCTATGCCGAGCAGAACGGCCAGCCCTTCCGGCCCACGCTGGCCAAGGCGGCCAACGGCAAGGCCAAGACGGCCGTGCGCACCCGCGGTTCGGCCGTCGAGCTGGAGGTCGACGACGACGACGCCGACGAGACCGACACCAGCACCGTGCGCACCCGCGGCTTCGCGCTGGCGCTGCCGGCGCGCAGCGGCCCCGTGGCCGTGCCCGGCCAGCGCACGCCGGCGGCGGCCGCCACCGGCACCGGCATCCAGGACCCGAGCTACGTCTTCTTCAAGGAAGTGCCCACCAGCGCCGACGGGCCGGTCGGCGCGCTGGGCGTGCCGCTGCAGCCGGGCCGCTCCATCGCGGTCGATCCACGCAGTGCGCCGCTGGGCTTTCCGGTCTTCGTCTCCACGCGCCAGCCCGGCAGCGGCACGCCCATGCAGCGGCTGACCATCGCGCAGGACACCGGCGGTGCCATCCGCGGCGCGGTGCGGGCCGACTACTTCTTCGGCAACGGCCGCCAGGCCGCCAACCAGGCGCGCCGCATGAAGGAGCGCGGCCAGCTCTGGCTGCTGCTGCCGCGCGGGCTGACGGTGGCTGCGGCCACGACGGGCGGCGGCTCGGTGCGCACGCGCGGCGCCAGCCTGGCGAACTGCGTCGTGCCGGACGACGACACCTGCGCGGATGACCAGTAGGCCATGCAGAACACCCTCTCGTCCGAAGACAGCGCGGAGCTGGTGCGCCTGTGGCGCCGCCGGCAGACGCTGGCGCCGCACGAGATGGGGCGCATGTACGGCATCGTCGGCACGGCCCTGGGCGACTGCCATCCGCCGGAACTCAAGGCCCTGGGCGAGGGCAGGCAGGAGCTGGTGGCGCAGTTCATCTACCTCAAGGTGCTGCGGCTCGACGCCGACCCGGAGGAGGGCGAGGAGGAGGGCGGCGCCAGCGTCCCCGACCGCGCCGCGCACAGCGCCCCGTCCACCGCCTTCGCCCTGTGCGCCTACTTCCGCCGCTACCTGATCGACTGCACGCGGGCCACCAGCTTCCGCCGCAAGCTGTCGCTGGGCGAGGAGGTGAGCGACGAGCAGCTCGACGCGCACCTGCGCGGCCACCGTGGCGCCGCGGGCGATGCCGCCGGCTGCCTGGCCGAGCACGGCCTGAGCATGGCCGGCGTGGCCGAGGCGGCGCGCCGCTTCATCGCCGGCCTGGGTGAGCCCGAGCGGCTGCTGCTGTGCGAAGGCTTCGGCCGCGAGGCGCCGCTGTCGGGCGTGGCCGCGCGCCATGCCATCGCCTCCTACCACTACCGCGCCGGAAGGCTGGGCCTGGTGCACCGGCGCGAATCGCTGCCGGCGGACTACGGCCGCACCCTGCTGGGCGGCTGGATCGCGCAGACCCTGGGCATCGCCATCGAGCCCGGCAACATGGACGCGATCGGGGCGGTTTTCGAAATCCTCGGTGCTGAGGCGTCCTCCTCCTGACGACATAGACCATCAGGACGGATGCCATGCGCCCCCTCGACCTCTGGCCCCCGCTGGCCCACATCCGCAGCACGCTGGAAGGCCCGCCGGCGCGCCGCCCCGCCGCGGGCCCGGCGCGCGAGGACGCGGGCGTGGACGCCGGCATGCCCACGTCCGCCGACCTGCTGCTGCCGCTGACCGAGCTGGCCCGCCGCCGCGAGGCCCTGGCCGCCCGCGGCTTCGGCGCGCGCTGGGCGCCCGGGCGGCTGCTGTCGGTGCTGTGCGAGGGCCGCCTGCTGGGCGTGCTGCTGGACCGCCTACTGCCCGACGGCCGCTGGCAGGGCTGGCTGGCCGCGGGCGAGGCCGACTGGGCCGGTGCCTGGGACGTGCTGCTGGAGCCTCAGGACGAGCCCTTCGAGCCGCTGTTCGGCGTGGTGCAGGCCTGGAACCCGGTCACGCTGGTGCCCGCGCCGCCGCTGTGCGCGCGCGTGCTGGGCGAGCTGTCGGCCACGCGGCTGGCGGCCATCCGCGCCGTGGCCGACGAATGGGCGGCGCAGCGCGTGGGCGCCCCCGCGGGCGCCGTGCCCGCCACCCCGCCCGCGCCGGGACAGATCGCCTTGCGTGACGTGGCCGGCTGCTTCACGGTGCTCACCGGCACGCCGCTGGCGGCCGAGGGCGATCCGCGGGCCGACTACCAGGTGCTCTACCAGCAGGCCGCGCGGCGGCTGGCGCAGTCGGCGGCGCCGGCCGCGCTGGCGGGGCGCACGCAGGCGCGTTCCGCGGCGTCGCCGGCGGGCGGCCAGGCACGCAACGGCGGCCGCGAGGATGACGCCGGCCCGCTCGGGCGCTTCCTGCGCCGCCTGGGCGGGGGCGGCGGCTTCCGCGGCACCTGGGGCCCGGCCCTGGCCGTTCTTGCGCTGGTGCTCGTGGTGCAGAACGCCGGCCTGCTGCCCGCCCTGCACGGCAGCGACGACGACGCCATGCGCCTGCGCGATGCGCCGCCCACGGCCCCCGCCGCGCCGCAGGCCGACGCGCGGGTGCGCTGGAAGCCCGGCACCGACATGGCCGAGGCCACGCGCCTGCTGCAGACGGCCGGTGCCCAGGCCGTCGCCGGGCCGGACGGGCAGGGCCGCTGGTCGCTGCGGCTGCTGCAGCCGCAGGACGGGCTGGCGGTGCTGCGCTCCTCGCCGCTGGTGGAAGCGGTCGAGCTGCCCTGAAAGCCGTCCCCATGCGCCGTCTGGTCCTGCTGCTCCTACTCGCATCGGCTGCGCTGCCGGCCACGGCCGTGCAGCGCGCGCTGCTGGTGGGCGTCTCGGAGCTGCCCTTCCAGCCCCAGAACCTGTGGCTGCAGGCCCCGCGCAACGACGTGCTGCTGATGCGCGAGGTGCTGCAGCAGCAGGGCTTCGCGCCGGCCGACATCGCCACGCTGGCCGACGGCGTGCCCGGCGCGCAGCCGCCCGACAGCCGCGCCATCGGCCAGGCGTTGCAGCAGCTGCTGGCCCGCTCGGGCCAGGGCGACTTCGTGCTGCTGTACTTCTCGGGCCATGGCACGCGGCTGCGCGACACGGCCAAGCGCTACCAGGAGCCCGACGGCCTGGCCGAGAACTTCCTGGCGCGCGACGTGCGGGGAACCATCGGCGCAGGCCGCGCTCTGAACGGCGGCGTGCGCGACGTCGACGTGGACGGCTGGATCCAGGCCTTCCTCTCGCGTGGCGTCTTCGTGTGGGCGGTGTTCGACACCTGTTCGGCCGCCTCCATGACCCGCAGCACCCGTGCCATCGACACCCCCGACCCCGGCCCGCCGGACGACGAGGTGCGCTGGCGCGGCGTGCGACCCGAACAGCTGACCGGCGGCGATGGCGCCGCGGTCCCCCCTCTGCCCGCCGCGCCGGCTACCGCCGCCGTGCCGCGTGCCCGATACGTGGCCTTCTTCGCTTCGGAGAGCCACCAGGTCACGCCCGAGCTGCGCCTGCCGCGCGGCGATCGGCAGGCCCGTCCGCACGGACTGCTCACCTGGGCCCTGGCCCAGGGGCTGCAGCGCCGTCCCGCCACCTGGCGCGAACTCTTCAACGACGCGCTGGCGGCCTACCCGCCGGTCATCGACGAGCTGGAGCAGCGCTTTCCGCAGCGCGAGCTGCCCTCGCCGGTGGCCGAGGGCAGCCTGGACCTGCCCCTCTTCGACAACAGCAGCCGCCCCCGCAGCACCCAGCCGGCCTGGCCCGCGCAGCGCGCCGGCGCCAGCCTGTCGCTGGACGCCGGCCTGCTCGACGGGCTGGAGGCGCAGCAGCCGGTGACGGTCACGGCCGTGCTGCCCGACGGCAGCGCCCGCAGCGCCACGGCCCGCCTGCAGGAGGCCACGCTCGCCCAATCGCGCCTGGCGGTGCCCGACACCCTGCAGGACGCCGCCGGCGGCGCGCTCTGGAGCGTCGCACCGGTGGAGCCGCCGCCCTCGCTGGTGCTGCGCGTGCGCGCCGACCGGGCCCTGCCCGCCGGCATCAACCTGGACTATCCGGCCGCCATCGAGTCGGTCGATGGCGACGCCGACCTGCTGTGGGCGCCGGCCGGCCGCGCGGGCCAGCGGCTGTCCCCGCTGTCGGCCGACGCGGCGCGCTGGACGGGTGCCGTGCCCGCGCCGCCGCCGCTGACCAGCGATGCCGCCGTGCGCCGGCGGCTGGAGCTCATGGCCCAGCTCAAGTGGTTCGAGCGGCTGCAGCAACTGGCCGACGGCCGCCGCGTGGATGGGCTGGACCTGGCCATCGAGACCTGGGAAGGCGAGCGCCTGGTGGCCAGCCGGCCCGTGCCGGTGGACAGCGTGCTCGCGCCGGCCGAGGGCCAGCGCCTGCGCCTCTTGGTGCGCAACGCCAGCGGCCATTCGCTGGACCTGGCCGTGCTGGCCCTGGACGCGCAGGGCGGCCTGTGGTCCGTCTACCCGGGCGAGGCCGGCGAGGCCAACCGCTTCGAGCGCGGCCAGCCGCAGTCGCCCGCCATGAAGCGCTTCGACCTGCCCGCGGGCGGGGCCGGCCGGCTGCTGGTGGTGGCCAGCCCGGCACTGCCGCAGAGCGCGCCGCGCCTGTTCGGCCTGTCGGGCGCCGCCCCGCTGGCGGACCTGCGCGTGCGCGGCCAGGCGCGGCCCGACCGCGAGCGGCAGGTGCTGGCCGTGGCCGTGCGCTGGGGCGCGGCCCGGGCGCCCTGACCCGCCATCTCCCCTTTCCGGAACACGAGGAACACCATGTCATTCAACCAGGACCAGCAGATCGACGCCGACGAGGCGCTGCGCATGCTCGAACTCTCGCTCAACCGCAGCGACAACATCGACGTGGTGATGACCATCGAGAGCAAGGGCAACCCGATCGAGGGCGAATCGCTCCGGCTCTTCGGCGATGGCAAGAAGCGCATGGCGGTGCTGGGCTACTTCAGCGCCGTGCGGGCCGATGCGGCGCCGGGCGGCACCAAGTCCAAGCTGAGCATGAACGCCATGCTGATCGTGCGGCGCTGCGACGCGGCCACGGCGTCCATCGCCAACCTGATCAAGTCGCAGGCCAGCGATGCCAAGGTCGTGCTGTCCTGCTTCAAGGCGTCCGGCGACTCCTCGAAGGAGCAGGAGTCGACGCTGGAGATCGCGCTCAGCGACGCCCGATTGGCCAACTATGTGCTGGTGACCGGCGGCAGCGTGGGCTTTCCGTGCGAGATCCTGGCCTTCGCCTACCGCAAGCTGAGCATCGCCTCCGCCCCGCAGCTCGACGACGGGCGCCGCGGCGCCATCCGCATGGCCGAACTGGGCTGACCGTCCCCGATCCCCGTCCACCAAGGAGCCCCGAATGAGCACCCCCGAAGAACTGCTGGCCGCCCACGACCCCGCCGGCGCCCTGGCCGCCCTCACCGCGCAGGTGCGCGCCAGGCCGGCCGACATGAAGCTGCGCGTCTTCCTGGCCCAGCTGCTGTGCGTGCTGGGCCAGTGGGAGCGGGCGCTGAACCAGTTGAGCGTGGCCGCCGAGATGGATGCCGCCGCCATTCCCATGAAGCAGATGTACGGCGAGGCCATCCGCTGCGAAGGCCTGCGCGCCGAGGTCTTCGCCGGCAAGCGCACACCCATGATCTTCGGTCAGCCCGACGAATGGCTGGCGCTGCTGGTGGAGTCGCTGCTGCGCATCGGCGCGGGCGATGCCGCGGCCGGCGAGCAGCTGCGCGAGCGCGCCTTCGACGCGGCCCCCGCCACCTCGGGCACGCTCGACGGCCAGCCCTTCGAATGGCTGGCCGACGGCGACATGCGACTGGGCCCGGTGCTGGAGGCCTTCGTCAACGGGCGCTACTACTGGGTGCCCTTCTCGCGCCTGGCGGCCGTCAAGATCGAGGCGCCCGAAGACCTGCGCGATGCCGTGTGGATGCCCGCGCACCTGACCTTCGCCAACGGCGGCGAGGCGCTGGCCCTGATCCCCACGCGCTACGACGGCAGCCAGGCCAGCAGCGACGGCGCGCTGCAACTGGCACGCAAGACCGAATGGCAGGAGCGTGCGCCCGAGGTGTGGACGGGCCTGGGCCAGCGCAGCTTCAGCAGCGACGCGGGCGAGCATGCGTTGATGGACGTGCGCGAGATCGTGTTCGACGTCGTGATGGACGCCGGCGCGGCCGAGACCGGCCAGGGCGACGCCGTGGACGCCGCCCAGGACAGCGCCGCCGGTGGCTGAGCCGCGCGACATCGCGAGCGCGCAGGAGCGCCTGCAGCCCTCGCTGCTCGACCGGCTGGTGGACCTGGAGCCCGGCCGCGAGCGCGAGGGCGACGACCAGCGCACGCTCACGCGCCAGGCGCTGCGCGCCGCGGTGCTGCGCGACCTGGCGTGGCTGTTCAACGCCACGGGCGGCCTACGGGGCCTGGACGAGCGCCGCCATCCGCAGGCGGCGCGCTCGGTGCTGAACTACGGATTGCCTATGCTGTCCGGCCAGTTCACCTCGTCGATCCAGCGTGTCAGCATGGAACAGGCGCTCAAGAACGCAATCCTGCAGTTCGAGCCCCGCATCCTGCCCCGCACCCTGGAAGTTGAACTCGTCATGGAAGGCTCGGCCCTGGACTCCCACAACCGCGTCGGTCTGCAGATCCGCGGCATGCTGTGGGCGCAGCCGGTGCCGCTGGAGTTCCTGATGCGAAGCCGCATCGACCTGGAAGAAGGGCGCGTCGACATCGAGCAGGCCACGCCACCGCGCTGAGGGCACACCATGGACCCCCGGCTGCTGAACCTGTACGAGCAGGAGCTGCGCTACTTCCGCGAGAGCACGTCGGAGTTCGCACGCACCTTCCCCAAGATCGCGCACCGCCTCGGCCTCGAAGGCCAGGAAGTGGCCGACCCCTATGTGGAGCGGCTGATCGAGGCCACGGCCTTCCTGGCCGCGCGCGTCAACCTCAAGCTCGACGCCGACTACCCGCGCTTCACCGGCCACCTGCTGGACATCGTCCATCCGCACTTCCTGGCCCCCACGCCGGCCATGACGGTGTGCGCCTTCGACGTCGACCTGGAAGACGCCAACCTGGCCCGCGGGCCGGTGCTGCCGCGTGGCAGCGGCCTGCGCGCGCGGGCCGCCAGCGGCCAGAACACGCACTGCGAGTTCCGCACGGGGCAGGACCTGCGCGTGTGGCCCGTCGCGCTCACGCAGGCCCAGTACTTCAGCTATGCGCCGGACCTGCCGCTGGCGCGGCATCCACGCGCGCGCGACATCCGCGGCGGCCTGCGCTTCACGCTGCAGGCGACGGCCGGGCTCAACTTCAGCCAGATCCCCATGGACGCGCTGCTGCTGCACTTCGCCGGCGCGGATGACGTGGCCTGGCAGTTGCACGAATGCGTGCTCAACCGGCCGGTGGCCGTATGGCTGCGGCCGCTGGGCACGCCCGCGGGCGGCGCCACGACAGCCGGCCTGCGCGAGCTGCCCGGCAGCACGGTGCAGGAGTGCGGCTTCGACGACGACGAGGCGCTGCTGCCGGTCACCCACACCGGCTTCTCGGGCTTCCGGCTGGTGCAGGAGTACTTCGCCTGCCCAGAGCGCTTCCGCTTCGCGCGGCTCACCGGACTGGCACCGCTGCTGGCGACCATGCCGGTCGCCGAGGTCGAAGTGGTGATCCTGTTCTCGCGCGGAGACGCGGCGCTGGAGAAGCTGGTCGGCCCCGACACCGTGCGGCTGAACTGCGTGCCGGCCATCAACCTCTTCCCCAAGCGGCTGGACCGTGTGCAGGTGGGCGAGGGCGTCAGCCAGTTCCACCTGCTGCCCGACCGCACCCGGCCGCAGGACTTCGAGGTGCACTCGGTGACCGAGGTCGTCGGCCACAGCGGCACGGTGCAGGGCGAGGGCGTGCAGGAGCAGCGCTTCCTGCCTTTCTATGCGGCCTTCCACGGCAGCCGCCATGTGCACCCGGCCTACTACACCACCACGCGCGAGCCGCGCCTGCTGTCGGCGCGCCAGCGCAGTGAGGGCCACCGCAGCAGCCACATCGGCTCGGAGGTCTACCTGCAGATCGTCGATCCGCAGGAGGCGCCCTTCCCGACGCAGCTGCGGCAGCTGGCGGTGTCGGCATTGGTCACCAACCGCGACCTGCCGCTGCTGCTGCCGCAAGGGCGCGACAACGACTTCGAATGCATGGACGCCTTCCCGGTGCAGCGCGTGCGCATGCTGCGGGCGCCGTCGCGGCCGGTCTCGCCGGTGGTGCAGGAAGGCCTGGGCTGGAAGGTGATCGACCACCTGGCGCTCAACTACCTGTCGCTGGCCGACAGCTCGCCCCAGCAGGGTGCGGCGGCGCTGCGCGAGATGCTGCAGCTCTATGCCTCGCATGCCGACGAGTCGCGCCAGGCGCAGGTGCGCGGGCTGCTGTCGGTGCGCACGCGCGCGCTGGTGCGCCGCCTGCCGCTGCCGGGACCGATCGCCTTCGGCCGCGGCCTGGAGGTGGCGCTGGAGGTGGAGCCCACGGCCTTCCACGGCGGCAGCGTGTTCCTGTTCGGCGCCGTCATGTCGCGCTGGCTGGCGCGGCATGTGGAGGTCAACCATTTCGTCGAGACCGTGCTGCACGCCGCCGGCCGCGGCGAGCTGATGCGCTGGAGGCCGCAGTGCGGGACCCGGGCGATCCTGTGAGCACCGGCGGTGCACCCGCAGCCGCCCCGGCCGTGGCCACGCCGGCGCCGGCGCGCGCGGGCGCGGCGCAGTTGCTGGCCGCGCGTGCCGAGCAGGCCTGGGCCTACGACTACTTCGCGCTGATGCGCCGGCTGGAGGCGACCGACCTGTCGGCCCCGCGCTGGGGCCATGCGCTGCGGCCCTCGGCCGAGCCGGTGCGCGTGGGGCAGGAGCCCTCGCTCGCCTTCGCGCCCGCGGGGCTCAGCCGCTTCGAGCTGCCGCAGGGCGATGGCCGGCCACCGCTGATCCGCCAGCATTTCTTTGCCTACGTGGGCCCCAACGGCCCGCTGCCGGTGCACCTGTCGGACTTCATCCGCGAGCGCGCGCTCAACCATGGCGACCGCACCTGGCTGGCCTTCCTCGACACCTTCCTGCACCGCTTCGCGCTGCAGTTCTACCGGGCGTGGTCGCAGGCCCGGCCCGCACCGGGCATGGACCGGCCGGGCGAGGACCCTTTCCGCCACCGCGTGGGCGCGCTGGTCGGCATCGGCGGTGCGGCCCGGCAGCAGCGCGACGACGTGCCGGACGACGCGCGCCTGCATTTCTCGGGCTGGCTCGCGCGGCGCGTGCACAGCGCCGAGGGCGTGGAGCGGGTGCTGTCGGGCTTCTTCGAGGTGCCCGTGCAGCTGGAACGCTGGGTGGGCCACTGGATGACCCTGCCCGTGGACGAGCTCACGCGCCTGGGCGCGAGCAACCCCAACACCGCCTCGCGCACGCTGGGCCTGGGCGCCGTGCTCGGCCGCCGCGTGTGGGACCGGCAGCACAAGGTCTGCCTGCACCTGGGCCCGCTCACGCTGGATCAGTACCGCCGCTTCCTGCCCGACGGCAGCGCGCGCGGCCCGCTGGTGCGCTGGGTGCAGCAGCTGCTGGGCGGCGAGCTGGACTGGGACGCGCGCCTGCTGCTGCAGCGCGCCGAGGTGCCGCCCACGAAGCTGGGCGCCGGCGCGCGCCTGGGCTGGACCAGTTGGATCGGAACCCGCCCGCGCGCGCACCACGCGGTGGACGTGCGCATCGCCGGCCCTTCGCACCTGTCCTCCATCGTCGCCGCGCCCGCGGCGGCCCCTGCCCACGTGGCCTTGTGAAAACACGCGCCGCCGTTCGTTCTGCTTCTACTGGAGAAACCCATGAGTGAAATCAGCCGCACCGCCCTCTTCGGCAAGCTGAATCCCCTGGCCTACAAGGCCATCGAAGGCGCGACGGTCTTCTGCAAGATGCGCGGCAATCCTTATGTGGAGCTGGAGCACTGGTTCGCCCAGCTGCTGCAGAACCAGGAGAGCGACATGCACCGCATCGTGCAGCACTACGGGCTGGACATCTCGCTGCTGGCCAAGGACGTGACGGCTGCGCTGGACCGCCTGCCGCGCGGCGCCACCGCCATCAGCGACTTCTCGCCGCACATCGAGAACGCCATCGAGCGCGCCTGGACCTATGCCACGCTGCAGTTCGGCGAGGCGCAGGTGCGCACCGGCTACATCGTGGTGGGCATGCTCAAGACGCAGAGCCTGCGCAACCCGCTGCTGCAGCTGTCCAAGCAGTTCGAGAAGATCAAGGTCGAGGACCTGGCTGCCAACTTTGCCAAGATCTGCGATGCCTCGGCCGAGGGAAAGATGCGCGCGCAGGACGGCACCGGCATGGGAAGCGGCACGCCGGGCGAGGACAGCGGTGCCATCGCGCCCGCCGCCATGGGCAAGGGCGATGCGCTCAAGAAGTTCACCACCGACCTCACCGAGCAGGCCCGCAGCGGCAAGATGGACCCCATCGTCGGCCGCGACGACGAGATCCGCCAAGTGGTCGACATCCTGATGCGCCGGCGCCAGAACAACCCCATCCTGGTGGGCGAGGCCGGCGTGGGCAAGACGGCCGTGGTCGAGGGCTTTGCCCAGCGCATCGCCCGCGGCGACGTGCCGCCGGCCCTCAAGGACGTGAAGCTGCTGGCCCTGGACGTGGGCCTGCTGCAGGCCGGTGCCAGCATGAAGGGCGAGTTCGAGCAGCGCCTGCGTTCGGTCATCGAAGAGGTGCAGGCCAGCGAGCAGCCGATCATCCTGTTCGTCGACGAGACCCACACGCTGGTGGGTGCCGGCGGCGCGGCCGGCACCGGCGACGCGGCCAACCTGCTCAAGCCCGCCCTGGCGCGCGGCACGCTGCGCACCGTGGGCGCCACCACCTGGGCCGAGTACAAGAAGTACATCGAGAAGGATCCGGCCCTGACCCGCCGCTTCCAGAACGTGCAGGTGGACGAGCCCGACGAGCGCAAGGCCATCCTGATGATGCGCGGCGTGGCCAGCACCATGGAGAAGCACCACCAGGTGCAGATCCTGGACGAGGCGCTGGAAGCCGCGGTCAAGCTGAGCCACCGCTACATCCCGGCGCGCCAGTTGCCCGACAAGAGCGTGAGCCTGCTGGACACTGCCTGCGCGCGCGTGGCCGTGAGCCTGCATGCCACACCGGCCGAGGTGGACGACAGCCGCAAGCGCATCGAGTCGCTGGAGACCGAGTTGCAGATCATCGGCCGCGAGAAGGCCATCGGCATCGAGGTGGCCGAGCGCGAGCAGGCCGTCAATGCCGACCTGGCCGCCGAGCGCGACCGCCTGGGCGACCTCGAAGGCCGCTGGGGCCAGGAGAAGGCGCTGGTGGACGAGCTGCTGGCGCTGCGGGCCAAGCTGCGCAGCGGCGGGCAGCCCGTTGACGTTCCTCCCCCTCCCCCCCTGGGGGAGGGCAGGGGTGGGGGCCCGGCAGCGTCTGCAGCGTCTGCAGAGGGCGGGGGGGGGGGGGGCCCCCCCCCCCCCCCCCCCCCGGGGGGGGGGGGGGGGGGGGGGGGCCCCGCCCACTCGCGATGCGTCGCGGCGCACACGCCCCCATCCCTGCCTTCCCCCAGAGGGGGAA
>NZ_JBEPKY010000039.1:0-27028 GCF_040544975.1 Pseudacidovorax sp. 1753 | reverse complement strand
TAGTGCGGACTCCCGTGTGAAAGTAGGTCATCGTCAGGCTCTTACAGCCCTCAAAAAGCCCCTCAGCAATCGCTGCGGGGCTTTTTGTTTTGGGCAGCCGTAACAGCCGTCATTGCAATCGTGCGAGCGCTAATTCGGCCGCCGTCCTCGACCCACTCTTCCTGTTGGTGAGCCGCGCCGCTCTTGAGCAGGCTGCCCAGGGCGCGCTCCATGAGCGCCGACAGCGGCTCGTCGGCGAAGTGCATCATCCCCAGCGCTGTTGCATAGGGCATGGTGGATGCCCACTCCAGCAAGGCCGTGCGCTCGACACGGCGCTGCTCCAGCAGCTTGAACTTCAGCAGGACCTTCAGTGCATGCCAGGCATGGGATCGAGGATCGTCGCGCTGCTGCGCCAGGCGACGCCGGGCACGGGCCAGCGCTTCCTCAACATCCAGGAATGCCGCGCCGTGACCTGGAATCACGATCCGAGGCGCCAGGGCCTCGATCCGGTCCAGTGTGGTGGCCACGTCGGCGAAGCCGTCCTCGCCCTCCAACTCCGGAAAGACGACCCCGTAGCCGTGCTGCCACAGGGCATCCGCCGAGATCAGGATGCGGTGCTCCGGCTCGAAGAGCAGAAATTCGTGGGGGTCGTGCCCGGCACCGGCGACCACCGACCAGGCCAGGTCCCCCATCTCTATCACGTCACCCGGGCTCAGCGCATCGTGGGCAACAAAGCGGGGGCATTGCTGACCGGTGGCTCGGTAGGTCAACGCCTCTCCCCGCCAGTACCGCACATTGTCCAGTTGTGATTGCGCAATGCCGATCCGTACGCTGGGATAGGCCTCCTGCAGCTGCGCATTGCCGCCGCAATGGTCGCTGTGCAGATGGGTGTTGACGATGCGGTCGAGCGTCCGACCCGCGAGCGCGTCCTGCACCAGCGCAAGGGTCTGGTCCGCGTGGGTGCAGTAGCCCGTATCGACCAGCACCGTCTCTCGCCCGCCGGTCAGGAGGATGTTGTTGGACGACAGCCAGCCGCGCTCGAAGACGGTGATCTGGACCGGCAACTCAATCGCCATGCGAGTCGCCTTCAATGATGCGCGGCGGTGCTGCGAATGTCCTGCCTCAGTTCGCGCCGTAGGATCTTGCCCACGTTGGTCTTGGGCAAGGCGTCGCGAAACTCGATGTACTTGGGCCGCTTGTAGCCGGTGAGTTCGGCGTGGCAGTAGCGCATGAGGGCCTCCTCGTCTAGCTGGGCGTCCTTGCGCACGACGAACACCTTGATCGCCTCGCCCTGCTTGTCGTCCGCCACGCCGACTGCTGCGCACTCGAGCACGCCAGGGCACAGGGAAATCACGTTCTCCAGCTCGTTCGGAAAGACATTGAAGCCGCTGACGAGAATCATGTCCTTCTTGCGGTCGATGATCCGCGTCTGCCCATCCGGCAGCATGACGGCGATGTCGCCCGTGCGCATGAAACCGTCTGGCGTGAAGGCGGCCGCGGTCTCCTCGGGCTGGCCGTAATAGCCGGCCATCACGTTGGGGCCCTTGATGCACAACTCCCCGGACTCACCCTCCGGCAGGGTGCGTCCCTCGTCGTCCTTGATCGCGATCTCGATGCTCGGCAGCGGCACGCCGATGGTGCCGGAGAAAGTGGTGTTGGTGACCGGATTGTTGGTGCCGATGGCGCAGGTCTCGCTCATGCCCCAGCCTTCGATCATCGCGCAGCCCGTGGCCTCGAACCACGCACGCGCTGTGCCCTCCGACGCCGCCATGCCTCCGGCCTGGGAGATCAAGAGCTGGGAGCAGTCCACGCTCTTGAACGCCGGATGGGCCAGCAAGGCATTGAACAGCGTGTTCACCGCCGGCAGCACATGGAAGGGCCGCTTCCTGAGCACCTCGACAAACTTGCCGATGTCCCGCGGATTGGGCACGAGCGTCATGTGCGATCCCTGCCGGATGGCCAGCAGGCACAGCGTCAGCGCAAAGATGTGATACAGCGGCAGCGCCGCGATGCCGTTGATGCGCGCCGGATCCCCCACCTTGGCCATGGCCGGGGCGAACCAGGCCTCGGCCTGCAGCGTCGCGGCAATGATGTTGCGGTGCGTGAGGATGGCCCCCTTGGATCGCCCCGTCGTGCCGCCGGTGTACTGCAGAAAGGCGATGGAATCGAGCGTGCACCCGTCAGCGGCAAGGGTGCGGTCACGGCCGCTGGCCATCGCGTCTGACCAGGTGGTGACGCTGTGGCCGCTGTCGATGGGCAGCTTGAAGGGCGGCACCATCTTGGCGAGATGGCGTACGGCCGTGGTGATCCAGACGCCGTACAGGCCGCCCAGCTGATCGCCCATGGCGGTCAGCAGCACATGCCGGACCGGCGTGCGCAGCAGCACGGGTTCCAGCGTCGCTGCGAAGTTCTCCAGCAGGATGATGGCACTCGCGCCCGAGTCGCTCAGCTGGTGCTCCAGTTCGCGCGGCGTGTAGAGCGGGTTGACGTTGACGCAGCTGTAGCCTGCCCGGAGCACGGCGACCATGGCGATGGCGAACTGCGGGATGTTCGGCAGCATCAGGGCCACGCGCGCGCCCGGCTCAAGCCCCAGCGACTGCAGCCAGCAGCCCAGCGTGCGCGACAGGCGGTCCAGTTCGCCGTAGCTCATCCAGCGTTCCATGCAGACCGAGAACGGGCGCTCGGCATGCGTCTTGAACGATGCCTCGAACAACGCGTTCAGTGATTGGTACTGCTCCGGATCGATCTCGAATGGGACGCCGGGCGGATAGCTGGGAAGGTGGGAGGGATGCATGCGGTCTCCGGGTTCTGCTTGCCGCATTGTGGGATGGCCTCCTCGCCCGAGGTCCCCGGGCTTGCCCGGGGCGCATGCGATCATGCGCCGATGATCGCGAGATGGCAGCGGTGGTTCGTGGCCGCGTGGTGCCTCACGGCGCTGGCATGGACCGGCTTTGCGGCAGCCCGTTCCCTGTCCTGGCTCATCGGCGGCTGGGCGGTGCTGCTGGGCGGGCACGGCGTGGTGCTGGCCGCCGAATTCCTCGCCTCGAATGTCGTCAATCGACGCGTCCAAGGGCCCCATGCGACGCTCGCCCAGCTCCTGCGCGCCTGGTGGGCCGAATGCCTGTTGTCGCCGCGAATCTGGGCGTGGCGCCAGCCGTTCCGCGCGAACCGCATTCCGGACCATGTCCCGCCGCCGGACGGCCGGCGAGGCGTCGTCCTCGTTCATGGCTTTTCGTGCAATCGGGGCTTCTGGCTCCCCTGGCTGAGCCGCCTCGTGGCGCAAGGCCGATGCGTCGTCGCCGTCGATCTGGAGCCGCCGCTGGGCGGCCTGGACGGTTTCATCGACACGCTCGACGCCGCAGTGCGACGTGTGCATGCCGCCACCGGCCAGGCGCCGATGCTCGTGGCGCACAGCATGGGCGGGCTGGTTGCCCGCGCCTGGTGGTGTCGTACCGGCGGAAGCGTGCCGATCCACCGGATCGTCACGCTGGGCACGCCGCATGCAGGAACCTGGACGGCACGCGTCGGCCGCGCCGCCAGCAGCCATGAGATGCGGATCGGCAGCGCCTGGCTGCGAGCGCTGGATGTCGCCCAGCGCGCCTGCCCGCCCGCGCGCTTCACCTGCTGGTACTCCAACTGCGACAACATGGTGTTCCCCATGCACACCGCCACCCTGCCCGGCGCCGACAACCGGCCGGCCCACGGCCTGGCCCATGTGGAGCTGGCCTTCGACACGGTCGTCATGGCCGAGACACTGGCGTTGCTGGACGAAGACTGAGGCGGCATCGAACACACTCGGCAGGCGTCGCGATGGGCCCGTCCCCCGCAGGGTGCCCGGGCGCCGTCGTTCGCCATCGCGGCCGATCGCGGCAAGAATTGCCCCATGCACGCACTCGACAAGCAGGACCGGCTCATCCTGCAACTGCTCCAGGCCGACGGCCGGGCCACCTACGAACAGATCGCCGAGCAGGTCAGCCTCTCGCCCAGTGCGGTGCTGCGGCGCGTGCGGCGGCTGGAGGAAAGTGGCGTGGTCGACCGCTATGTCGCACTGGTCCGGCCCGAAGCCGTCGGCCTGGGCCTGACCGCCTACCTCAATGTGCGTCTCGAAAAACACACCGAAAGCCACAAGCGCAACCCGATGGACCTGTTCCGCGCCAGCATCCAGGCCTGGCCCGAGGTCGTCGAATGCAGCGCGCTCACGGGAGAGATGGACTACCTGCTGCGTGTGGTCGTGGCCGACATGGCGCACTACAGCCGCTTCATCATGGACACCCTGCTCAAACACCCCAGCGTGCAGGATTGCAAGACCAGCTTCGTGCTCGACAGGGTCAAGGCGACGACCGCCGTGCCGGTCTGAGTGCTCAAAGGTTGCTGCGCCGCAACATTTCAGCGAATGCCCCGTGCCCGTGACCGGTCGGTGACAGCGCCTCATCGGTAGTTATAGGGAAAACCCTTATGATCGACCCCATGTTCCCCAAGGCCCTTGTCCAGACCGTGCGTGCCGGCGTGCAACTGCTGCGCCCCGGCGTGGTCGCCGCCGATCCCGCGCCGACGGGCACTGCGCGTCCGTTGCGTCCCCGTGCCGCCGCCGGGCTGGTTCCCATCCGTTCTGTCGGACCGCGCGAGCGTCACCGCATCCTGGCCCATCTGCTGGCGCTCTCCCAGCGCGACCGCTACCTGCGCTTCGGCTATGCCGCATCCGACGAGCAGGTGCAACGCTACGTGGATGGGCTGGACTTCCAGCGCGACGAGATCTTCGGCATCTACAACCGCCGGCTCGAGATCATCGCCATGGCGCACCTGGCCTTCGCGCCCACCGGGCAGGACGGCAGCTGCGCCGAGTTCGGCGTCTCCGTGTCGGAGCACGCGCGGGGCCGTGGCTACGGTGGTCGGCTCTTCGAGCGCGCCGTCATGGTGGCCCGCAACGAGGGCGTGAGCATGCTGTTCATCCATGCCCTGAGCGAGAACACCGCCATGCTCAAGATCGCCCGCCATGCCGGCGCGACCGTGGTGCGCAGCGGCTCCGAATCCGAAGCCCACCTCGAACTGCCCGCCGCCGATTTCGACAGCCGGATGTCCGGCATCGCGCTGGACCAGTTCGGGGAAGTCGACTTCCAGCTGAAGGCGCGGGCCCACCAGTTCTGGTCCTTCCTGGCCGGCCTGCAGGAAGTGCGCTCGGGTGTGCGCGAGGCGCGCCAGCGCTCGGCCCCCTGAGCAGGCAAGGGCTGCGCAAGCGCGCAGATGGCGGCTGACATCATGCCGCCAAGGCATTCCGGTATCCTAGGCCTCCCTCAACTCCCGCCCTCACGCAGTGGCCGACCCCCACCCTGAACGTGCCTCCCATCCCCGGGACGACAAGCGCGGCCTCCTCCAGAAGATCGCCGAATTCATCCACCCCGGACCGGATTCGCGCGACGAACTGATCGAAACCCTCGCCGACGCCGAAGACAACGACATCATCGGACCCGACTCGCGGGTGATGCTCGAAGGCGTGCTGCGCATGGCCGACATGACGGCCGGCGACGTGATGGTGGCCGCTCCGCGCATGGACCTCATCGACATCGATGCGGCCTACGAGGACATCCTCTACCTCGTCATCGACACCGCGCACTCGCGCTTCCCGGTCTACGAGGGCGAGAAGGAAAACATCATCGGCATCCTGCTGGCGAAGGACCTGCTCAAGCTGCAGCGCTCGCCGGAGCTGAACATCCGCGCCCTGCTGCGGCCCGCCACCTTCGTGCCCGAGAGCAAGGGCCTGAACGACCTGCTGCGCGAGTTCCGCGGCAACCGCAATCACCTCGCCGTGGTGATCGACGAATTCGGCCGGGTGGCCGGCCTGATCACCATCGAGGACGTGCTGGAGCAGATCGTCGGCGAGATCGAGGACGAGTTCGACGTCGCCGAGGACGAAGGCGACATCTTCGGCCTGGCCGACCACACCTACCGCGTGAGCGGCGACACGCCCATCGAGCGTGTGGCCGAAGCCTTCGGCATCCAGTTCAGCGAAGAGCAGCAGTCCGAGGACTTCGAGACCATCGGTGGCCTCATCGCGCACGAGATGGGCCATGTGCCCAAGCGCGGCGAACGCCACGAGGTGGGCGGCTTCGACTTCGTCGTGATGCACACCCGCGGCGGCGCGGTGCGCTGGTTCAAGGTCTCGCCCGCCCGGGCCGAAGACACCGCCGCCTGATGCGCGCGCGCCGCCTTCCGGCCTACGCACTGGCCGGCCTGGCCCAGGCGGCGTCCATGGCCTGGCCCTGGGGTGGCGAGCCGCTGTGGTGGCTGCAACTGCTGTCCCTGGCCGCGCTGACCGCTTTGCTCGACGGCGAGCAACGCCAGGCGTCCGGCTGGCGCAGGCCGGCCCTGGGCGCCTGGGTCTTCGCCACCACCTGGCTGTGCGGCACCTTCTGGTGGCTCTTCATTTCGATGAACACCTACGGCGGGCTGCCGGCCCCGTTGGCGGCGCTGGCCGTGCTGTTCCTGGGCGGCGGGCTCGCCATCTACTACGGCGTGGCCGGCGGACTGTGGGGCTGGCTGGCGCCGCGGCTCTCTGCAGGTAGCCGGGTGCTGCTCTTCGCTGCCGTCTGGACGCTGGCCGAGCTGGTCCGCGGAAGCCTGTTCACCGGCTTCCCCTGGGGTGCTGGCGGCTATGCCCATGTGGACGGCCCGCTGGCTGGCTATGCGCCATGGCTGGGCGTCTATGGCCTCGGCGCCGCAGCGGCCGCCTCGGCGGCCTGTGTGGGCCTGTGGACGAGGCAGCGTCGCACAGGGATGCTGCCGCTGGCCGCTGCAGTCCTGCTCGCGTTGCCGTCGGGTCTGGGCTTCATGCACAGCGACGGCGGGCCCGGGGCCAGCACCGGTCGCCTGTCGGTCGCACTGCTCCAGGGCAACATTCCGCAGGACGAGAAGTTCGTCCCAGGCAGCGGCATCGACACCGCGCTGCGGTGGTACGGCGAGCAACTGCAAAAGAACCGTGCTGCCCTGGTGGTCACGCCCGAGACGGCGCTGCCCCTGCTGCCGCGCCAATTGCCCGAAGGCTACCTGTCCGCCATCGCCGCGCGCTATTCGCAGGGCGGGCAGGCCGCCATCGTCGGCGTACCGATGGAGGATGGTCCGGGCCGCTATGCCAATTCGCTGCTGGGCTTCGGCCCCGGGCTCGCCGAGCGGCCGTACCGCTACGACAAGCATCACCTGGTGCCCTTCGGCGAGTTCATCCCCTTCGGCTTCCGCTGGTTCACCGACATGATGAACATTCCGCTGGCCGATTTCGGCCGCGGCGGGTTGCCCCAGCGCAGCTTCGACTGGCAGGGCCAGCGCATCGCGCCGAACATCTGCTACGAGGATTTGTTCGGCGACGAGATCGGCGCCGGCTTCCGCGATGCGGCCACCGCGCCCACCATGCTGCTCAACGTGAGCAACATCGCCTGGTTCGGCGACACGGTGGCCATCGATCAGCACCGTGCCATCTCACGCATGCGGGCGCTGGAGTTCGAGCGGCCCATGCTGCGCGCGACCAACACGGGCGCGACCGTGGTGATCGACCACCGCGGCCGTGTGACGCACGAACTGCCCCGCCTCACGCGCGGCGTGCTGGAGGCCGAGGTGGAAGGCCGCACCGGCATCACGCCCTTCGCCTGGTGGGTGTCGCGCTTCGGCCTGGCGCCACTGTGGCTGCTGTCGCTGGCAGTGCTGGCGTTCTCGGTCTGGCGCGTGCGAAAGCGCCGTTGACGCCGCGGCGCCGGAAGACCCGGCGCCTCAGCCCGCGACGGGATGGTGCCGGAGCTTGCCGGGATTGAGCAGGCCTAGCGGATCGAAGCGCCGCTTCACCGCCACCACCTCCTCCGGCAGGTCGCCGCCCGCCTTGCCGTCCTCGACGATGAAGGTGTGCGGGTTGTTGATGCGCACGCCGAATTCGCGGTGCTCGCGGATGATCTCGGCCAGGCGTGCCTCGGTCGTGAAGCGCACCAGCTGTAGCGCGCTGCAGCTCATCTGGCCGTCCATCGTGCGCAGGAACTCGGCGTGCATGAACACCTCGCCGGCATAGCGCTTCGTCAGCTCGGTGATCTGCTGCACATGCTGGCCGGGAGTGAAGCTGGTCTGCAGGTAGGTGAGGGTCTTGTCCACCTTCAGCGCATGCAGCGTGGTGTGATTCCAGGTGAACTCCATCAGCGTCTTGTGGCTGCGCGCCACCTCGTCCGCGGTGCGGCGGTAGCTGACGGTGCCACCTCGGGCCGCCACCATTTCCTTCATCGCTTCCTCGCCCGGCTCGGCCACCAGCGAGAGCACGGCATGGCAGCCCTTGGGCAGGTGCTCGGCCAGCTGCGAGAGGTAGTCCGGCACGGGGCTGGCGAAGAAGGCGACTTCGCGCTTGGCCAGGCCGGGCGCACGCGCCAGCTCGTCGGCGAAGGCGATGGCCTGGTCGAAGTCGCTGAAAGTGACCAGCGTTTCCAGCCAGGGCTGGCAGGGCGCGAGGCCGACCTCGATCTCCAGCACCAGGCCGTTGGTGCCCCACAGGTGGTGCATGCGCATCGCCTCGGCGCCGCGCAGCTCGACGATCTGCGGCTCCGACTCGATGGTCATGGCCTTGATCCCCAGCACATTGCCGGGCGCGGCCAGAGGGCCGTGGTTGATCGAGCCCACGCCGCCGAAGCCGCCGCCGAAGAGGCCGCCGAGCGTGGCGCTGCGGAAGGTGGAGGGCACGCAGCGCAGCTCCCAGGCCGTGGGGCGCGTGGCCTTCTCCAGCTCGTTCAGCCGGATGCCGGCCTGGGCGCGTGCCACGCCGGGGCGCGTCCAGAGCACGCCGTTGTAGCCCGTCATGTCCAGCACCACGCCACCGGCCAGCGGCGTGGTCTGTCCGTAGTTGCCGGTGCCGCTGCCGCGGATGGTAAGCGGCAGCTTGAGACGCGCGCAGGCGGCCACCAGGCGGCGGATCTCGTCCTCGGTGCGGGGCCGCACCACGCTGTCGGCCACCTTGCCTTCGAGCTGGCGCTTCAGCACTGGGCTGAACCAGGAGAAGTCCTGCGACAGCCGCTCGATGCGGTTCGGGTCGGTGATCCAGTCGAGGTCGGGCAGTTCCAGGTGCAGCTGTTCGATGTCACGCAGGCGGGCGTTCATGGTCAAGATTTCCTCGGAATCAGGTTCAGTCGTGCGACAGCTCGCTGGCGTGCCAGCCGCCCAGCGCCACGCGCGTGAGCCAGGCCATGGCGGCAAAGAGAGCGACGCCGGTCAGGGAGATGAGCAGCAGGGCCGCGAACATGCGCGGAATGTTCAGCTGATAGCCCGCCATCAGGATCTGGTAGGCCAGGCCGGTGGCGTTGCCGCCGGTGCCGGCGACGAACTCCGCCACCACGGCGCCGATCAGCGCCAGGCCGCTGGAGATGCGCAGGCCGCCGAAGAAGTAGGGCAGCGCGCTCGGGATGCGCAGCCGCACCAGCGTCTGCAGCCGCGTCGCGCGGTTCAAGCGGAAGTAGGCCTGCAGGTCGGGGTCGATGCTGCGCAGGCCCAGCGTGGTGTTGGAGATGATCGGGAACAGCGCCACCAGCGCCGCGCAGATCACCAGCGAGGCCGTGGGCTCCTTCACCCAGATGATGATCAGCGGCGCCACCGCCACGATGGGCGTGACTTGCAGCAGGACGGCGTAGGGGAACAGCGCCGTCTCGATCAGCCGGCTCTGCACGAAGAGGAAGGAGATCAGCACGCCCACCACCGTCGCCACCACGAAGGAGAGCACGGTGATCTTGAGCGTGACCAGCAGCGCCCCGCCCAGCACGGCCCAGTCGGTGAAGAGCGTCTGCAGCATCAGCACCGGCGAGGGCACCAGATAAGGCGGCAGCTCCATGCCGACGACCAGCGCCTGCCAGCCACCCAGCAGCACCAGGCCCACGATCAGCGGCAGCAGGATGCGCTGCACACGCGGCTGGCGCAGCAGCGGCACGCGGGCCTCCCGCGCGGGCGGGCGTTGGGGTGCGGGTGCGAAGGCCGCGGGTGCCGGCGCGGCAACGGCGTGCGCGGCGGCCGGGGCGTCGGAAGGCGCCGGCGCGGCGGCGTTCCAGGTGATGCTCATGGGGTCGATCTCCGTGGCGGCCCAGGCCGCCGGTCTGCTGTGGCGAAAGCGACGGGCGCATGGGCCCGCAGCGGTCAGGCCGTGTGTTCCTCGTCGGTGTGCTGGCTCGCTGCCAGCAGGCTGCGCTGCAGGTGCTTGGCGTAGTGCTGGAACTGCGAGGAGACCATGAACTCCGCGCTGCGCGGATAGGGCTCGTCGATGCGCACTTCTTCCACGATGCGGCCCGGGCGCGCGGCCATCATCACCACGCGGCTCGACAGGAACACCGCCTCGTGGATCGAGTGGGTGACGAACACCACCGTCAGCTTCTTCTTGCGCCAGAGTTCGAGCAGGTCGGCGTCGAGCTTGTGGCGGGTGATCTCGTCCAGCGCGCCGAAGGGCTCGTCCATGAGCAGCAGGTTGGGCTGCACCACCAGCCCGCGGGCGATGGAGACGCGCATCTGCATGCCGCCCGACAGTGCCCGGGGCAGGGCGTTGGCGAACTTGGCCAGGCCGACCAGTTCCAGTGCCTCGGCCACGCGGGCATCGGCCTCGGCGCGCGGCACCTTGGCCAGGTCCAGCGGCAGTCGCACGTTGGCCTGCACCGTCGCCCAGGGCATCAGCGTGGGCGACTGGAAGACGAAGGACATCTTCTGCGGGCATTCGTGCATCTGCTGCACCGGCTTGCGCCACAGCAGCAGGCGGCCGTCGCTTGGCTCCAGCAGGCCGGCGACCATCTTCAGCAGCGTGCTCTTGCCGCAGCCCGAGGGGCCGAGCAGCGTGACGAACTCGCCTTCCTCGATGGTGAGGTCTACCGGCTGCAGCGCGACCGTGCCGTTGGGGTAGGTCTTCTGTGCCGACAGCACCTCGATGGCCGGCACGCCCGCGGCGGGCGCGTGGACGAGGTCCGTCACGGCAGCACCTTGGCGTTGCGGGCCAGGTCCAGCTTGTAGGCCTTGCTCACGTCCACCTTGGCCGGGTCGATGAATTTCTGGCCGACCAGGAAGTCGTAGTTGGCCTTGATGCGGGCCTCGGTCATGGTGCCGATGCCGTTCTTCACGGCATCGCCGGAGCCCACGATGCCCATTTCCTTCATCTTGGCCACGCTGTAGGCGAGCTGGTCGTCGGTCATGTTCGGGTTGTCCTTCTTGATGAGGGCATTGCCCGGGGCCGGGTCGGCCAGGTAGCTCTTCCAGCCCTCGGCACTGGCCTTGACGAAGTCGGCCACGGCCTTGGCGCGGTCGTTCACCGTCTTCTCCATGCAGGAGATGGTGGTGGCGTAGGAGGGATAGCCCAGGTCGGCCAGCAGGAAGGTGTTGGCCTTGGCGCCAGCCTTCTGGATCGCGTAGGGCTCGGACGTGAGGTAGCCCTGCTGCACCATGTTCTTGTCGGCCAGGAAGGGCTGGATGTTGAAGGTGTAGGGCTTGGTCTGCGCATCGGTCAGGCCGTACTTGGACTTGACCCAGGCCCAGTAGCCCTGCTGCGCGCTGGCGGCGATGAGCACCGTCTTGGTCTTCATCTCCTCCATGGACTTCACGTCCTCGTGGGCGATGAGCACCTGCGGATCCTTCTGGAACAGCGCGGCCACCGTGACCACCGGCAGGCCGTTGTCGCGGGCCCGCATCATCTGCAGGTCGCTGGAGCCCATGATGCAGTCGGCCTGGCCGGCGCCCATGATCTGCAGGATGTTGACCTGCGGACCGCCCATCTTGATGGTCACGTCCAGGCCGTACTTCTTGTAGATGCCCGTGGCCACCGCCTGGTAGAAGCCGCCGTGTTCGGCCTGCGCGTACCAGTTGGTCATGTAGGTGAACTTTTCCTCGGCCCGGGCGCCGGTGGCGGCGAGTCCCAGGACGGCGGCGCCCAGGGCCAGGGCGGATTGCGAAGCGAGGCGGGTGAAGCGGTGGTTCAAGGCAGGGCTCCTGGAAAGGTCGGACAAATCAGTGCGGGGACGGGGGACGAAAAAGGGGCGTGGGCCGGTGCGTTGCCCAAGCAAGAGCCGCACCGTTTGAAAAGTCATTTCGGTTTTCGACGACACAGGCGCCACCCTCCTGATCGAAAGGCCGCGGAGCAGGCCGCGCCAGGGCACCCGCGGAACGGGCTTGGCCCGGCCGCCGGGTGCGCCCCTTGAGGGGGATGGGACTTCCACACGCAGTGAGGAAGTCCAAACGGGGTGGGTTCATTTCAGCGGGCGCTTTCGATGTGACCGGTGAAATGGCCGCGCTCCCAGGTGGCTTCTTCGCGCACCAGCCAGCGCAGCTGGTAGAGCTCGGTCAGTGCCTGCACCCAGCTGTCGGCCAGCGTGTCCAGGATCTCCTGGCCCTGCTCGCGCGTGGCGCTGGTGGGGTCGCCGATGACGCCGCTGGGACCGAAGTCGCGCGCCGTCCAGGCGCAGGCCGGGCGGCCGTCGGGCGACAGCAGCTTGATGGGGAAGGGCGGTGGAAAGTTGGCCGCGGCGCGCTCCATGTGCACCGTCTCGGGCGCCAGGGCCAGCATGAGCGCGGTCTCGGAATGGCCGGCATGCATGGCGAGCCTCTTCTCCTGCTCGCTGACCTGCCGGCTCGCGGCGCTGGGCAGCCGGCTCACGCCGTGCGGCACGACCACGTAGTCGCCATGGCGCAGACGTAGCTCGCGCGCGGCCATCTCCAGCACCTGCGGCTGGCCGCCATGGCCGTTGGCCAGCAGCAGCTTGCGGAAGCCCGCGCGGTAGACCGACTCGCCGATCTCGGTGACGGTGGCCAGCAGCGTGGTGCCGGTGAGCGTGACGGTGCCGGGAAAGTGCAGGTGCTCTTCCGACTTGCCGTAGGTGATGGGCGGCAGCGCGAAGGCACGCACCGAGGCGGGCAGCCGGCGCAGCGCCTCGCCCATCACGCCGGAGGCGATCACGCTGTCCACCGAGCAGGGCAGATGAGGGCCATGCTGCTCGATGGCGCCGCAGGGCAGCACGATCACGGTGTTCTCGCGGTCGGGCAACTGGTCGATCTCGGTCCAGCTCAGGTAGGGCAGGAAGCGGTGCGGAGGGATATAGCCGTGCAGCATGGCAAGGAGTCCTGGTTCGTGAGGAGCGTGTTCAGGCGGTGGCCGCGGCCGTGGGTGCGATCCAGGCCGCTGGCGGTGCGCCGTGGGCCACGCCCGTGCGCAGCAGCACGCGCGCGCCGGTGCGCGAGGGCCAGGCGGTGGCGTCAGCCTGCGTAAAGATCAGCAGGTCGGCCGGCCCATCCACCATCCGCGGCGCGCCTGGCATGCCGCGCGCCAGGAAGTCCGCGCGGCACAGCGTGTCGGACCAGCGGTCGAAGGGCGCATCGAGCTGGCCGGCCAGCACCGCCGCGGCCATGCCTTCGAGCGGGTCGTAGCTGCCGACGGGGCAGAACGGGTCCTGCACGTTGTCGCTGGCGAAGAGCAGCGGAATGCCGCGGGCGCGCGCCTCCTTCACCAGCGTCAGGCCGCGCTGGCGCGGCGTGCGGCCGGTGCGGGCGTCCTGCAGCAGCAGGTTGGTGATGGGCAGGCTGACCAGCGTGATGGGCGCGCGTGCCACCTCATCCAGGATGGAGAGCGCGCGGGCTTCGGGCATGGCCGCCAGGGCGCAGACGTGGCCGCAGACGATGCGGCCGGCAAAGCCCAATTCGCGGGCGATGCGCGCCGTGCCCAGCAGACCTTCGGCCGTCGGGTGCAGCTCCTCGTCCACATGCAGGTCGACATCCAGGTCCTGCGCCTGGGCCGCCTGCAGCAGGTGGCGCATGGCCTGTGCGTTCCAGTTGGTGGAGTGCACGAAGCCGCCCATCAGCGCATGCGCGCCGCTGGCCTTGACCTGCGCCGCCACGGTGCGCGCGGCGGCGGGGTCGGCAAAGCTGTCGAGCTTTGTCAGGCTCACCAACTGCAGGGTGAGGCGGTCGGCCCAGTCGTGCGCCAGCCGGTCGAGCACTGGCCAGGCGCAGGGCAGCGGGCCGATCTCGGGCCAGTTGACGTGGGTGCGCAGCAGCGTCGTGCCGGCCTCCCAGGCCCACTGCAGGCCCTGGCTGGCGCGGGTGCGGATGTCCTCAGGGGTCCAGCGGGCCATGTCGGCCACCGAGGCCTCGATGGCACCCAGCAGGCCGGGTTGCACCTCGGGGATGCGGGCCAGGGTGAAGGTCTTGTCCAGGTGCACGTGGGCATCGACCAGGCCAGGCAGCACCAGCGCGCCGTGCAGTTGCCAGGCGCCGGGCTCGATGGGACTGCCATCTTCGGGCACCACGGCCTGCACCCGGCCGTGCGCCAGCTCGATGCGCGCGAGCGCCGGCGCGGTGCCGGCGCGCGGCCAGGCGTCGCCCAGCAGCCAGGCCGGCAGGCGGGCATGGCGCAGGACGGCGGGGGTGGAATGCGTGGTCATGGCCAGACCTTCGGCGCACGGCGCACGGGGCCGGAGGGGCGGGTGGCGAGACAGGCAGGCATGGCGTCGGCCGGTTCGGGGTCAGCGGAAGGCTGCCATGGCGGCGCCCACGCGGGCCTTGAAGCGACCCAGCTGCGCCTCGGTCGCCACGTTCATGTGGTAATGCGCGTGGTAGTCCACCCGGGCCTGGGCCGCGGTGAGCCGCTTCATGTAGCGTGTGATGATCTTGCGCGGCGGATCGCCCATGTACCAGGCCATCCAGCGCGGCCGGCCGTAGGTCACGACGGCGCTGATGCGCTTGATGTTGCGCAGCATCGGCCGGACGTTGGCCGGGTCGCTGATGTCGAAGGCCACGCCGGGCATCAGCAGCCGGTCGAACCAGCCCTTGAGCATGGCGGGCAGGCCGAAGCACCAGGTCGGGAAGCAGAACACGATGGCCTCGGCCCGCTCCAGCCGCTCCACATAGGACTGCAGCGGCGCGCGGTTGGCCGGCACGTCGTGGTAGCCCAGGCGCTCTTCGCGCGACATCACCGGGTTGAAGCCCTCGGCATAGAGGTCGCAGTCGTCCACCTCGTGGCCCGCGGCGCGCAGGTTGCGCAGCACCTCCTGGTGCATGGCCGAAGCGAAGCTGGTTTCGACTGGATGGCAGTAGACGACGAGCACGCGCATGGTGTTTGACCGATGAGTCAGAGCAATCGGTCAAATTAAGCACGTGGCGTGCCAGGACGGATGCACCGGGGCGGTGCAAGCAGGTCGGAGGCAGGAGAAAGAGGGGGCGCGAGACGGGCCGCCGTCAGGCGTCGGCCGGTACCGCCATGCCGCAGCCGGCGAGTACGAAGCCGATCAGCTCGCGCGCGATGGGCTCGCGGTCGATGTGCGCGTCCTCGGGCAGGCCGCCCATCGAGCGCACCTGCAGCGCGTAGTCGGCGTGGTACTGGGTCATGGCCCAGATGTGCTGCAGCAGCAGCCGGCCATCGAGCGGGCGCATCAGGCCGCGGGCGATCCAGCCATCGATGATGTCGATCTTCTTCTGCGTCCACTGGCGCGACATGGGCCAGAAGCGCTCCAGGTTGCGGCCGCCGTCCAGCACCTCGCGCGTGAAGATGCGCGACATCTCCGGCTTGTCGAAGGCATGGTCCAGCTTCTGCCGCACGTAGGCCGCCAGCACCCGGGCCGGGTCGTTGGCATGCTCGTCGAAGGAGAAGACCACCTTCCACTCGTGCAGCACCTGCATCAGCAGCTCGGAGTAGAGCTCTTCCTTGCCGGCGATGTAGTAGTGCAATTGCGGCTTGGTCAGGCCCGCGCGCTGGGCGATGGCCTGGGTCGAGGTGCCCTTGAGGCCGTGGAGGCTGAACTCGGTGATGGCCGCCGCGCGGATGGCCGCCAGGATGCGCTCGCGCCCGGGGCGTGCGCGCGACAGAGGCCCGTCGGGCGCGGGCATCTCCTGCGGGGGCGAGGTGCCGTCGGCAGGCATATCGGGATCGGAGAGATGGGGAGGCAAGGCGCAGCGCGAGGGCGGTCGAGAGTCGCGCGATGGTACTGCGGGGCATGGCCGGATGCCGCTTCGGCATCGAACGCGGCGGGCCTCGGCACAAATCCTGATTAGCGTTGCGGGCGGCCGCATCGGTGGTCCTGCAGGAAGGTCGAGAGCCTCCTTGAGGACCGTGCAGGCCGTGTGACCACATATCGATAACGGAGTTTCCGCATGTACCTTTCCTACCGTCTTCGTGCCCTGGCTGCCGGCGCCGCGCTCATGGCCGGCGCTGCCCTCGCCCAGGCCCAGCAGGCCCTGCCCAATGTGGTGATCCTGGCCACCGGCGGCACCATCGCCGGCGCGGGCGCCTCGGCGGCCAACAGCGCCACCTACGCCGCCGCCAAGGTGCCGGTGGACAAGCTGATCGCCGGCCTGCCCGAGCTGTCCAAGGTGGCCACCGTGCGTGGCGAGCAGGTGTTCCAGATCGCGTCGGAAAGCTTCACCAACGACAACCTGCTGACCCTGGCCAAGCGCGTCTCGGCCCTGGCCAAGCAGGCCGACGTGGACGGCATCGTCGTCACCCACGGCACCGACACGCTGGAAGAGACCGCGTACTTCCTCAACCTGACGGTGCACACGGCCAAGCCCATCGTGGTGGTCGGTTCCATGCGCCCCGGCACGGCGCTGTCGGCCGACGGCGCGCTAAACCTGTACGACGCCGTCAACGTGGCCGCCAGCAAGGACGCATCCGGCAAGGGCGTGCTGGTGACGATGAACGACGAGATCCAGTCGGGCCGCGACGTGGCCAAGGCCATCAACATCAAGACCGAGGCCTTCAAGAGTCAGTGGGGCCCGCTGGGCATGATCGTCGAGGGCAAGAGCTACTGGTTCCGCGCGCCGGTGAAGAAGCACACCATGCAATCGGAGTTCGACATCGACCAGATCACCGCCTTGCCTGCGGTGGACATCGCCTACGGCTACGGCAACGTGCCCGCCGACCAGTACGAGGCCATCGGCAAGGGCAAGGCCGCGCTCGTCCATGCCGGCACCGGCAACGGCTCGGTGGCCGACCGCGCCGTGCCCGCGCTGCAGAAGCTGCGCAGCGAAGGCGTGCAGATCATCCGCAGCTCGCGCGTGAATACCGGCGGCTTCGTGCTGCGCAATGCCGAGCAGCCCGACGACAAGTACGACTGGGTGGTGGCGCACGACCTGAACCCGCAAAAGGCCCGCATCCTGGCGATGGTGGCGCTGACCAAGACGCGCGACACGAAGGAGCTGCAGCGGATCTTCTGGGAATATTGACCACCCCATGGCACGGCCTCACTGCGTGTGGCCGTGCCTCCCCTCAAGGGGCGGCCCCTGCGGCCCGGCAGAGCCGGTTCCGCGGGGCCTGCTTGTATGGCCTGCTCCGCGGCCTTTTGCCCAGGGGGTGACGTGTGCGGGCCGGCGTCAGGACCGCAAGTTGTCGCGGCTGACGTTGGCTTCACTGATAACGCGGCCCATGTTCCTCGCGCGGGCGATATCGCCGAGGGCCCGAGCGATGCCGGCGGCATCGTCCGGCGCCTCTTCTAGCCAAGCATCACGGTAGGCCGTCATTTCCTCGGGCGTGCGCAGGTGCGTCGCCACGTCATAGGCGGAAGTCTTCATCTTCGCCGGCTTGTCAGTGCGTGCATTGGCTCTTCTGTGTCGGTGGGCTGCGGAAGCGATGTGGCCGCCATGAGGTGGCTGCGCGGGAGCCTACCCCAGCATCGGCACCAGATCCGGATCGCCCTTGGCCATCGCGTGCTGGTAGGCGGGGCGGGCGCCCATGCGTTGCAACCACGCGCGGATGTTGGGGTAGGACGCGAGGTCCACGGGCTGGAACAGGCGCATGGTGCTGAGGGAGAAGACGCTCATGATGTCGGCGGCGGTGAATTCGGCGCCGGCGAGGTGCTCGGCCTCGCCCAGGCGCGCTTCCACCAGTGCGAGCACGCGGTCCAGCCTGCCCTGCACGGCCTGCTGCACCGGATGGTCGGCGGGCAGGCCGGCGCGGCTGACCATCATCAGGCGGCCCATCACCGGCTGCAGGTTGCCGTTGGCGAAGTGAAACCAGTAGAGGTAGTGCGAGAAGTCGGGATGCTCCGGCGCCAGCCGCAGTCGGCCCTGGCCATGGCGGGCAATCAGGTAGTCGACGATGGCGGCGGACTCGGCCAGCACCAGGCCGTCATCCTCGATCACCGGTGCGGCGCCCAGCGGATGCAGTGCCTTGAGCGCGGGCGGCGACAGCATCGTCGTCGCGTCGCGCTGGTGGCGCACCAGGGTGTAGGGAATCCCCAGCTCTTCGCAGAGCCAGAGGATGCGTTCGGACTGGGAGCGGCCCAGGTGGTGGATCGTGAGCATGCGCGGGATTGTGCGGCCCGGCATGCGGTGGCCTTGCGCTGTGCCGTGCCGTGTCGCGAGGGGCCACTGAATTCCTCGCTGCACGGCCGCACGAACCGCGCTCAGGCCGCCGGCACGTACAGCCGCGAGCGCCGCCGGTGGCGCGCCGACTCGGCACTGAGGATGCTGATCGCCAGCCAGGCCGAGCCCGAGCACAGGCCCGCGACCACGTCCGTCAGGAAGTGCGCCTGCAGGAAGACGCGGCTGGCCGGGATGGCCACCGCCATCGCTGCGGCCAGTGCCAGCATCGGCAGACGCAGGCTCCTGGGGCCGATGCGCAGGCACAGGTAGGCCAGCATGCCCCACAGCACGATCGCGGCCGAGCTGTGGCCGCTGGGAAAGCTGAAGCCTGGCGCATTCACCAGCAGCGTGTCGTGCACCGGCCGCACGCGCTCGAAGATCTGCTTGAGGGAATAGTTGAGGACCGCATTCCCCGCGTTCGCCAGCAGCCAGCCCCAGGCGAAGCCCGGGTGGCCGCGCAGCCGCAGGAACAGGGCGAAGAGCAGCACGAAGGTGGCGACCGGCAGCGGGTCGCCGATGTGCGTGAAGACGGAGAAGGCCTGCCTCGCCCAGTCGGGCGTGTGAGTGCCCACGGCCATGCTCAGGGCGTCGTCCATGCGGCCCATGGGGCGGCCCTCGCCCAGGTGTCGGGCGAAGAGGGTGAACAGGCTGGCCAGGCCGACGATCAACAGGAAGCCGATCACGAGCCCGGGCACGATGCGCCCCAGCTGTGGCGGCGCATCGGGTTCTGGCCGGGTGCGGCGGCGCCAGGCCAGGCCCAGGCTGCCTGCGAGCAATGCCAGCAGCATGGCCGCGAGCACGATGAAGGGAAAGGCCGTCCAGGCCAGGCTGCCCATGCGCGCACCGAGCGCGCTCCAGTCGTCAGGGGTCATCGATCCTTGGGGTCGGGTGCAGGTCCAGCCCCGGTGGTGTCAACCGCGGGCCGGGAGTTCCAGGGTGTCGGTCAGTGCCAGCGCGAAGGCCTCGAGGCGGGCGTCGAAGTCCCAGCGCTCCAGTGTGCAGCAGCGCCGTCCGTCATCGTCCGCCCCGGGCCAGCGCAGCAGGTTGACCGAGTTCGGGGCGCCGGATCGTACCCGCGAGGACACGGCCGTCCCCGCCTGCACGGCCCAGGCGCCGCCGGCCTGGGGCAGCGGCACGGCAAAGGGCAGGTGGATGTGGCCGCCCAGCACCAGGTCCACGCCGGCCTCTGCCCAGCGGGCCAGTGCGGCTTCGCGGCCGTGCAGCAGGTTCTCGTGGTCCTCCGGCCGGGTGACGGCCACCGGCTGGTGCACCATCACCACGCGCAACTGCGCCGGTCCGGCGTCTGCCAGCCGGCGGGCGATGCGCTCGATCTGCGCAGGGCTGATCTCGCCATCGCTGTGGCGCCAGCGGCGTGTGGTCTTGGCGCCCAGCACCAGGCAGTGCGGCAGGTCCAGCGTGGGCTCCAGGTCGTCCCCCAGCGCCGCCTGGTAGCGGCGGTAGGGCGCAAGCAGCCGCGTGCCGAGGTCGAAGAGCGGAATGTCGTGGTTGCCGGGGACGACGAGCACGCGTGGCGCATCCAGGCGCTGCAGGAATGCGCGGGCGGCCGCGAACTGCGCCCGTGTGGCCCGCTGCGTGATGTCGCCGCTGACCACCACGGCGTCGGCCGCCTGGGCATGCACCCATCGAACCAGCGCTTCGACGACCGACGCTTGCTCCGTGCCGAAGTGCGGGTCCGACAGGTGCAGCAGCACGCAGTCACGCTCGACGGGCAGGTTCCCGGGTGGCAAGGCGTGAGGCATGGGCGCGGGCCGATCCCTCATGCGCGCTCGGCCTTCGCATCCAGGCGCTTGACCAGCCACAGCGGCCGCGGCGAGACGCGGAAGCGAAGCGGCATGTCCATCCACTGCACCTCGCCGTCGGTGGCCACGCGCACGCGTCGGCGCGCGGGGGAGGCGCCGGTTGCCGCTTGCACCTCGATCTCGCGGAAGGTGAAGCTGCGCACCTTGGAGGCGCTGCCCAGCCGGCCCATGGCCGCCCGCAGCACCAGCCCGATCATGGCGAGCCGGCCCAGCGGCTCCAGCGCGATGGCGGCCAGGGCACCGCCTTCTTCCACGGCCTGGCCTTCCTCCACGCCCACCTGCTCGAACTGCAGCGCGTTGTTGCCGACGAAGAGCGTGGGCGTGCGCAGCACCTGCGTGCCGCCGCCCGCGCTCACGTGGAGCGTCCAGGTGCGAAAGCCCTTGAGCAGCGTGGCCAGCGCGGCGCCGAAGGCCACCCAGCGTCGGCGACCGAAGCGGGCCTTGAAGTCCTCGCGCTCTTCCAGCATGCGGGCATACAGGCCCAGGCTGGCATTGACAAGGAAGGCGCGGTCGTTCACCTCGCCGGCCTGCACGGGCTGCGGCGTGCCGGTCAGCAGGGACTGCAGCGACTCCTCGATGGGCGCCGGGATGCCGTGCACCCGGCTGAAGTAGTTGAAGGTGCCCTGCGGCAGCACGCCGAAGGCGCAGCCGGCGCGCAGGGCCGCATGCGCCACTGCATTGATGGTGCCGTCGCCGCCGGCCGCCACGGCGATGCCGCCCTGGGCCAGGGCCGATTCGACCGCCTCCCGCGCCAGGTCGGGCAGGCGATGCCCCCGGCCGACGACGCGCAGCGAGAGCGCCCTACCGGCGGCGCGGCAGGCGGCCTCGATGGCCTGGCGCGCCTCGTCGGCGCTGCCTCGGCCCGATCCACGGTTGAGCACCACGAAGAGCGGTGCGGCAGGGGCAAGGGCAGGGGCTGCGGGCATGGGGGCAGGCGGTGTGTCGGGCGAAGCCGACATGCTGCTGATGGCAAGCCGACTTCGCCAGGCCCGCGCGCCGCCAGCCCGTGTAGTCGTCCGCCGGCCTCGCATGCCCGCCGCGGCGCCGCACGGCGGGCACGCCCATAAAATGCGCGGTTCCCTGCGCCGGCGCTGCGACTGCCTCCGGCCTGCCTTCTTCCCGCACCATGCTGACCTTCCAACAGATCATCCTCAAGCTCCAGGCCTACTGGGACGCCCAGGGCTGCGCCCTGCTGCAACCCTACGACATGGAAGTGGGCGCCGGCACCAGCCACACCGCCACCTTCCTGCGCGCCCTGGGCCCCGAGCCGTGGAAGGCCGCCTACGTGCAGCCCAGCCGCCGCCCCAAGGACGGCCGCTACGGCGAGAACCCCAACCGCCTGCAGCACTACTACCAGTTCCAGGTGGTGCTCAAGCCGGCGCCCTCCAACATCCTCGAGCTCTACCTGGGCAGCCTGGAGGCCCTGGGCTTCGACCTCAAGAAGAACGACGTGCGCTTCGTCGAGGACGACTGGGAGAACCCCACGCTCGGCGCCTGGGGCCTGGGCTGGGAGGTCTGGCTCAACGGCATGGAGGTGACGCAGTTCACCTACTTCCAGCAGGTGGGCGGCATCGACTGCCGGCCGATCACCGGCGAGATCACCTACGGGCTGGAGCGCCTGGCCATGTACATCCAGGGCAAGGAAAGCATCTTCGACCTGGAGTACGCCCCGGGCGTCACCTACGGCGACATCTACCACCAGAACGAGGTGGAACAGTCCACCTACAACTTCGAGCATTCCGACGCCGACTTCCTGTTCACCGCCTTCGGTGCGCACGAGAAGCAGGCCAGGCACCTCATGCAGGAGCAGCTGGCGCTGCCGGCCTACGAGCAGGTGCTCAAGGCGGCCCACACCTTCAACCTGCTGGATGCGCGCGGCGCCATCAGCGTGACCGAACGCGCCGCCTACATCGGCCGCATCCGCAACCTGGCCCGGTCGGTGGCGCAGAGCTACTACGACAGCCGCGAGCGCCTGGGCTTCCCGCTGGCGCCGCGCGAATGGGTCGCGCAGATCCCCAAGAAGAACAACGAGTCCACCGCCGCCTGAGCCATGAACGCCACGTCCTCGCATCCCAGCCTGCTCGTCGAACTCTTCGTCGAGGAACTGCCGCCCAAGGCGCTCAAGAAGCTCGGCGACGCCTTCGCCGGCGTGCTGCGCGATCAGCTCGTTGCGCAAGGTCTGGCCGGCGGCGCCTCGGTGCTCACGGCCTATGCCTCGCCGCGCCGCCTGGCCGCGCACCTCACGAATGTGGCGCCGCGCGCCGCCGACAAGGCCGTGTCGCAGAAGCTGATGCCGGTGAGCGTCGGCCTGGACGCCGCTGGCCAACCCACGCCCGCGCTGGCCAAGAAGCTCGCCGCGCTGGGCCTGGATGCCTCCGCCGCTGCCGGCCTGCGCCGCGCGCCGGATGGCAAGGCCGAGGCCCTGTTCCATGACAGCACCGTGGCTGGCGCCACCCTGGCCGAGGGCCTGCAGAAGGCGTTGGCCGAGGCCATCGCCAAGCTGCCCATCCCCAAGGTCATGAGCTACCAGCTGGAGGCCCGCTGCGAGCTGCCCGGCTGGAGCAGCGTGAGCTTCGTGCGCCCGGCGCACGGCCTGGTGGCGCTGCATGGCACCGAGGTGGTGCCCGTCTCCGCCCTGGGCCTGGAAGCCGGCCGCGACACGCACGGCCACCGCTTCGAGGCCGCGGTCGACCCGGTCGTGCTGCGCGATGCCGACCACTACGCGCTGCAGCTGGAGGAAGAGGGCGCCGTCATCGCCGGCTTCGAGGCCCGCCGCGCCGAGATCGCCCGCCAGCTGGCCGCTGCCGCGGTGGCTGTGGGCAACGGCTGCGAGCCGATCCGCGACGACGCGCTGCTGGACGAGGTCACGGCCCTGGTCGAGCGGCCCAACGTGCTCACCTGCAGCTTCGAACAGGAGTTCCTGGGCGTGCCGCAGGAATGCCTCATCCTGACGATGAAGGCCAACCAGAAGTACTTCCCGCTGCTGGACGCGCAGGGCCGGCTCACGCACCGCTTCCTGGTGGTGAGCAACATCCGACCCGACGACGCCAGCGCGGTCACCGGCGGCAACGAGCGCGTGGTGCGCCCGCGCCTGGCCGACGCCAAGTTCTTCTTCGACCAGGACCGCAAGAAGAGCCTCGAATCGCGCCTGCCGCTGCTGGACAAGGTGGTCTATCACAACAAGCTTGGCACCCAGGGCGAGCGCGTGCAGCGCGTCGTGGCCATCGCCAAGGCCATCGCCGCCCAGTTGGGCGACGGCGCGCTGGCGGCCCAGGCCGAGCAGGCCGCCCGGCTGGCCAAGACCGACCTGGTCACCGACATGGTCGGCGAGTTCCCCGAGCTGCAGGGCATCATGGGTCGCTACTACGCGCTCAACGATGGCCTGCCCGCGGCCGTGGCCGACGCCATCGAGGACCACTACAAGCCCCGCTTCGCCGGCGACGAGCTGCCGCGCGGCACGGTCGGCCTGGCGGTGGCGCTGGCCGACAAGCTGGAGACGCTGGCCGGCATGTTCGGCATCGGCAACCTGCCCACCGGCGACCGCGACCCCTTCGCGCTGCGCCGCCATGCGCTGGGCGTCGTGCGCATGCTGATTGAGCGCGACCTGCCGTTGACGCTGGATGGTCTGCTTGACGCTGCCTTCGCAGCGTTCTTCATGATTGATGATGAGCTCCGGCCAGGTTTGGCGGACAGCTATCCGCCCTTTGAAGGAAAGGCGGCCGAACGGCGCGGCTTGTTGCTCGACTTCATCTACGACCGCCTGGCCGGCAGCCTGCGCGAGCAGGGCGCCAGCGCCCAGGAGGTCGACGCCGTGCTGGGCCAACGCCCGCCGCGCCTGGCCGAGGTGCCGCGCCTGCTGGCCGCCGTGCGCGCCTTCGCCCGCCTGCCCGAGGCGCCGGCCCTGGCCGCTGCCAACAAGCGCATCGGCAACATCCTCAAGAAGTCGCCCGAGGCCGACGCCCACGTCACCGAAGGCCTGCTGCGCGAGCCGGCCGAGCAGGCGCTCTACCAGGCCATGCAGCAGGTGGTGCCGCAGGCCGACGCGCAGTTCGCCGCCGGTGATTACACCGCCTCGCTGCAGACCCTGGCCGCGCTGCGCGCGCCGGTCGATGCCTTCTTCGACGGCGTGATGGTCAATGCCGACGAGGCCGACCTGCGCCTGAACCGCCTGGGCCTGCTGGCCGCGCTGCACCGGGCGATGAACCGCGTGGCGCTGCTGGAGCGCCTGGCGGCCTGAGCACCCCACTGCTGTCCGTCTTTCAACCCGCGAGTCCATCCCCATGCCCGAGAACGCCCGCCAGCAGCAGCGCAGCCAGGCCCTCAAGCTGGTGATCCTGGACCGCAACGGCAGCATCAACGAGCACCGCGACGACTTCGTCAAGAGCGACACCGAGTGGACGCCGCTGCCCGGCGCGCTCGAAGCCATCGCGCGGCTCAACCAGGCCGGCTGGCATGTGGTGATCGCCTCCAACCAGTCGGGCCTGGGCCGCGGCCTGTTCGACGTGGCCTCGCTCAACGCCATGCACGCCAAGATGCAGAAGATGCTGGCCACCTTCGGCGGCCGCGTCGACGCCATCTTCTACTGTCCGCACAGTCCCGAGGACGACTGCGACTGCCGCAAACCCAGGCCCGGCCTGTTCACGCAGATCGGCGAGCGCTTCGGCATCGACCTGCGCGGCGTGCCCACGGTGGGCGACAGCCTGCGCGATCTGCAGGCCGGCGCTGCCGCCGGCTGCGAGCCACACCTGCTGCTCACCGGCATGGGCGCGGCCTGCCGGGGCGTGCATCCGCTGCCGCCGGAGTTTCCGCCCGGCACCCAGGTGCACGAGGACCTGGCCGACTTCGTCCGCTTCCTGCTGGCGCGCGAGGCCCATGCGGCGCCCGCGCCTCCGGCCCCGGCCGGCGCGCCCGCGGCGCCGCGCAGCTGATGATCCGTCCGGCATCGACCCTGTCCAACCGCCGCGGCGGCTGGCCCCGTCCCTGATCCGGTCCGACTTGCCGGGTGCGGCGCTTCCTCCTCCCTTCTCCTCCTCCTTCCTCGTTCCGATGGCCTTTCTCCGTTCGACCCTTCACGTGTTGTGGATGGCGGTCACCGTCGTCCCCTACGCCATCGTGCTGCTGCTGGCCTCGCTCTTCGTGCGCGGCGAGCCGCTCTACCGCATCGCCGCCGGCTGGCTGGGCGTGGCCATCGGCGGCGCGCGCTGGATCCTCGGCATCCGGCCCGTGGTCATCGGCATGGAGAACCTGCCGCAGGACAAGGAGGCCGGTGCCGTGCTGCTGGTCAAGCACCAGTCCACCTACGAGACCTTCCTGATGCCCACGCTCATGCCGCATCCGCTGGCGTACGTGTTCAAGAAGGAACTGCTTTACGTGCCCTTCTTCGGCTGGGCCATGTCGCGGCTGGACATGGTGCACATCGACCGCAAGCAGCGCACGCAGGCCTTCCAGAAGGTGGTGGCGCAGGGCAAGAAGCTGCTGGCCAAGGGCGTGTGGATCATCATGTTCCCCGAAGGCACGCGCATCCCGCGCGGCGAGGTGGGCCAGTACAAGACGGGCGGCACGCGGCTGGCTATCGAGACTGGCGCGCCCGTCGTTCCCATCGCCGTGACCTCCGCCCGCTGCTGGCCGCGCAAGGCCTTCGTCAAGACGCCGGGTACGGTGCATGTGTCCATCGGCCCGGCCATCCCGAGCGCGGGCCGCAAGGCGGACGAACTCATGGTCGAGGTGCAGGCCTGGATCGAGGCCGAGATGCGTCGCCTGGACCCGGAGGCCTACCACTGAAGGCGGCCGGCAAGCAGGGCGCAGGCATGCACCGGCTGTTGCAGCTGACGCTGGACCTGTTCGGCGATTCGCCGGCGCCAGCGCCGGCGGTCGAGCCGCCCCTCCCGCCTGCGAAGGCGCGCGGCGTTGCGCCGACCCCCCAGGGCGTGGCCGCGCCGGCGCAGCCGCTTCGCGCGCCGGACAGCCGCACCCTCGTCTTCACCCATCCGCGCGCCTCGCGCGAGATCGTGCTGGGCGACGTGCGCATCGCCTATGCCTTCGACCGGGGCCATCGCCGCACCATCGGCTTCTCGGTGAGCGGCGAGGGTCTGGCAGTGCGCGCGCCGCGCTGGGCGGCCATCCGCGACGTGGAGGCGGCCCTGCAGGAGAAGGCAGGCTGGATCCTGCGAAAGCTGTCGGAGGCCCGCCAGCGCGAGTCGCAGCGGGAGGCTGGCCGCATCGACTGGCGCGAGGGGGCGCAGTTGCCCTTCCTGGGGCGCATGGTCACCTTGCGCCTGGACCCCACCGACCGCCAGGCCGGTACGGGCGGCCTGCTGGACGTGGGCGACGGCAGCGCCGATGCGCCACAGGTGCTGCGGCTGGCACTCTCGCCGGACGTGGGCGAGGCCCGCATCCGCGACGCGGCGCAGGCCTGGCTGACGCGGCAGGCGCGACGCGTCTTCACCGAGCGGCTGGCGCACTTCGCGCCGCAGCTGGGCGTGCAGTGGACCAAACTGTCGCTGTCCAACGCCGCCACCCGCTGGGGAAGCGCGAGCGCGGACGGCTCGATCCGCCTCAACTGGCGGCTGATCCACTATCGGCTGCCGATCATCGACTACGTGGTGGTGCACGAACTCGCGCATCTGCGGGTGATGGACCACAGTCCGCGCTTCTGGGACGAGGTGGGGCGCGTGCTGCCGGACTACGCGCAGCGGCGGCAGGTGCTGAAGGACGAGCCGGCGCCGCGCTGGGGGTGAGGCTGGGTTTGAGGCCCGCCTGAACTGGTTCTAGTCCGGGGTCGGTTCGGTTGTGCTCGGATCGGGGTTTGGGCGCCGGGGTGTTGGCGCCAGGGGGCGCGCGCCGGGGCCGGGGCCTGGGGGCCGCGGGCTCATACTTTTTCAGAAATCGCCCGCGGCCCCCAGGCCCCG
>NZ_JBEPKY010000038.1:0-31299 GCF_040544975.1 Pseudacidovorax sp. 1753 | reverse complement strand
TTGATCCGAATCGCCGTGGTCTCCCAGCCGTGGGAGCGCAGATGCGCCAGCAGCATCGGCACCATCTGCCGCAGCTTCGCCGCCACCGCACTGCCGACCTGCGCCCTTGGCGGCGGCCTCGACTCAGCTGTTGCTGGTCGCCCTGACTTCCTCGATGGTCGTTTGTCCCGATAGCACTTTCTCGATGCCGTCCTGGCGAAGTGTGCGCATGTCCTGTCGCACGGCCGTGGCAAGCAGCGCCTCCACGCGAGCACCGCCCTGGATCAGCTCCCGCAGTTCGCGAGAGATCACCATCAATTCATGCAGTCCCACGCGGCCCTTGAAGCCGGTCTTTTCGCAGACCGGACAGCCGGGACTGTGGTGGAACTGGAGTTGGCCCTCGATGCCGTAGCGAGTGCGCCAGCGGGCAAGCAAGGCCTCGCGCTCCTCCACGTCTTGCGCAGCGCCATAGGCGTGGAGGTAATCGTGAACCAGTTCGTCGATTTCCGCGGGGGAAGCAGGCCTGCTGGTTCGACAGGATGGGCAGAGGCGCCGGACCAGACGCTGCGCCAGCACGGCCAACAGCGAATCGGCAAAGTTGAAGGGGTCCATGCCCATGTCGAGCAGACGCGTCACCGTCTCCGGGGCGCTGTTGGTGTGCAGGGTGGACAGCACCAAGTGCCCCGTGAGCGAAGCCTCGATCGATACCCGGGCCGTTTCTTCGTCGCGGATTTCCCCGACCATGATCACGTCGGGATCTGCTCGAAGAAAGGCGCGCAGCGCCCGTGCAAAAGTCCAATCGATGCGTGCGTTCACCTGCACTTGGCGAAGACCCGTCTGGGTGATTTCGATCGGGTCCTCGGCCGTCCAGATCTTGCGCTCGGGCGTGTTGATGTGGCTGAGCGCCGAGTGCAGCGTCGTGGTCTTGCCCGAGCCTGTCGGACCCACGCACAGCACCATGCCGTAAGGACGTTCGATGGCCGCGCGCAGACGCTGGTAGTTGCCGTCGGTCAGCCCCAGCTTGTCGAGCGGCAGTGGCTTGGCCGAAGCCAGGATCCGCATCACCACGTCTTCGAGGCCGTTGTTGGTCGGGATCGTCGCGACACGCAGTTCGAGCCGGTGCTTGGGCGAAAAGCGCGCGAAGTTGATCTTGCCGTCCTGCGGCTTGCGTCGCTCGCTGATGTCCAGGTCGGCCATGATCTTGATGCGGGCGATCACGGCATTGCGGTAGTTGTGCGGCAACTCCAGGTAGGTCCGCAGAAGACCGTCCTTGCGGAAGCGGATGCGGATCTTCTCCTTGCCGGGATAGCTCTCGACGTGGATGTCGGACACCCCGCCGGTGAAGGCCTCCAGGATCATGCGGTTGATCATCCGCACGAGCGAGTTGTCGGACTGCTCGATCGGCCGGTCATCGTCCGATTCGAGGCCCGTCTGGTTCTCCTTTTCCAGCGATTCCAGCAGGCTGCTGGTGTCGGTGGTCTCGAACTCCATCGCCTGTGCCTGGGAGGGCGTCGGCTTCGCCTCCGAGGCCGCGCCGATCTTGTCGTAGGCGGCGAACACGCAGGCCTCGAAGTCCTCGCATTGGCCGAGCACCGGCGCGATTTTCATCTGGGCGATGAACTCCGCCTCGTCCAAGGCGCCGTGTCGGTTGGCGGGGTCGTCCATCGCCACGACCAGACGGCCATCCGCGACGATCAGTGGGAGCAGTTGCAGGCGCCGCGCCACGGCGTGGCTCAGGCGGGTCAGCGCATCGGGCTCGGACTCGAAAGCCTGAAGATCCACAACCGGATACCCCATCTTGCGGGTGAGCGCGACCTTGAGGTCGGCGGCCGACACGGCTCCCATCCGCACCAGGAGTTCGCCCAGCGGCAGGCCGTTGTCCATCTGCCGCTGCGCCGCGAGGGCTTCGTTGAGCTGCTCCTCGTTGATCATGCCCAGCGATATGAGCGCTTCCCCGATACGCACGATCGGGGCGCTGGCCTGGCGCTGCAGCGCCTGAAGCAGTTCACTGCGCCGGGTGGCCACCTGGGACAGCGTGCCGCCCGCAGCGGCGGCGTCCGTCTCGATGCGCTCATAGGCGGCATGGGGCACGAAGAGCCGCCGGACGCGGCCTTCCTCGTCGCCCGGGAAAAGGAACACACCGAATGGCGTCTGCACATGGCCGGCGCTGCGACCGCCCAGTTCGCCGCCATCGCCTTTCCACACGATGCGGTAATCGGCCCACTCGACCGGGGTGTCGTCCAGAGGACGCAGCGGATCCAGTAGCAGCAGTGACCGGAACTGGTCGAAGCGCAGTGGCACAGGCGCACGTGTGCGCAGCAGATGGATGTGGACCAGCTGGGCGGAGGGCGAGAACAGGTTCATCACCCCTTCACCGTGGCGGCCTGCCAGATTGCTGATCTCGCAGCGGACGGTGCTGGTGTTGGGAACGCGGAAATGGCCTTGGGGCGGCAGAGGCCACGCGAAGGTGTCGGGCGCGACGGCGTCGGCAGTAGGGGAGACGGGGAGGGCGGGATTCGACATGACCGAGTCACTGGACCTTCAAGCCGGCATAGGCCGGGTTGGCAGGCGCAAGGCTGATTTTCATGTCCCGCAGCACCTTGATGAGCAGCCGGGCAATCATCAGATTGCGATGGTTCTTGTGGTTGGCGGGCACGATGTACCAGGGGGCGTGCGCGGTGGAGGTGGCGGCGATCGCGTGTTCGTAGGCCTGCTGGTAGGCGTCCCACTTCTGGCGTGCGGCCAGGTCGCCCATGCTGAATTTCCAGTGCTTGCTCGGATCATCCAGTCGGGCCTGGAGGCGTTTGCGCTGCTCCTCCTTGTCGATGTGCAGCATGCACTTGACCAGGACGGTGCCGGTCTCGGCCAGCAGTCGCTCGAAGTCATTGATCTGGGCATAGCGCCGGCGCAATTCGGCCTTGCCGATCCAGCCCTCGACCCAGGGGACGAGCACGTCTTCGTAGTGGCTGCGGTTCCACACGGCGATCTCGCCGGCCCGTGGCACGACCGCATGGCAGCGCCACAGGAAGTCGCGCGCGCGTTCCTCATCCGTGGGTGCCTTGAAGGCGGCGACGCGAACGCCCAGTGGAGAGGTGCGCGAGAACACCCAGCGGATGGTGCCGTCCTTTCCGCTCGTGTCCGTGCCCTGTAGCACCAGCAGCAGCTTGCGCCGCCCTTCCGCATGAAGCAGGTTCTGCCAGTGGTCGAGTTCGTCGGCGAGCAGCTCCAGCGACTCGCGCTGGTGATGTTCCTCGGCTGGCAGGAATGGCGTTTCTCCAGGATCGATGTCGGCCAGACGGAAGGGGGCGTCGGGCTTGACGCGATAGTGCTTGAGCCGGGTCATCCGCCGAGCCTAACGCATGACCTGTCAGCGCCCCGCGCCGTCGTCGTCGACCGAGGCGCTCCAGCGATCCCCCCAGCCCACCTCGCGGGCGGTGTCGAGGTGGCGCCGGTCCCGTTTGGTGGGGCGGCCCTGCACGATCGCATGGGCGGGCTCGCGGGCCAGGCGTCGCTCTTCCCGTGCGGCCGACAGGGCGGCGATGCTTTCTGCTGTTTCTTCGTAGAGCAACTGCGCCACCGGCGCCGGCCCGCGTTGCATCGACAGTCCCCGCACCCGCACCGTGCGCGTGTCCGGCCCCTGGCGCAGCTGCACGAGGTCGCCCGCCCGAACTTCGCGCGCCGGCTTGACCAGATCGCCGTTGACCTGCACGCGGTGGCGGTCGACCTCTTCTGCGGCGAGCGAACGGGTCTTGTAGAAGCGAGCGGCCCACAGCCACTTGTCAATGCGCATGCGCTCCATGAATGTCGGAAGAATGAGAGAAGTTTCAAGCAAACAGCGCCTGGCTGGTGCTGTCAATCGGACGTGGCCGGATTCGCGGTGGGCAGCCGCACCCGCGCATCCAGCCCGACGACGCGGCCGTCCGCATCCAGGCGATTGTCCAGGTGGATGCTCCCGCCCAGAGTGAGCACGATCTCGCGGCAGATGGCCAGGCCGAGCCCCGAGCCGCGTGCCGTGTCGCCGGCCGCGAAGGGGGCGAAGAGCCGCTGCCGGAGTTCGGGCGCAATGCCGGGCCCCGCATCGCGCACGCACAGGTTGACAGCGTCCATGCCATCTGGAGAGACCTGCACGGTGAGCATGCCGCCGCGAGGGCTGTGGCGGATCGCGTTGTGGAGCAAGTTGCGGCTGAGTTCGAGCAGCATCCAGGCATGGGCGTCAACCTTGGCCGGGACCACGTCCAGCTCGAAGTCCAGGGCCTTGTCCGCGATCAGCGGCGAGACGTCCAGCGCCACCTGCCGCACCATTTCGGCCAGGTCCAGCTGCTGCAGTTCCGGCCGTTGGCGCAACTGCTCGATCTTGGCCAGTGCGAGCATCTGGTTGGCCAGCTGGGTGGCACGGTCGACGGTGGCATCGATTTCGCGCAGCGCCTGCGCCGCGGGCACGTCGCCCCGGCGCGCGGATTGCACCTGGGCCTTGAGCACGGCCAGCGGCGTGCGCAGCTGGTGGGCGGCATCGCGCACGAAGCGCTTCTGGTGATCGAGCAGGCCGCGCAGACGCGCCATCACCGCCGTGGTGGCATCCACCAGCGGACGCAGCTCGCGGGGCGCATCGGGTGCGTCGATGGGCGAGAGGTCGTCGGGCGCCCGCTCGGCGATGGCCTCGCCCAATCGCCGCACGGGGCGCGTGGCCTGCTGGACGACAAAGACGGTCACGCTGGCCACCACCGCAACCAGCAGCAGCTGCCGCCACAGCATGTCCACGAGCAGGCGGCGCGCCAGCGCCTCGCGCAGCTCCAGCGTCTCTGCCACCTGGACGACGGCCATGCCCAGGCCGCGTGCACTGGCCACCGGCTGCAGCAGCACGGCCATGCGCACCGGCTGGCCGCGGAATTCCGAGTCGTAGAAGTCCACGAGGGCGGCATAGGGCGGCTTGGCCGGGAGCGTGCCGCGCCAGAGAGGCAGCTCGGCGAAGCCCGAGATCATCTCGCCGTGGGTCGTGGAGACGCGGTAGTACATGCGGCTCTGCGCATCGGCCTCGAAGGCCTCGAGTGCCGAGTAGGGCACGGTGGAGCGCAACGAGGCCAGTTCGTCGTAGCCCTCGACGTCGAGCTGTTCGCCGATGGTCTTGGCCGAGGCGAGCAGCGTGCGGTCGTAGGCCGTGGTTGCCGCCGCCAGCGCCTGCCGGTAGACGCTCACGCTGTTGATGAGGATGAACAGCACGACCGGCGCCAGCAGGCCCAGCAGCAGCCGGAAACGCAACGAGCGCGACCTCATGCGGGCGGCGCAGGGCGGTCAAGCACCATCAGCGGGTCTGCTCTTCGCGCAGCAGGTAGCCCAGCCCGCGCAGGGTCATGAGCGCGCAGCCCGTGCCCGCGAGCTTCTTGCGCAGCCGGTACGCCACCACTTCGATGGCCTCGTACTGCACCTGGGTCTCGCCGGGAAAGACCAGTTCGAACAGCCGCTCCTTGGTCACCGCATGGCCCGGGCGGGCGGCCAGCGCGCGCAGCAGGGCTGCTTCGCGCGGAGTGAGCTCCAGCGCCTCGCCGCGCAGGTAGAAGGCGCCGCTGGCCGGCTCCAGGCGCAGTGCGCCGATCTCCACCGGCGCGGCGGCGACGGCCGGATCGGCGGGCGAGCGCCGCCGCAAGGCGCGCAGGCGCGCTTCCAGCTCATCGAGGTCGAAAGGCTTGGGCAGGTAATCGTCGGCGCCGGCGTTCAGGCCCAGGATGCGGTCACCCACGGTGCCGCGGGCGGTGAGCATTAGCACGGGGGTGCGCAGGCCGCTGGCCCGTGCACGGGTAAGCACTTCCAGGCCATCCATGCCGGGCAGGCTGAGGTCCAGCGCCACCACGTCGGGCTCGATCGCCTGCCATTGGGCGAGCGCCTCGGCACCATCGTCGCAGACGCGGACATCGATCTGCCGGCGCCCCAGCGTGCGTTGCAGGGTGGACTGCATGGAGGGATCGTCTTCGACCAGCAGCAGCTTCATGAGGCTCCGGAGGCTCGGTGTTTACCCCGAGTGGCGCGACAGCCAACTGACAGCGGGGCCGCGCATCATAAGCCGCACCAAAACATCCATCGGAAGCAAGAAGGAGACCCCCATGCGCAGAGACGAGTTCCTCAAATCCCTGGCGGCACTGGCCGCCGTGGGCGCCTTGCCGCTGTCCGCCCAGGCGGCCACCAACATCAAGATGATGATCCCCGCCAATCCGGGCGGCGGCTGGGACACCACAGGCCGCGCTTTGGGCAAGGCCATGATCGACGCCAAGGCGGCCGACACGGTCAGCTACGACAACAAGGGCGGCGCCGCCGGCGCGCTGGGCCTGGCCCAGTTCGTCAACGGCTCCAAGGGCGATGGCAACGCGCTCATGGTGATGGGCGCCGTGATGCTGGGCGGCATCATCACCGGCAAGCCGCCTGTCAACCTGTCGCAGGCCACGCCCATCGCCCGCATCACCAGCGAATACAACGTGTTCGTGCTGCCGGCCAACTCGCCCTTCAAGACCATGGCCGACGTCGTCGCCCAGCTCAAGAAGGACCCGGGCAGCGTCAAGTGGGGCGGCGGCTCGCGCGGCTCCACCGAGCACATCGCCGCGGCCATGATCGCGCAGAAGGTGGGTGTCGATCCGTCCAAGATCAACTACGTCGCCTTCCGTGGGGGCGGTGAGGCCACGGCGGCCATCCTCGGCGGCAACGTGACCATCGGCGGCAGTGGCTACAGCGAGTTCGCGCCCTACATCGCCGACGGCAAGATGAAGCCGATCGCCGTCACCTCGGCGCAGCGGCTGCAGAGCGTCAACGTGCCCACGCTCAAGGAGTTGGGCATCGACGTCGAGATCGGCAACTGGCGCGGCGTGTACGGCGCGCCCGGCATCTCCGAAGAGCAGCGCAAGGCGCTGACCGAGCGCGTGCTGACGGCCGTCAAGAGCGCCTCGTGGGCCGAAGCCCTCAAGAAGAACGACTGGACGCCTGCCGTGCTCACCGGCCCGGCCTTCGACAAGTTCGTGGACGACGAATTCGCCAGCCTGCGCGCCATCATGACGCGCTCCGGCATGGTCTGAACGCACTTCCTCAGCGCCCCGCGCCGCCGCACTGCTCTCGGTGCCGCGGCGCGGCCGCATGGAGACCCGCATGACTGCTTCTTCCCCTTCCTCGCCGGGCGCGCCAGTGCGCGCCAACATGATGCAGACCCTGGTGGGCCTGGGCGTCGTGTTCGTCGGCCTGGCCATGGCCTTCGGCGCCATCGGCATTTCTTCCGAAGCCGGCTACGGCGGCGTCGGTCCCAACTTCCTGCCCTGGCTGGTCTCCGTCGGCCTGACCATCTGCGGCACCTGGATCACCTGGGAAGCGCGCACCGGCGGCTTCCGGGCGATGGAGGACGGTGACGGGCCGGCCGAGCCGGCCAACTGGCCCGGTTTTGTCTGGCTGTCGGCCGGTCTTCTGCTCAACGCCGCGCTGATCGAGCACCTGGGCTTCATCCTCAGCTGCAGCCTGTGCTACCTGCTCGCGGTGCAGGGCCTGCGCCGCGCCAGCGGCCAGCCGACGGCAGGCAAGCCGCGAACCTGGGTGATCGATTTCGTCACCGGGCTCGTCATCGCGGCGCCCGTGTACTGGATGTTCACGCAATTCCTGGCGATCAACCTGCCGGGCCTCACCACCACGGGCTGGATCTGACCATGGACATCTTTGGCGCCCTGTTGCAGGGCTTCGCGCAGGCCATCACGGTCAGCAATCTTCTGTGGTGCCTGGTTGGCTGTGCCCTGGGCACGGCCGTGGGTGTGCTGCCCGGCATCGGGCCTGCCGTGGCGGTGGCCATGTTGCTGCCGATCACCGGCAAAGTCGACGTGACGGCCTCGATGATCTTCTTCGCCGGCATCTACTACGGCGCGATGTACGGCGGCTCGACCACGTCGATCCTGCTGAACACGCCGGGCGAGACGGCCAGCATGGTCACCGCCATGGAGGGCAACAAGATGGCCAAGAGCGGCCGTGCCGGCGCGGCACTGGCCACCTCCGCCATCGGCTCTTTCGTCGCCGGCACCATCGCCACCATCGTGGTCACGCTGTTCGCGCCCTATGTGGCCGAGTTCGCCGTCAAGCTCGGTCCCCCCGAGTACTTCATGCTGATGCTGCTGGCCTTCACCACGGTGAGCGCTGTGCTGGGCAAGAGCACGCTTCGGGGCATGACGGCGTTGCTGATCGGCCTGGCGGTCGGCTGCATCGGGCTGGATCAGATCTCGGGCCAGGGCCGCTACACCGGCGGCATCCCCGAGCTGCTGGATGGCATCGAGATCGTGCTGGTGGCGGTGGGCCTGTTCGCCGTGGCCGAGGTGATCTACGCGGTGCTGTACGAAGGCCGCGTGGTCGAGACGCAGAACACCATGAGCCGGGTGCACATGAGCGCGCGCGACTGGAAGCGCTCGATCCCCGCCTGGCTGCGCGGCACCGCCATCGGCGCGCCCTTCGGCTGCATCCCGGCCGGCGGCACCGAGATCCCGACCTTCCTGAGCTATGCCGCCGAGAAGAAGCTGACCAAGAATCCCGAGGACAAGGCCGAGTTCGGCACCACCGGTGCCATCGAGGGCGTGGCCGGCCCGGAGGCCGCCAACAACGCCACGGTGACGGCGGCGCTGATCCCGCTGCTGACGCTGGGCATCCCGACCTCCAACACCACGGCCATCCTGCTGGGCGCCTTCCAGAACTACGGCATCCAGCCCGGGCCGCAGCTGTTCTCGACCTCGGCCGCCCTGGTGTGGGCGCTGATCGCCTCGCTGTACATCGGCAACATCATGCTGCTGGTGCTGAACCTGCCGATGGTGGGCCTATGGGTGAAGCTGCTGAAGATCCCGAAGCCGCAGCTCTATGCCGGCATCCTGATCTTCGCGACGGTGGGCGCCTACGGCATGCGCCAGAGTTCCTTCGACCTGGTGCTGCTCTATGCCATCGGCGTGATCGGCGTGCTGATGCGCCGCTTCGACTTCCCGACGGCGCCGGTGGTGGTCGGCATGATTCTGGGGCCGCTCGCCGAGGCGCAACTGCGCAATGCCATGTCCATCGGCGAGGGGAGTGCGGTGATCTTCCTGCAGCGGCCCATGTCGGTGGCGCTGATCGTCGTCGTGCTGGCCGTGCTGGTGCTGCCGCGCCTGGCCAAGCGGCTGTCGGCCCGCAAGCTGCGGATGCAGACGGCCTGACACGCCGGCCCCGGCATCCTGGGCCCGCCACCGGGATCGGTGGCGGGCTTTTTTGTGGGCGCCCGCTCAAGGGCGGTCACGACAGCGGATCCACCTCCACCCAACCCTCGATGCCTTCCAGCGTGCACACCTTCTGCGTGTCCAGGCGCACCCCTTCGTAGCGGTGCCAGAACACCGGACGGCCGTGGAGGGTGTGCGTGACGAGCAAGGCGCCATCCGGCGAGTTCTCGATGCGAAAGCCGTCGAAAGGCAGGCGCTGGTCGGTCACCAGAGCGTCGGCCCAGGGAAGGATGGCGTGTGAGGTCATGGCGGGCTCCAGTGGCGCGTGTCGAGGGTTTGGCGGTGGCTTGCGTCATTCCGGTTCGGCGCCTCCGTTGGTTGGGGCGCCGGCCCATTGTTGGGCGGCACGTGGTGGTCTGCCCGGGCCGCGCCGGGAAGCCGGGAGGTGCGCCCCGGCATCACGTTTTCTCCCGGATCGCCTGCTTGGCGGTCCGCAAGCAGGGCGCGGCGGCACCTTTTTTGCGAGCAGGCCCCCTGCGGCGCGCTTGAATTCCGCTCCCACGCCACGAGTTCCAGTGCTCTATAGAATGAATTTCATGGCCACGAAAAATCCCTCGGCACCCCCTCCGGCGCCGGTTCGCCCCCAGAGGGACGACGGTGGCTCCGTGGTGGCAGAGCGGCGTCCGCAGCGGACGGCGCCCCCCCGGATGTACCAGGTCGTCATGCTCAACGACGACTACACCCCGATGGAATTCGTGGTGGTCGTCCTGCAGGAGTTCTTCAACAAGGACCGCGAGACGGCCACCCAGATCATGCTGAAGATTCATCTCGACGGCCGGGGCGTGTGCGGGGTCTACCCGCGCGATGTCGCGGCCACCAAGGTCAATCAAGTGATGGAAGCCGCCGTCCAGGCGGGCCACCCGCTCCAGTGCGTCAGTGAACCGGTTGAATAAACCGCGATCCGACCCATCTGAAGTCTTCAGAAGTATTCACAGCAAGGCAAAGGAAATCACATGATTGCCCAGGAACTGGAAGTCAGCCTGCACATGGCCTTCGTCGAGGCCAGGCAGCAACGCCATGAGTTCATCACCGTCGAGCACCTGCTGCTCGCCTTGCTGGACAACCCGAGCGCCGCCGAAGTGCTGCGAGCCTGCTCGGCCAACATCGACGACCTTCGTTCGTCGCTGACCAATTTCATCAAGGACAACACGCCCCAGGTCGCCGGCACCGACGATGTGGACACCCAGCCCACGCTGGGCTTCCAGCGCGTGATCCAGCGCGCCATCATGCACGTGCAGTCCACGGGCAATGGCAAGAAGGAAGTGACCGGCGCCAACGTGCTGGTCGCCATCTTCGGCGAGAAGGATTCGCACGCCGTCTACTACCTGCACCAGCAGGGCGTGACGCGGCTGGACGTCGTCAACTTCATCGCCCACGGCATCAAGAAGAGCGACCCGCCCGAGCAGCCCAAGAGTGGTGGCGAAGCGCCTTCCAGCGAAGGCGAAGAGGGCGGCGCCGAGAAGAACGAGAAGGCCTCGCCGCTGGAGCAGTTCACCGTCAACCTCAACGCCCAGGCCAAGGACGGCAAGATCGATCCGCTGATCGGCCGCGAATACGAGGTCGAGCGCGTCATCCAGATCCTGTGCCGTCGGCGCAAGAACAACCCGCTGCTGGTGGGTGAGGCGGGCGTGGGCAAGACGGCCATCGCCGAGGGCCTGGCCTGGCGCATCACGCAAGGTGATGTGCCCGAGATCCTGGCCGACTCGCAGGTCTATTCGCTCGACATGGGCGCGCTGCTGGCCGGCACCAAGTACCGCGGCGATTTCGAGCAGCGCCTGAAGGGCGTGCTCAAGTCACTGAAGGAAAAGCCCAACGCGGTGCTGTTCATCGACGAGATCCACACGCTGATTGGCGCGGGCGCCGCCTCGGGTGGCACGCTGGACGCGTCCAACCTGCTCAAGCCGGCGCTGTCCAGCGGCCAGCTCAAGTGCATCGGCGCCACCACCTTCACCGAGTACCGCGGCATCTTCGAGAAGGACGCGGCCCTGTCCCGGCGTTTCCAGAAGGTGGACGTGGTCGAGCCGACCGTGGCCGAGACGGTGGAGATCCTCAAGGGCCTCAAGAGCCGCTTCGAGGAGCATCACAGCGTCAAGTACGCCACCGCGGCCCTGCAGGCAGCGGCGGAGCTGTCGGCCAAGTACATCAACGACCGGCACCTGCCCGACAAGGCCATCGACGTGATCGACGAGGCCGGCGCGGCCCAGCGCATCCTGGCGGCCAGCAAGCGCAAGAAGACCATCGGCAAGGCCGAGGTCGAGGAGATCGTCGCCAAGATCGCCCGGATTCCCCCGGCGAACGTCAGCAACGACGACCGCAGCAAGCTGCAGACCATCGAGCGCGACCTCAAGAGCGTGGTGTTCGGCCAGGACAAGGCGCTGGAGGTGCTCGCTTCCGCCGTCAAGATGTCCCGCTCGGGCCTGGGCAAGGGCGACAAGCCCATCGGCTCCTTCCTGTTCAGCGGCCCCACCGGCGTCGGCAAGACCGAGGCGGCCAAGCAGCTGGCCTACATCCTGGGCATCGAGCTGATCCGCTTCGACATGTCGGAGTACATGGAGCGCCATGCGGTGTCGCGCCTGATCGGTGCGCCTCCGGGCTACGTGGGCTTCGACCAGGGCGGCCTGCTGACCGAAGCCGTCACCAAGAAGCCGCATGCGGTGCTGCTGCTCGACGAGATCGAGAAGGCGCATCCGGACATCTTCAACGTGCTGCTGCAGGTGATGGACCATGGCACGCTAACGGACAACAACGGACGCAAGGCCGACTTCCGCAACATCATCATCATCATGACGACGAACGCGGGCGCCGAGACCATGAACAAGGCCACCATTGGGTTCACCAACCCGCGGCAGGCCGGCGATGAGATGGCCGACATCAAGCGCCTGTTCACGCCCGAGTTCCGCAACCGCCTGGACGCCATCGTCAACTTCAAGCCGCTGGACGAGCAGATCATCCTGCGCGTGGTCGACAAGTTCCTGCTGCAGCTGGAGACGCAACTGGCCGAGAAGAAGGTGGAAGTCTCCTTCAGCGACAAGCTGCGCAAGCATCTGGCCAAGAAGGGCTTCGATCCGCTCATGGGCGCCCGCCCGATGCAGCGCCTGATCCAGGACACCATCCGCCGGGCGCTGGCCGACGAACTGCTGTTCGGCCGCCTGACCGACGGTGGTCGCCTCGAGGTCGACCTCGACGACAAGGACGAGGTGCAGCTGGACATCACGCCGCTGCCCAAGAAGGAAGGCAAGTCCAAGCCCGAGGCCGAGGAAGCCGCCGCCGGCTGATCGACCACGCCAGCAAGGCGTCCGCCCCCACGGGCGGTGCCACACAAGGCCGGTAGCATCGCGCTCCCGGCCTTTTTTCTTGGCCGCTTCCCGCTGCATAGCCGGGAGCGTGCCGAGCCCCTGGATGACCCTGCCCGAGTTCCACCTCAGTCCCGCCTGGACCACCGGCCTGTCGCTCGCCTGGAGCGCCTACATCGCCGTGCTGTCGGTATGGATCGTGATGCAGAAGCGCGCGCCGGTTTCCACGATGAGCTGGATCCTGTCGCTGGCGCTGCTGCCTTACCTGGGCTTCTTCGTCTATTACTTCCTGGGGCCGCAGCGGCTGGCCAAGCAGCGGCTCAAGCGCTTGCGCAGCCGGGTGATGGCGCAGGCGCCCGCCGACATGGCGCTACTGCGCGAAGCGGCCGAGGACGCGCCGCCCGCGCTGCACCAGCTGGCCACGCTCGGCCTGGCCGCCTGCGGCTTGCCGGTGTCCAGCGCCCGTTCGGTGCAATTGCTTTCGGGCGGCGCGGCGACGTTCGACGCCATCTTCGAAACCATCCGCGGCGCGCAGGACCACGTCCACCTCGAGTACTACATCTTCGAGCCCGACCGCATCGGCACCGCGCTGCGCGACCTGCTGATCGAGCGGGCCCGCGCCGGCGTGCAGGTGCGGCTGCTGATCGACGCGCTGGGCGCCAAGCGGGTGGGGCGGCGCTTCCTGGCGCCGCTGCGCGAGGCGGGCGCTCAGGTCGTGTTCTTCCACGACACGCGCATCGGCCGCCGCCTGCGGCCGGTGACCAACTACCGCACCCACCGCAAGATCGTGGTCTGCGATGGGGTCGTGGGCTTCACCGGCGGCGTGAACATCACGGACGAGGAAGACCGGCGCGCACGCCCCGACGCCTACCACGACGTCCACCTGCGCATCGAGGGCAGCGCCGTGCGCTGGCTGCAGACCACCTTCCTGGAGGACTGGGTCTATGCCACCGTCGAGCCCTTGCACGGCATCGGCAGCCTGATGGCGCGGCTCATGCCGCCCGTGGAGGCCGGCCCGGTGGCGGTGCAGATCGTCACCAGCGGCCCCGACACGCCCTTGGAGGCCATCCACCGCATGCATGTGGAGGCCATCCATGCCGCCACCGAGCGGGCCTGGCTCACGACCCCGTACTTCGTGCCCAGCGAGCCGGCGCTGATGGCGCTGACCAACGCCGCCCTGCGCGGCGTGGACGTGCGGGTGCTGGTGCCGCGGCGTAGCGATTCGCTGGTGGTGAGCGCGGCCGCCCGCTCCTACTACGACGAGCTGCTCGCCGCTGGCGTGAAGGTGTGGGAGTACAAGGCCCGCATGCTGCATTCCAAGACGCTGGTGGTGGACGACCACTGCGCCATGATCGGCACGGCCAACTTCGACAACCGCAGCTTCCTGCTCAACTTCGAGGTGATGGCAGTGGTCTATGGCCCCGCGCTGGCCGGGCCGCTCGTGGCGCAGTTCGAGACCGACCTGCAGAGTGCCTCGCCCGTGCGCACGCACCGCCACCGCAGCTTCTGGCTGCGGCTGGGCGAGGCCGTCGCGCGGCTCTTCTCGCCCTTGCTGTGAACCTGCTGGCCGACAATGGCCGGCTGCTTTCCGACCCCGACCCATGGCCGACGCTTCCCACACCTTCCTCTGGCACGACTACGAAACCTTCGGCGCCAACCCGCGCCGCGACCGGCCTTCGCAATTCGCGGCCGTGCGCACCGACGCCGAGCTCAATGAGGTGGGCGAGCCGATCATGCTGTACTGCCAGCCGGCGCCCGACTTCCTGCCCAGCCCCACGGCCTGCCTGCTGACCGGCATCACGCCCCAGCACTGCCTGGCCGAAGGCGTGCCCGAGCACGAATTCGCCGCCCGGATCGAGGCGGCCTTCTCCCAGCCACGCACCATCGGCGTGGGCTACAACACCATCCGCTTCGACGACGAGGTCACGCGTTTCATGTTCTGGCGCAACCTGATCGACCCGTATGCCCGCGAATGGCAGAACGAATGCGGCCGCTGGGACCTGTTGGACGTGGTGCGTCTGACCTACGCCCTGCGCCCCGAGGGCATCGAATGGCCGAAGCATCCCGACGGCAAGCCCAGCTTCAAGCTGGAGGACCTGACCCGCGCCAACGGCCTGGTGCATGAGGCGGCGCACGATGCGCTGTCGGACGTGCGCGCCACCATCGCCATGGCGCGGCTGATCCGACAGAAGCGGCCGCGCCTCTTCGACTTCGCGCTCGCGTTGCGGCGCAAGGAGCGCGTGGCGCAGGAGTTGGGCCTGCCCGCCTCGCCGCAGACCGCGCGGCCCTTCGTGCATGTCTCCGGCATGTTCGGCACCGAGCGCGGCTGTCTGGCCCTGATGTGGCCGCTGGCCAGCCATCCCACCAACCGCAACGAACTGCTGGCCTGGGACCTGTCGCACGACCCGGCCGAACTGGCCGATCTGGACCTGGAGACGATGCGGCTGCGCCTGTTCACCCGCAGCGCCGATCTTCCTGAGGGCGTGGCGCGGCTGCCCATCAAGTCGATCCACCTCAACAAGTCGCCCATGGTGGTGGGCAATCCCAGGATGGTGGAGATGGCCGCCGGCCGGTGGGGGATCGACCTGGCGCAGGCCGAGCGCCATGCCGTCACCGCCGCCGGCCTGCCTGATCTGAGCGAGCGCTGGCGCGAGCTCTTCGATCGGCCTCGCGGCCCGGCGCTGGATGTGGATGAAGACCTGTATGGCGGCTTCATCGGCCCGGCCGACCGCCGGCGCCTCAACCAGTTGCGCGCGCTGCCGCCCCAGGAGTTGGCCCTGGCGCGCGCTGGTTTCGACGATGCGCGGCTGGCCGAGCTCGTGCTGCGCTACCGGGCGCGCAACTTCCCGGCCACGTTGAGCCTGGAAGAAGCCGCCCAGTGGGAGGCGCTGCGCACCGCGCGCCTGGTGGAGGGCGAGGACGGCTGGTTGAACGTGGACCGCTATTTCGCTGAGATCGACGCGCTCGCCGAGAACGCCGACGAGCGTGCAGAGGCGCTGCTGGGCGAGCTCTACGACTACGCCGAGGCGGTTGTTCCCCAAGGATGAAACACCCTGGGGAAGCTGGCTGACACAGCGCGCCCCCGTTCCTGTCTAACTTGCGTCCGGCCATGCTGGAAACAAAGTTTTGACAATCAATGGTTCACATTCCCGGGGGGAGCGCTCGCTGGCGCACGCCTTGGCTGCACGCCGCCAGGCCAGCGCGGCCGCGCAAAAGGCGCGCCGCCTGGACGACGACGTCGTGCTGCATCTGCGCAAGCCGGCCCGCGTGCTGGCCTGTGCCGCCGCTTTCGCCTGGCTCGTGTCGCTCTGGGTCTCCTGGCCTGTGCTGTCTGCCTTGGCGCTGCCCCTGTTCTGCTGGACCTTCGTGCAGGCGGTGGGGCTGGCGCTGTGCATGGGCGCGCGCGACGCCGCCGGACATGACAGTGGCGTGGGCCTGATGACCGTGGCGATGGCCGCCGGCTGCCGCTTCCAGCTCGACGTGCTGGGCGGCGGCGAACTCTGGGTGCTTCCGCTGTGCCTGATGCTGTCGCTGGTGCTGGGCCTGGTGCAGGTCCGCCTGCGCAGCTATGTGCTGTGCAGCCTGACGGTCTGGCTGGTGCTGCTGCCGGGCGCGGCCTTCGCCCCGTGGCCCGCGGGCCAGGCACTGCGTGGGGTACTGGTGGTGGGCGGCTTCACGTTGGCGCTGCTGCTCCACCGGGGCGTGGCGCTGGCGCGGCGCCGGCGCGTGGCGGCCGCCGCCTCGCTGGCCGTCCTGGCCTACCAGGACGCCCTGACCGGCGTGGCCAATCGCCGCGGGTTCCTGGAGGTGGCCATGGAGAAGCTACAGGCGTCCGGGCCGCAGGGCCTCATCGCGCTCGACGTGGACGACTTCAAGCGCATCAACGACCGCCATGGCCACGAGGTGGGTGACCGACTCCTGCATGCCGTGGGCCGGCTGCTGCAACGCCTGCCCGGCGAGGCGCTCGCGGGCCGCACCGGCGGCGAGGAGTTCTGCGTGCTGGTGCCCGCGGCCTCGCCAGCGGCGCTGCTGGCCTTTGCCGGCGGTGTGCTGGAGGCGGCGCGGCGCGTGTCGGCCCAGGGGGTGGGCCTCACGTTGAGCGCCGGCGCGGCGCTTGTGCAGCCCGGCGAGGCCCTCGAGCAGGCCATGCGCCGTGCCGACACGGCCCTGGGCGATGCCAAGCGGACGGGCAAGAACCGCGTGGTTTTGGCGCCCGAGGCGGCGGGGTGATGCCGCTGCGGATGCTGCTGTACCGGCGGGCGCGCCGCCTCTGGCGTTGGTTGGTGCCTTCGGTTCCCGCCGCGCAGGCCCAGGCGCTGCGGCGCGCGCTGCGCCAGGAGGTGCGTTCGCTCGCCCTGGCCTGCGAGGCGACGGGCGTGCTGATCTGGCTGATGACGCTGATGGTCTCCGTGCCGGGGGGCGGCGCGCATCTGTCCGCCGAGCTCCTCTGCACCGCCGCGGCGGGCCTGGGCATGCTGCTGTCGCTGCGGCCCCGGCCGGCCTGGCTGCTGAGCCTGGGTGGGCTGATGGTCACGGTGTCGTTGGCCATCGCCTTCCGGTTGAACCTGGAAGGCAGTGCGGCCCAGGCCTTCTGGACGCTGCCGCTGCTGATGCTCTTCGGCATGTGCCTGGCGCTGTGCCATGTGCGGCTGCGCGACTTCCTGGCCGGCATCGGGGCGGTGGGCCTGGTCTTCGTCGATGGCGCACTGATGCGCAGCGTCGCGCCGGCCCAGCGGCCGGTGCTGGCCTTCTTCGCGGCGGGCGCTCTGGCGCTGTGCCTGCTGGCCCACCTGGCGCTGTCGCGCGAGCGGCGCAGCGGCCATGTGCTGCAACTGCGGCTGGCGGCGCTGGCCTATGAGGACGCGCTCACCGGCCTGCCCAACCGGCGCGCCTTCCTCGAGCGGACCCAGGCGGCGCTGGCCGCCATGCCGGCGGGCGCGTTCAACGTCGTGCTGCTGGACGTGGACGACTTCAAGCGCATCAACGAGCGCCTGGGCCACGAGGGTGGCGACCGGGCATTGCGCGCGGTGGCGCAGGCGCTGCGTCGCGCCAGCGCGCCGCACCTGTGCGCCCGCCTGGGTGGCGAGGAGTTCTGCATCTGGATCGAGGACGCCTCGGCATCGCCGGCCGACGTGGCAGCGGCCTGCGTGTCGGCAGTGCATCACTTGCGCGTGGGCGGGCTGCGCCTGTCGGTGAGCGCCGGCGTGGCCACCGTCGAGCCGGATGTGCCCTTGCACCGCGCATTGGCCCTGGCCGACGAGGCGCTCTACCAGGCCAAGGCGCGGGGCAAGGACACGCTGGCGGTGGCGCCGCCTTCCGGCCGGATGCCGTTGATCCCTGCCGCGCCCGAACGGCGGACCTGGCGGCCCTGGCGCGCCATGCGGCGCCCCTGAACGGCGCCGCAGCCACCGGGATAGGGCAGCGCCGCCGCTTCAGCCCCCGGCCCGGTGCCTCTCCTGCCGACTCCGCGCCGGCGCCGGTCAACGGTGGGCTCAGCGCACCGGGGCGGCCAATCCTTCGATGAACCGGTCGACCGCCTGCGTGTAGTCGCCCGGCGTTCCGAGCTGCGCATTGATCTCGCCGTGCGACAGCGGCTGGGGCAGCACAGTGGCTTGGCCACCTCCTGTGCGCACCAGGGAGGCGAACCGGGCGCTCTGGCCGCACGAGTCGTCGCGACGTTCGCTGGCGCACACCAGCAGCATCGGCAGGCTGCCAGGGGCCAGACGTGCCGTGGGCGACACGGCGCGCCAGAGGGCCGGGTCGGCGCCGAAGGCCCGGTCGTAGAAGCGCAGATGCCGGCGTTGCATCAGCCCTTCGGTGTCCAGGGCCGCACTGTCGAGCACCACCGTGCCGCGCCAGCGGCGGGCGCGCTGCGCGGTTGCGAGTGATGGGTCGGCGCTCAGCAGCGCCACGAGGTGGGCACCGGCCGAGTGGCCCATCAGCACCAGCCGGTCCGCGTCCGCGTGCCAGCCCGGCGCCAGCCGCTGCACTTCGGCGAGCGCATGGGCCACGTCATGGGCCTGTGCGCGCACATCCACCTGCGGCACCAGCCGGTAGCCCACCGAGACGAAGACGAAGCCGCGCTCGCGCACCCAGTGGGCCACCTTGGCGTCCACCACGTTCGGCGCATCGGGCCGGCCGAACATCCAGGCACCGCCATGCACCATCACCAGGATCGGGGCACCGTGCGGCTGCGCGGGCAGGTAGACGTCCAGCCGCTGGGCGGGATCGGGGCCGTAGGCCAGCTGCCGGTCGGGGGCGGCATGGGCCAGGGCGGCGGTCAGCAGCAGGGCGACGGCGGGCAGCCAGTGTCGGATCGGGGTCATGGCTGGGCTCCAGGCGGGCCGAAGAGGATGCGCAGCCGCCGCTTCAGGCCGCGGGCCTGGCGCAGGTCCTGCGCCAGCCGCGCCCATTCGTGGAAGGCGATGCGCAGCGGATTGTGGGTGTGCAGCGGCGTGGTCAGGCCGTAGCGGGGCGGCAGGTCTGCGCGCAGGTCGACGAAGGTGCCGAACAGCCGGTCGAAGACGATCAGCACGCCGCCGTAGTTGCAGTCCAGGTATTCCGGGTTGGAGGCGTGGTGCACCTTGTGATGGGTGGGCGTGTTCAGCACCCATTCCAGCGGCCCCAGGCGCGGCAGCCAGGGCGCGTGCAGCCAGAACTGGTAGAGCAGGTTGGCGGCCAGCGTCCCCATCACCGCCGTGGGCGAGAAGCCCAGCCACACCAGCGGGGTGAAGAACAGCGCCGTGCCGGTGAGCTTGCCCGTCCATCCCAGGCGCAGCGCCGCAGCCAGCGTCAACTCGTTGGGCGAATGGTGCACCGCATGCGTGGCCCAGAACCAGCGCACGCGATGGGCGGCGCGGTGATAGGCGTAGTAGCACAGCTCCTGCCCCAGGAAGAGCAGCGCAAAGGCCGTGGGGGTTGAGAGCGGCAGCGTGGTCAGCCGGTGCGTCCAGGCCAGCGCCAGCAGCGGCGCGGCGATGGACAGGCCGAGCGCATCCACGGCCCGGCGGCCTGCCGTGTCGGCCAGCGACGCCGCGTAGGCCCGCCAGTCGTAGGGCTGGCGGCGCACGAAGGTCTGTACCAGCCCTTCGGCCGTGGCCGCGACGAGCACCAGGCCCAGCAGGGCCAGCAGCCAGGGCAGGGCCTCCGGGCCCAGGGCGTGGCGAAGTAGGTCGGCCTGCATGGTGCGTGCGACGGCTTCAGGGGGCGCCCGCGCCGCGCTTGCCGCGCTGGCTGGCCAGGTGGGCCTCGATCTGCGCGAGGGTGATGCTGCCGGCATGCGTGCGGTCGATGGCGTCGAAGGCGCGGTAGACGCGCGGCATGCCGGCCTTGGCCTCGTCGCGGCTCAGGCGTCCGTCGCCGTTGGTGTCGGCGGCGGTGAAGCGCTGCGTCAACTCGCTGCGCAGGGCTTCTCGGCGCGAGGCGTCGGGCAGCGCGCTCTGGGCGTGTGCGGCGCCCACGACCAGGCAGGCCAGGGCGGTGGCGAGGCGGCGGGAATTCTGAGGGGTCATGGGATCTCCTTCGGCGTGGCCGGCCTCAGCGGCAGGCGATGGTGGCACCGCTGGCGTCGAAGCAGGTGGCGCTGTGCGTGAGCCCGGTGCTGCTGCTGTACTGGGTGCTGCGCTGCACGCTGTTGCCGGTGGTGGCCTGGGTGGCGCTGCTGCTGCGGCTGGCCTCCACGGTGCCGTCGGCGCTGCGGGTGGCATTGCCGGTGGACTGCAGGCTGCCTCGGGCGTTGCTGGCCGACAGCGTGCCCTGATGCTGGGCGGAGCCGTCGGCATGCACCTGCGTCCTGCCAGCCCGCTGGGCCAGGCCGCCGGCGGGCCCATGCAGGCGGCTGGCGCTGCCGGCCACCACGTTGCCCTGGCCATCGGTCGCCACGCCGCGTGCAGCGCCGAAGCGGCCGCCCTCCGGACCCTGGCGGCCCGCGAGCCGGGTGGCCGTGGTGCCGCCCGCGGCGTTGGGCCGCAGGACGCGGCGGCCCTCGGCATGGGCCGCGGGGACCGCCGCCAGCAGGCTGGATGCGACCAGCAGGGCCGCGAGCGTCGGGGTGTGCGGCCGATGGGGCCGGACGGTGTTCATGGCAGGCATCCTTTCGGTGAGTGGATGCCGCCACTGTCGGGCCGGGTTGTCACGCACTCGTCACGGCGCAGCCCCCGCTCATGACCAGCCATGACGGGCGTCCCGGCCTGTCATCGTTTGTCATGATTTCGGGGGGCCGCCGGGACGCCAGCGCTGTCTACGATGCCGCCATGTCCCTGTTGCCGTGCCCGCTGCTTCCTGCCCTGCCGCCGTCCCGCGTCGCGGCGCGCCCTGCGCCGGTCGCCGTCTCATGACCGAGCCGCTTGCCCGCATCCTGGTGGCCGACGACGAGGCCGACCTGCGTGCGCTGCTGCAGCGCTACCTGGGCGACCAGGGCTACGCCGTGCGCACCGTCGAAGGCGCGGCCGCCCTGGACCGCCTGCTCGCGCGCGAGCGCTTCGACGTGCTGGTGCTCGACGTCATGATGCCGGGCGAGGACGGCCTGTCCGTCTGCCGCCGCCTGCGTGCGCAGGGCGAGACCATCCCCATCCTGATGCTCACGGCGCGGGGTGATCCGGTCGACCGCATCGTCGGCCTGGAGATGGGCGCCGACGACTACCTGCCCAAGCCCTTCAACCCGCGCGAACTGCTGGCCCGCATCCAGGCCATGGTGCGGCGCCAGCGCATGCTGGGCGCGCACACCGGCCCGGCACCCGACGAGGGCGAGTTGCGCTTCGGGGCCGACTTCGTGCTCGACCTCGGCCGCCGCCGCCTCAGCCGCGCGGGCCAGGATCTGCCGATGACCACGGGCGAGTTCACGCTGCTGGCCGCCTTCTGCCGCCACCCGGGACGCCCGCTCGGCCGCGACCGCCTCATCGAGCTGGCGCGCGGCCGCGAGCACGAGGCCACCGACCGCAGCATCGACGTGCAGGTGATGCGGCTGCGCAAGCTGATCGAGGCCGACCCGGCGCAGCCGCGCTTCATCCAGACCGTGTGGGGCGTGGGCTACGTCTTCGTGCCGGATGGGGAGGCCCGATGAGCGCTCGCACCGCGGGCGACACCGAGGCAGGCGCGGTCGGTGCCCGGGCCGCCATCGCGCGCTGGCCCCGCAGCCTGCTCGGGCGCCATGCCTTGCTGATCGTGCTGCTGATCCTGATCGGCCAGATCGGCAGCGCGCTGCTTCTGCGCGAGATGGTGCTCAAGCCGCGGCTCGCCCAGGCGGCCGATGGCGTGGCCACCAACCTGCTGGCCGTGCGCGCCGGGCTGGCCAGCCTGCCGCCCGCCCAGCGCGCGGCATTCGTGACGGCCTTCAACCGCCGTCCGGATGGCGGAAACGTGGCCAGCGACGCGGACGCGTCCCCGCGGCTCACGGCCCTGGAACGGCGCTTCATCCGCCGGGTGTCGCAGCGCTTGGGCGAGGCCGGCATGCAGGCCCTGTGGCGCCGCGCAGGCGACGGTGGCCTGGCCCTGCGGGTGGCGCTGGACGGCGATGCCCACTGGCTGGTGCTGCCCGGCGTGCTGCCCGCGCGGGAGTTCACCGGGGCCTGGCTGGCCGTGAGCGCGGGCAGCGGCCTGCTGGCGCTGGCGGGTGCGCTGTGGCTGCAGCGTCGGCTCGATCGGCCGCTGTTCCGCCTGGCGCAGGCAGCGGGCAGCCTGGGCGCCGGCCGCAGGCCGCCGCCGCTGCCGGAGGACGGGCCCAGCGAGATCGCCACCGTCAGCCGCAGCTTCAACCGCATGGCCGACAGCCTGGCCCGCCAGGAGCGCGAGCGGGCGCTGATGCTGGCGGGTATCTCCCATGACCTGCGCACGCCCCTGACCAAGCTGCGCCTGGCCGTGGAGATCGTCGGCGACGCAGCCGACCCCGCCACCCGTGCCAGCATGGTGCGCAGCGTGGAGGAGATGGACGGCATCGTGGGCCAGTTCCTCGACTACGCGCGCGCCGCCGACGAGCCCGGCCTGCGCGAGCCGGTGGACCTGAATGCCCTGTGCGCCCGCGTGTGCGCCGACTTCGCCGACCACGGACAGCCCGTGCAGTGGCAGCCGGCCCGTTCCCTGCCGGCCGTCAGCGGCCGGCCGGCTGCCCTGCGGCGCATGCTGGCGAATCTGCTGGAGAACGCCCATCGGCACGGCGCACCGCCGGTGCTGCTGCGCACCTGCGCGCAAGGTGCCTGGGTGTGGCTGGAAGTGATCGACCATGGGCCCGGCATCGATCCTGCCCAGGCCGACTGGCTGCGCCAGCCCTTCCATCGTGCGGGCGATGCGCGCTCGGGCGGCTCGGGGGCCGGTCTGGGGCTGGCGATCGTGGAGCGCATCGCGGGCGAGCATGGTGGCGAGCTGGCGCTGCTGCCGGCAGAGCGCGGCGGGCTGTGCGCACGCGTGATGCTGCCGCGGGCCGAGCCCTGACGGTTGCCGCCGACGCGCCGATCCGCGCGGCAACCCGCCCTCAGCGCCGCGGCGGCGCCCCCACCACGCCCGCGCCGCGTACCTCGATGCGGATGCTGTCCAGCACCTGCCCGCGCGCATCAGCCAGTTCCAGCCGGTGGCGGCCGGGCCAGGGCAGCCAGTCGGCCGCCGTGCCGCGCGCGAGCGTGCGGCCGTCCAGCCGCCACTGCACATCGCCCGGCGCGCCGTCGGCCGCGAGACGCACGCGCTGGTGGCGCGGCGGGATGTCCGGGTCCAGCGCGAGGATGGTGCCATCGGCCGGCGCCGTGATGCGCGCGGTGCGGCCGGTCGCGCCGTCACCCGCCGTGGCGCGGATCGCCGAGGGCGTGAACAGCGCCTGCTGCGTGCCGGCCAGGAACCATTCGCTGCGGGCGGCTTCGAGCGGCGTGCCGCGCTCGCTGCCGTCCGCGGCGGCGTAGCGCACGGCCTGCTGCACCACGCCCGGCGGCGGCGCGGGCGCGCGGCTGGGCTCGCGCTGGTGCAGCTGGCGCATCAGCTCGGCCCAGACCGGCGCCGCGCCGCTGGTGCCGCTCACGTCCCACATCGGCGAGCCGTCGGCATTGCCCACCCACACGCCCACGGTGTAGCGCTGCGACCAGCCGATGGCCCAGTTGTCGCGCATGTCCTTGCTGGTGCCGGTCTTTACCGCCGTCCAGAAGCGGGTGGCCAGCAGGCTGTCGGGCCCGAAGGTGCGCACGCGCGCGTTCGGGTCCGACAGGATGTCGCCCACGATGAAGGCGGCGCCGGCATCGAGCACCGGCCTGGGCGGCTCGGCCGCGGCCTCGGGCAGCAGGCGCGTGGGCGTGTAGCGCCCGCCGTTGGCCAGCATGCGGTAGGCATTGGTCAGGGCCAGCAGGTTGACCTCGGCGCTGCCCAGGGCCAGGCTGTAGCCGTAGTAGTCGCCGCTCTCGCGCAGGGCGAGGCCGGTGGCCTGCAGGCGGCGCGCGAAGGCATCGGGCGAGACCATCACCAGCGTGCGCACCGCCGGCACGTTGAGCGAGGCGGCCAATGCGGTGCGGGCCGAGACCAGGCCCTTGAAATGCCGGTCGTAGTTCTGCGGGATGTACAGGCCGCCCGGCGTGGCGATCTGCGCGGGCGAATCCTCCAGCAGCGAGGCGGCCGTGAGGCGGCGCTCGGCAATCGCCTGCGCATAGAGCAGTGGCTTGAGCGTGGAGCCCGGCTGGCGCGGCGCCAGCACGGCATCGACCTCGGCCGCGCGGCTGTGCGCGCCCGAGGAGCCGACCCAGGCGAGCACGGCACCGCTGGCGTTGTCCAGCACCACGGCGGCGCCGTCCTGCACGTTGCGGCCGCGCAGTTCGCGCATCTGGCGGTCCAGCGCTTCCACGGCAGCGCGTTGCAGGGGGGCGCGAAGCGTGGTGCGCAGCGTGGGCGCATCGCCGCTGCGCTGGCGCAGCGCCTGGCGGGCGAAGTGCGGCGCGATGCCCTCGCTGGCGTCGAAGGCACGGCGCTGCAGCGCGGCCTGGGTGAAGAAGGCCAGGGATTCGCAGTCCGGCGCCGGTGCCGGTTGCATGGCGCGCAGCACCTCGCAGGCGCGGCGCGCCACCTGCGTGGCCGAGGCATTGGGCGCGCGCACCAGGGCCGCGGCGATGGCGCCTTCGCGCGTATCCAGGCCATGCGGGGCCTTGGCGAAGAGCGTGCGCGAGAGGGCGTCGATGCCCACCAGCTCGCCGCGGAAGGGCACAAGGTTGAGGTAGGCCTCCAGGATCTGGTCCTTGCGCCAATCACGCTCCAACTGGGCGGCGCCGAAGACCTGCTCCACCTTCTGGCCCAGGCTGCGGCCGCTGGCACCGCGGCGCAAGTCCTCATCCAGCAGGCCGGCCAGCTGCATGGTCAGCGTGGAGGCGCCACGGGTGCGCGTGTTCCAGAGGTTGCCCCAGGCGGCGGCCGAGACGGCACGCCAGTCGACGCCGCTGTGTTCGTAGAAGCGCTGGTCCTCGCTGTAGATCAGCGCATGGCGCAGCGCGGGCGAGATGTCCGCCAGGCTGATCCACTGGCCGCGCCGCACGGTGGCATCGGTGCGCACCCGTTGCACCAGCGTGCCGCCCTGGTCCAGCACCTGCACGTCGGAGGGCCGGAAGTCGCGGCGGACGTCGTCGAAGCGGGGCAGGGCGAGGGCGGCGGCCGGCAGCAGGGTCAGCACAAGCACCAGAAGGCCTGTGCGACGTCGGGCACTGCCTGGCTTCACCGACTTCATGGCGCAAGGGTCCAGTTCTCGACCGCCAGGCCCGGATAGCCCATGAAGTCGGCCTCGTTGTTGGTCACCAGCGTCAGGCCCAGGCTTCGCGCATGGGCGGCGATCAGGCGATCCAGCACGTTGCGTCGGCGCTCCGGCACGGCGGCACGCAGCTCGCCGTAGGACGTCGCGGCGCGGTCTTCGAAGGGCAGCACGGGAATGCGTTCGGTCAGCAGGCCCAGCACCCGCTCGTCATGGGTGCGCAGGGCCGGCTGCATCTCCAGGCCCGCGCGCAGTTCGGCGAAGGTGATGGCGGACATCACGACGTCGCCCACCCGCTGGGTCCGCATGCGCCGCAGCACCTCCGCGGGCTGGCCCTTGATGAGGTAGATGCAGATGTTGGTGTCGAGCATGTAGCGCATGGGCCGCTCACCCCTTCCCGCCCCACGGCCGGTCCTGCTCGGGGGCTTCTTCTCGGCCCCCCGCCATGTAGCCGGGGCTGAACTGGGCCAGCACGTCGCCCAGGTCCGCCAGGGTGGCCTGCTGGACAGGGCGCAGCATCAGGGCATCGCCCACGCGCTCGATCTCCACCTCCTGCACGTCGTCGGCAAAGGCCAACTCGCGCGGAATGCGAACAGCCAGCGAATTGCCGCTCTTGAAGATGCGCGTCTGCATGGCCCGCCTCCGGATGGTTGATGTATATACAGTATATACATCGCACGGAGCCGCAAGACTTCAGTCGGTCGTCGTCTCCACCACCGCGGCGAAGCCCAGCACCCGCGCATCCTCGTAGCGTGGCGCCACCACCTGCAGGCCGACCGGCAGGTCGCGGACGGTGCCGGCGGGGACGGAGCAGGCCGGCACGCCGCAGTAGTTGAAGAGTGGCGTGAAGGCCGCATGGCCGCGCGGGCCGGCGGGCTGGCCGCCGATGACGGGTGGGCCCAGCTGTTCCAGCGGCCAGGCGGTGACCGGGGCGGTGGGGCACAGCAGCAGGTCGTAGTGCTCGAAGAAGCCCGCCAGCGCGTGCGCGATGCGTTCGCGCAGGCGCAGGGCGCGTGCGACATCGGCGGGCGCGATGCGGGCACCGGTCTCGATCTGCCCGCCCAGCACCGGATCGATGCGGGACGGGTCGGCGGCCCACTGCTCGCCGTGGAGTGCATGCAGGCCCGCATGCTGGAGGGCGATCAGCGGGTACTCGCGCGCCTCGGGCGGCCAGGGTGGATCGGCGTCGGCGATCTGCCAGCCGGCGGCGCGCAGGGCGTCGATGCGTGCCTGCAGTTGGGCCAGCACGTCGTCGTCGATGGCGAAGTCGCAGCCCAGGCGTGGGCTCCAGGCGATGCGCAGGTCGCGCTGCGGCGCCCCGGGCGCCGGCTGCGTGAGGCCGCTCGGGATCGGCACGCCCGCCGGATCGCCCGCGTCATAGGCCGCGAGCAGGTCGAAGGCCCAGGCGCAGTCGGCCACGCCACGCGCCAGCACGCCGATGACCGACAGGCCATAGTTCGGCTCGGCAAAGCCCCACGGATGCGGGATGAGCCCGGGACTGGGCTTGAGCCCCACCAGCCCGCAGTGCGCGGCCGGCCGGCGCGTGGAGCCGCCGGCATCGGTGGCCAGCGCGAGCAGGCCCAAACCGCTGGCCAGCGCCGACACGGCGCCGCCGGAGGAGCCGCCGGGCGTGAGCGATGGGTCGAGCGGATGGCGCGTCGCGCCGTAGAGCAGGTTGCTCGTCACCCCCTTGCAAGCGAATTCGGAGCAGTTGGTGATGCCCAGCACCACGCCGCCCAGCGCCCGCAGGCGGGCCACGGCCCAGGCATCGCGCGGGGCGACGAAGTCCTCGAACAGGCGCGAGCCCTGGGCGATGCGGTAGCCCTCGACCCAGAGGTTGTCCTTGACGGTGAAGGGCACGCCGGCCAGCGGCAGCGGCTCGCCCGCGGCCAGGCGCCGGTCCACCGCCTCGGCCTCGGCGAGAACGCGCGCCGGATCGAACTGGACGATGGCGTTGAGGGCGGGGTTGAGCGCCTCGACGCGGGCGATGAAATGGCGGGCGACGTCGGTGGCCGTCAGTTCGCGGCGTGCGACGCGGGCGGCCAGTTCGCGGGCGTCCATGTCGTGCAGCGGCGGGATCGACGCGGGTGCGCCCTCCTGCCCTTCGACGGGCTCAGGGCGAACGGAGGAGGCGGCGAGGCGGTTCACGTCCGTTGGACGACCTTGTGCTTCGACGGAGCCTGCGGCAGGCGCGCCTTGCGCAGTGGCAGGGCCGGCGCTCATGCCGCTGTGCCCCGGAAGCTCGCCGCCAGCGCCGGCGTCACGCCCGTCACGTCCCGCCCGCGCAGCGGCGCCAGGCTGCCGGCACGGGCGGCGGGCAGCGCCAGGTCCACGCGGGCCTGGGCCAGGGCGACGGCGCAGGCCACGCCGTCGAGCAGCGGCACGCTGGCGCGCGGCTGCAGCACCGGCGCCATCGAGGCCATGGCCGCGCCGGCCAGCAGCACGGCCTCGGCGCCGTCGCGCTGCACCAGCTGTTCGATGCCGGCGAGCACGGCCTCCTGCACGCGCAGCGGCGCCTCGAAGGTCTGCTGCGGTGTCACCTCCAGCGTCTCGATGCCGGCCAGGCGCGCGGCCATGCTGTGCTGCTCGACCAGCTCGCGGTACAGCGGCGCCATGCGCGCGCCATAGGTCAGCACGCCGATGCGGCCGGCCAGCGTGGCGCCCATCAGCAGGCCGGCCTCGGTCATGCCGACGACGGGCACATCGAAGAGCTCGCGGCAGGCCCACAGCGCGCTGTCGAGCGAGACGCCGAGCACGATGGCGTCCACCTCCGCCGCATGCTGGGCGGCCAGCTCCAGCACTTCCTGCTGGGCCAGGGCGTTCTCGGCGCGCGAGGCGATGATGGCCGGGCCCTGCCGGCCGGTGACGGCCAGCAGCTCGGTGCCCGGACGGGCCGCCGTGCGCGCGGCCGCCAGCACCGCGTCGGTCACGGCCTGGGTGCGGTTGGGGTTGATCAGCAGCAGCTTCATGCAGCGTCCTTTGCAGCGGGCGGCGGCACCTCGGCCAGCCAGTGGCGGGCGATCTGCTCGCGCGTGGCGAGCCACACGCCCGAGGCGCCGCGGATGTGCTCGACCAGCGCTTTCAAACCGCCGATGCGCCCCGGCCGGCCGATGATGCGGGTGTGCAGGCCGATGGACATCATGCGCGGTGCCTCGCGCGATTCGGCCCGCAGCCATTCGAAGGCGTCGATGGCATAGCGCGCGAAGTCCTCGCCGGCCACGAAGGCATGGCTGTCGAAGAAGCGCATGTCGTTGGTGTCGAAGGCATAGGGCAGCACCAGGTGCGGCCGGCCGGCCACCTCACGGTAGTAGGGCAGGTCGTCGTTGTAGGCGTCGCTGTCGTAGAGAAAGCCGCCGTGCTCGACCAGCAGTCGGCGCGTGTTCAGCGAGGGCGAGGACTTGGTGTGCCAGCCCACCGGCGCGCGGCCCGTCAGCTGCGTGATGGTGGCCACCGTGCGGGCGATGCGCGCGCGCTCCTCGTCCTCGGCCAGGTGGGCATGCGATTCCCAGCGCCAGCCGTGGCAGCACAGCTCGAAGCCGCGGCGCATGGCGTCCTCGGCGATCCAGGGCGTGGCCTCCAGCGCGCGGGCGCAGCAGTTGAGCGTGAGCGGCACGCCCGCCTCGGCCAGCAGCCGCACGATGCGCCGGTAGCCCACGCGGCTGCCGTATTCGAAGTGGCTTTCCATGCACAGGTCGGGCACGCCGCGGATCTCGTTGTTGACCTCGTGGCAGCCTTCGTTGCGTTCGTCGCCCGCCGACAGCGCGAACTCCGCGCCTTCCTCGATGTTGAGCACGAAGGAGACGGCCAGCCCGGCGCCGCCGGGCCAGCGCATGGCGGGCGCGTCGTCACCGTAGCCGGCGAAGTCGCGGGGAGGCAGTGAAGGGCTCATGGCAGGCGTGCAGCAAAGGTGTCGGGCGCGATGGGCGTGGCCAGCCCCTCGCGGTGGATGCGTTCCATGGCCGCCAGCACTGGTGCCATGTCGGCTTCGGCGCGGGCGTACTGCGGCATCAACTCGGCGAATTCGTGCTGGATCTCGGCCAGCAGCGCGGCTTCGTCCACGCGCACCAGCCGGCCGTCTTGGATGGCGATCTCGCCATCGACCATCGAGAAGTCCAGCCCCGCGCCGCGTTCGGCATAGACGAGCTGGCGCACCGGGTCGCTCATCGGCGTGAAGGTGACGGTGTCGGTGCGATAGGCGACCAGGTCGGCCATGGCGCCCACGCGCAGGCTGCCCAACTGGTCGCCGAAGCCCAGGGCGCGTGCGCCCGCCACGGTGCCGGCATGCAGCGCTTCCTGCGCGCTGAGCCAGCGGGCATGGTCGTCACCGCGGATCTTGGAGAGCGCCGCGGCGCTGCCCAGCACGTTGAGCATGTTCACGGTGACTGTGGAGCAGGAGCCGTCCGAGCCCAGGCTCACGTTCACGCCCGCGTCGAGCAGCTCGCGCACCGGCTGGATGCCCGAGCCCAGCAGCAGGTTGCTCCAGGGGTTGTGCTGGGCCGTGGCGCCGGTGCGGGCCAGCGCCTCGATCTCGCGCGGGTTGAGCCACACGGCATGGATCAGGCTGGTGGCCGGCTTGAGGAAGCCGATGCGGTCCAGGTACTCGACCATGGGGCAACCGTAGAACAGCTGGCCGGTGACCACCTGAAGCCGCGTCTCCTGCACATGGGTGATGACCGGCAGTGCCAGCTCGTCGGCCAGGGCGCGCACCTGCATCAGGAAGGGCTCGGTGCAGCGCTGCGGTGCCGACGCCGAGACCAGCACACCGACGCGCCGGCTGTGCGGATGGCGGCTCGCGGCCAGTTCGCGCACCAGGGCCAGGCAGTCCTGCGGATCGGGGCGCCGGCCGGCGCGCATCTCCTCGGCCAGCGCGGGCGGCATGTGCTGCGCCAGGAAGGGAAAGTTGTCGACGATGGGCTTGTCCATCATCGCGAAGCCCACCAGCGCGCGGATGCCGGCATCGTCGTAGGCCTGCAGGCAGGCCTCGATGCGGGGGCGGTCGATGGCCGCGCCCAGGGCCATGTCGTCCACCAGCGTGGTGCAGCCGGTGCGCAGCGACTCGATGGCGCCGATCATGGTGCGCAGGTAGGCCTGGCGCGGCGTGAGCGGCACCGGCATGCGCGTGCGCACCAGGTGCATCCAGAGTTCCAGCGGCAGGTTCTCGGTGCGGCCGCGCTGGAAGTGCTCGTGCGAATGCTGGTGGCCGTTGACCAGGCCGGGGGCCAGCAGGTGCCGCGACAGGTCGACCACGCGGTCGGCACCGCCCAGCGTGCCGGCTGGCTCGATGGCGGCGATGCGGCCGTCCTCGACCAGCACTTCCAGCGGGCGCGGTTCATGCTGGTGCTGCTCGCCCAGCAAGGCCTGGGCGCCGCGCAGCAGGGTTCGCTTCTTGCTCATGCGTGCGTGTCTCCATCAAGGGAAAGGGGAGTAATGAAAATGCCTGCAGTCACCATGCCGAGTTCGCCAATGACCCAGGAAGCAGCCGATGTCCACTGGATGCGCGCCGCCCTGGCGGAGGCGCTGGACGCCCATGCCCGGGGCGACTGGCCGACGGGTGCCGTGCTGATCAAGCAGGGGCGCGTGCTGGCCTATGGGCAGAACCGGCAGAACACGCGCGGCGACCCGATGGCGCATGCCGAGACCGACGCGCTGCAGTCGGCCTTCCGCGCGCACGGCCCGCAGGCGGCCCAGGGCGCCACGCTCTACTGCACGATGGAGCCGTGCCCCATGTGCGCGGGTGCGCTGCGCATCGCCGGCGTGCAGACGCTGGTGCTGGCGCTGCGCCATGCGCGACTGCGGCGCGTGGACCTGGGCGACTACAGCATCGAGCGCTTCTGCCATCTCACCGACTACCCGCTGGAACTGCGCGACGGCGTGCTGGAAGACGACTACCTCGCCCTGCGCCTGCGCTGGGGCGGCGACCGGGTGGCGCCGGCACCCTGATCGACGCGGCGCTCCACGCGCCGATGGGATGGGGGTCCCGCTTCGCGCATGAGACATCCGGTGTCAACCCTCTTGAGAAATTTCGATGCGACAAGCGCTGGAATGGACGGCGGGGTCGTAGGCACAGCCATCGGTCCAGATA
>NZ_JBEPKY010000037.1:0-31581 GCF_040544975.1 Pseudacidovorax sp. 1753 | reverse complement strand
GCCGACAGCACCGTGGCGATGGCCGCCGTCAGGGTCGTCTTGCCATGGTCCACGTGACCGATGGTGCCCACGTTCACGTGCGGCTTGGTGCGTTCAAACTTGCCTTTTGCCATTGTCTGGACTCCGAATACAACTTAGACCACATGTACATGGACTTGTGCAGCCGGCTGCCGCACCATCCCTGCAATCGTTGGTGCCCTTGGCGGGAATCGGACCCGCGACCTCTCCCTTACCAAGGGAGTGCTCTACCACTGAGCCACAAGGGCAACTTGAAAACCGTCGCTCAACGTTTGATGAAGCCGCATGGAGCGGGAGACGGGAATCGAACCCGCGTCATCAGCTTGGAAGGCTGGGGTTCTACCATTGAACTACTCCCGCATCGTGACACTTCGATGCCAACATCGGCACCGAGGCCTCGCACGAAAATCGCTCGGCAACTTTCATCATTCGCTGGTGGAGAGGGCTGGATTCGAACCAGCGTAGGTATAAACCGGCAGATTTACAGTCTGCTGCCATTAACCACTCGGCCACCTCTCCGGCGAACCACAGACTATAGCACCATCCATCCAAGATGGCGAGCTGGCCCGAAAAAATTTTTCGTCCGTGCGGCGCCTCGGACGACAGAAGCCGCGGAAGGATGCGCCGCCCAGGGTTTTTGCTGCACTGCACAATCCACGCATGAGTGCTTCCGCCCTTCCCCTTCCTGGCCGCCGCCCCAAGGTCAATCTCGCGCTGCAAGGCGGGGGCTCGCACGGCGCGTTCACCTGGGGCGTGCTGGATGCCCTGCTCGAGGATGGGCGCCTCGCCCTGGATGGCATCAGCGGCGCCAGCGCGGGCGCCGTTAACGCCGTGGCCCTGGCGCATGGCTTTGCGAAGGCCGGCGACGCGGGCGACCCCGCCAGGACCGCCGCCCGCCAAGCCGCCCGCGAGACGCTCGAGCGCGTCTGGCGGCGCGTGGCCGGTGTCGGTGCGCCGGGCGCGCTGGCCTCCCAGTTCATGCGCATGCTGTTCGGACAGGCGCCTGCCTTCCCCTCCCTGACGACCGATCCGTGGGCATCGCCGTACCAGTTCAATCCTCTGGGCATCAACCCGCTGCGGACGCTGCTGGACCAGGAGATCGACTTCGACGCGCTCGCCACGCTCGACAGCCCCCGCGTCTACGTCTCCGCCACGCAGGTGCGAACCGGACGGGCGCAGATCTTCCATGGCGCGCAGCTGACGCTGTCCGCGGTGATGGCCTCCGCCTGCCTGCCGACGATGTTCCAGGCGGTGGAGATCGACGGCGAGCCCTACTGGGACGGTGGCTACTCGGCCAATCCGGCCCTGCTGCCGCTGATCGAGAACTGTGAGAGCGCCGACATCGTGCTCGTCCAGCTCAATCCGCTGCACCGCGCCGACACGCCCCGCACGCCCCATGAGATCGCCCAGCGCGTGGACGAACTGGCCTTCAACGCGAGCCTGATCTCGCAGATGCGCAGCATCGACTTCATGCAGCAGCTGCTGGCCGATGGCCGGCTGCAGGAAGGCCGGCAGTTCCGCCAGTTGCGCCTGCACCGCATCGACATCGACAGCGCCCTGGACGACCCGCTGCCCTCGTCGAGCAAGCTGTCCACCGACATCGCCATGATCGAGCAGTTGTTCGAACGGGGCCGCCACGCCGCCCAGGACTGGCTGGCAAGGCACATCGACGACGTGGGCCGCCGCACCACCATCGACATTCAGGCCGACTACGTGGCCGGCGCGCCGCTGCCGACCGAACCAGTGGCGAAGCGGACGCCGCAACTGCGCAGCGCCTGATCGCCGGCCGGCGGTCAGGCGTCCGGGGTTGGCACAGCACCCTCGCCCGGAGCCGCGGCACGTTGCGCATCGCGCCAGGCCCGTGCCTGGCCGAAATGCCCGCAGCCGATGAAAGGCACCGGTGGCCGCAGCGCCGACAGCGGCGAGGGATGGTTGGCCATCAGCAGCTTGTGCCGCCTGGCGTCGATGAAGCTGCGCTTGCTCTGGGCATGCGATCCCCAGAGCATGAACACCGCCGGCCGCGCGCCGTCGGCGACATGGCGGATCACCGCATCGGTCAGCACCTCCCAGCCTCGGCCGGCATGGCTGGCGGGCTGGCCCTCCTCCACCGTGAGGCAGGTGTTGAGCAGCAGCACGCCCTGCTGCGCCCAGCGCACCAGGCTGCCGCCGGGGCTCGGGAACTTCGGCGGCGGCGTGCCCAGGTCGCGCTGGAGCTCCTGGAAGATGTTGCGCAGCGAGGGTGGCAGCCGCACGCCGGGCGCCACCGAAAAGGCCAGGCCCTCGGCCTGGCCGCGGCCGTGATACGGGTCCTGACCCAGGATGACCACGCGCACGGCCTCGGGCGGCGTGAGTTCCAGCGCCCGCAGCGGCTGCGGCGGAAAGATCACCGCGCCGGCATCCAGCCGCTGCTGCAGGAAAGCAAGCAGGCCCTGCCCCTTGTCGCTGGCGAAGAACCGTTCGACCAGCGGCCGCCAGCCCTCGGCCACGGCCCATTCGGCCGGGTCGGCGGACTGCAGTTGCGTGGCCGCGCCAGGCTGAGCCATGCCGTCCCGGATCATGCGGCGAACAGCTCGGCCAGCGCCTCGCCCGGCTCCGGCGCACGCATGAAGCGCTCGCCGACGAGGAAGGCATTCACGCCGCCTTCGCGCAGTTGCTGCACGTCCTCGCGCGTGGCGATGCCCGATTCGGTGACCAGCAGGCGCTCCGCCGGCACCATGGCCTTCAGGTCCAGCGTGGTCTGGATCGATACCTCGAAGCTGCGCAGGTTGCGGTTGTTGACGCCCACCAGCGGCGTGCGCAACTTCAGCGCGCGCGCCATCTCGGCGGCGTCGTGCACCTCGACCAGCACCGCCATGTCCAGACCCAGCGCGATGGCCTCGAAGTCGCGCATCTGTGCGTCGTCCAGGCAGGCGGCGATGAGCAGGATGCAATCGGCGCCCATCGCGCGTGACTCGTAGATCTGCCACGCATCGACCATGAAGTCCTTGCGCAGCACCGGCAGGTCGCAGGAGGCGCGGGCCTGGCGCAGGTAGTCGGGGCTGCCCTGGAAGAACTGGCGGTCGGTCAGCACCGACAGGCAGGCGGCCGCCATCTCGCCATCGCCCATGGCATAGCTCTGAGCCAGGTCGGCGGGAATGAACTCGCCCTCGCGGATCACACCCTTGCTGGGGCTGGCCTTCTTGATCTCGGCGACCACGCCTGCCTGGCCGGCGGCGATGCGGCGGCGCAGCGCGCCCACGAAGTCGCGCGTCAGCACGCGGCTTTCGGCGTCGGCGCGGATGGCCTCCAGCGGCACCCGCTTGCGGGCGGCGGCCACTTCCTCGTGCTTGACGGCCACGATCTTGTTGAGGATGTCGGACATGGGGCGTTCTCTCGGTGAATCGGGATCAGGCCGCGGCAGCGGACGTGGTGAACTGGACCATCTGGGCCAGGCGGGCCTTGCCAGCGCCGCTGTCGATGGCCTCGCGCGCGCGCTCGATGCCGGCGCCGATGGAGTCGACGACATTGGCGGCATAGAGCGCCGCACCGGCATTGAGCAGCACGATGTCGCGGGCCGCGCCATGCACACCGTCGAGCACGCCCATCAGCACCGACTTCGACTCCTCCGGCGTCTGCACACGCAGGGAGCGAAGACTGGCCATGCGCAGGCCGAAGTCCTCGGGATGCACCTCGTACTCGCGGATCTCGCCATTCCGGAGTTCGCCCACCATGGTGGCGGCACCCAGCGAGATCTCGTCCAGGCCGTCGCGACCGTAGACCACCAGCGCATGCTCGGCGCCCAGGCGCTGCAGCGCCCGCACCTGGATGCCTACGAGGTCCGGGTGGAACACGCCCATCAGGATGTTGGTGGCGCCAGCCGGGTTGGTCAGCGGCCCCAGGATGTTGAAGATGGTCTTGATGCCCAGCTCGCGGCGGATCGGCGCCACGTTCTTCATCGCCGGATGGTGGTTGGGCGCGAACATGAAGCCGATACCCACCGCCTCGATGCTGCGGGCGATCTGCTCTGGGCCCAGGTTGATGTTGACGCCCAGCGACTCCAGCACGTCGGCGCTGCCGGACTTGCTGCTCACGCTGCGCCCGCCATGCTTGCTCACCTTGGCGCCTGCAGCGGCCGCGACGAACATGGCGCAGGTCGAGATGTTGAAGGTGTGCGAGCCATCGCCGCCCGTGCCCACGATGTCGACCAGGTGCGTGCGGTTCTTCACCGGCACATGCAGCGCCACCTCGCGCATCACCTGCGCGGCGGCAGTGATCTCGCCGATGGTTTCCTTCTTGACGCGCAGGCCGGTGATGAGCGCCGCCGTCATCACGGGCGAGGCTTCGCCGCGCATGATGAGGCGCATGATGTGGAGCATCTCGTCGTGGAAGATCTCCCGGTGCTCGATGGTGCGCTGCACGGCTTCCTGGAGCGTGATGGGCATGGCGGTGTCTGCTTTCTCGAAGTCGGAAGGAAGAAGGAAAAGGTGAAGGTTCAGCGCGAAGGCGCGTCGCTGAAGGCAAGCTTGAGGCCGAAGCCCAGCACCATGAGGCCCGCGGCCCGCTCGGCCCAGCGCAGCGCGGTGCCGGCGCGGTCCAGGCGTCGCGCCAGCCAGGCCGCGAGCGCCGCCCAGCCGATGCACACCCACAGCGCATTGAAGTTGAAGAGCAGGCCCAGCAGCAGGAACACCCCGCCCGGATGCGCCGCCGCCGGATCGACGAACTGCGGCACGAAGGCCAGGAAGAAGAGCGCCACCTTCGGGTTGAGCACGTTGGTCAGGAAGCCGCCGCGGAAGACACGCGCCAGCGGCTCGGTCTGCGGGCTTTGCTGCGCGGCCAGTCCCGCCTGCAGGGCGCCCGGCCGGCGCAGCATCTGCACGCCGATCCACACGAGGTAGGCCGCGCCCACCCACTTGAGCACCATGAAGGCGGTGGCCGAGGCGGCGACGATGGCGCTCACCCCCACGGCCGCGGCAACGATGTGCACGCAGCAGCCCGCCGTGATGCCCAGCGCCGCCACCACGCCCGCGCGCCAGCCCTGGCGCAGCGCATGGCCCACGATGTAGAACACGTCCACGCCTGGCGTGAGGTTCAGCAGCAGGCCGGCGAGCACGAAGGCCAGCAGGTGCGGCAGGTCAGGCATGGAAGTAGTCCTTCATGGCCGCCACGGCCTGGTCCACGCCTTCTTCGTCCACATCGAGATGCGTCGCGAAGCGCAGGCGATAGAGCCCCGTCGCCAGCACGCCGCGCGACTTCAGGAAGTCCATCAGACCGGCGCTGCGTTCGCGTGCCGGCCCTTCGAGGTCGACGAAGACGAGATTGGTGTGCGGCGCCTCGACCTTCAGGCCGGCAATGCCCACCAGCCCATCGGCGAAGCGCTTCGCGAGCGCATGGTCGTCGGCCAGGCGGTCGATATGGTGGTCCAGCGCATGCAAGGCCGCCGCGGCCAGCATGCCGGCCTGGCGCATGCCGCCGCCGGCCATCTTGCGCACGCGATGGGCGCGGGCGATGAACTCGCGCGAGCCGCACAGCGCCGAGCCCACCGGCGCGCCCAGGCCCTTGCTGAAGCACACCGAGACGCTGTCGAAGCACTGCGCGATGCGCCGGGCCTCGGTGCGTGCGTCGCCGCCCGTCGCCTGGGCCTGCGCGACTGCCGCATTGAAGAGGCGCGCACCGTCCAGATGGCGCGACAGGCCGCGCGATTGCGCGAGCGCGGTGGCCTGCTGCACATAGCCGAAGGGCAGCAGCCGGCCGCCCAGCGTGTTTTCCAGCGCCAGCAGCCGGGTGCGCGCGAAGTGCGCGTCGTCCGGCTTGATCGCTGCCTCGATGTCGGCCAGCGCCAGCGTGCCGTCGGCCTGGTGCTCCAGCGGCTGCGGCTGGATGCTGCCGAACACCGCAGCGCCGCCGCCTTCCCAGCGGTAGCAATGCTGCATCTGGCCCACGATGTATTCGTCACCGCGCTGGCAGTGCGCCAGCAGCGCGCACAGGTTGCTCTGCGTGCCGGTGGGCACGAACAGCGCGGCCTCGAAGCCCAGCAACTCCGCGATGCGGGCCTGCAGCGCATTGACCGTCGGGTCGTCGGCGAAGACGTCGTCGCCCACCGGTGCAGCCACCATGGCCTGGCGCATCGCCGCGGTCGGGCGGGTGACGGTGTCGCTGCGCAGGTCGATGGGGGCGGTGCGGGTCATCAGGCGGGCTCCAGGAAGTTCTTCAGCATGGCATGGCCATGCTCGGTCAGGATCGACTCGGGATGGAACTGCACGCCTTCCATCCGCACCGCCTGAGGCAGTTCGGTGTGGCGCACGCCCATGATCTCGCCGTCGTCGGTGCGCGCCGTGACGGCCAGCACCGCGGGGCAGCTGTCGGCCTCGATGGCCAGCGAGTGGTAGCGGTTGACGGTGAAGCGCTCGGGCAGACCGGCGAACACGCCCTCGCGCGTGGTCGTGATCTCGCTGACCTTGCCGTGCATCAGCTGGCGCGCCCGCACGATCCTGCCGCCGAAGGCCGCGCCGATGCTCTGGTGGCCCAGGCACACGCCCAGGATGGGCAGCTTGCCGGCGAAGGCCTGGATGGCCGGCACCGACACGCCCGCCTCGGCGGGCGAGCAGGGCCCGGGCGAGATCACCAGCCGGCTCACGCCCGCGGCGATGCGCTCGCCGATGCCCTCCAGCGTGATCTCATCGTTGCGCACCGTCTCCACCTCGGCCCCCAGCTCGCCGAAATACTGCACCAGGTTGTAGGTGAAGGAGTCGTAGTTGTCGATCATCAGCAGCTTCATGGCGCTCACTCCAGGCCTTCTTCCACCAGCTCCGCCGCACGCAGCAGCGCGCGGGCCTTGGCCTCGGTTTCCTTCCATTCCAGCTCGGGCACCGAATCGGCCACCACGCCGGCCGCGGCCTGCACGTGCAGCACCTGGTCCTTGATGACGCCGGTGCGGATGGCGATGGCCAGGTCCATGTCGCCGGCATAGCTGATGTAGCCGCAGGCGCCTCCGTACAGGCCGCGCTTGGTGGGCTCCAACTGGTCGATCAGCTCCATGGCATGCACCTTGGGCGCGCCGGTCAGCGTGCCAGCCGGGAAGGTGGCCTTGAACACGTCGATGGCGCCCATGCCGTCCAGCAGCGTGCCCTCGACATTGCTCACGATGTGCATCACATGGCTGTAGCGCTCGACCGCGAAGGCCTCGGTCACCTTGACGCTGCCGGTCTTGGCGATGCGGCCGATGTCGTTGCGCGCCAGGTCGATCAGCATGACGTGCTCGGCGCGTTCCTTGGGGTCGTTGACCAGCTCGACCTCGGCGGCCTTGTCCAGTTCCATCGAGGCGCCGCGCGGCCGGGTGCCGGCCAGGGGACGGATGGTGATCTTCTGTTCTCCCTCACCCCCGTGCTCCTGGCGCACAAGGATCTCCGGCGACGCGCCCACGACATGGAAGTCGCCGAAGTCATAGAAGTACATGTACGGGCTGGGGTTGAGCGAACGCAGCGCGCGGTACAGCGACAGCGGCGATTCGGTGTAACGCTTGCTGATGCGCTGGCCCACCTGCACTTGCATGAAGTCGCCGGCGGCGATCAGCTCCTTGGCGCGCTCCACCGCCGCCAGGTAGTCGGACTTGGCGAAGGGCCGCTCGGCCGGATGCGCCTGCGTGGGCTTGACCTGCGGGGCAGCCACCGAATAGCGCAGCAACTCCTTGAGCTCGCGCAGCCGGCGCTTGCCGCGGGCATAGGCCTCGGGCTGCGACGGGTCGGCATAGACGATCAGGTAGAGCTTGCCCGACAGGTTGTCGATGACGGCCAGCTCCTCACATTGCAGCAGCAGGATGTCGGGGCAGCCGATGGTGTCGGGCGGGCAGGTCTTCTCGAGCTTCTTCTCGATGTAGCGCACCGCGTCGTAGCCGAAGTAGCCGGCCAGGCCGCCACAGAAGCGCGGCAGGCCGGGCCGCAGTGCCACCTTGAAGCGCTTCTGGTAGGCCGCGATGAAGTCCAGCGGGTTGCCGCTGGCGGTCTCCACCACCTGACCGTCGGTCACGACCTCGGTGCGGGCTTCGTCGCCGAAGCCGCTGGCGCGCAGCAGCGTGCGCGCGGGCAGGCCGATGAAGCTGTAGCGGCCGAAGCGCTCGCCGCCGACGACGGATTCGAGGAGGAAGCTGTGGCGTCCGCCGCCGGCGGCGCCGTGGCCATGGGCCAGCTTGAGGTAGAGGGAGAGCGGGGTTTCGAGGTCCGCGAAGGCCTCGGTCATCAGCGGGATGCGGTTGAAGCCCTGGCTGCTGAGGCTCTTGAACTCGAGTTCGGTGATCACGGGGTTTCTCCTGGCCGGCGGGCGCTCCTGTGGCCCATGCGGCGGTTCATTCGATCTGGAGGAGGCACGGCGAGCGAAGCATCGGCCGGGCCAGGCGTGCGCAGCCGCGAGGGCCGCGCGATCAGGCGGTCAACGTCTTTGGCTTGCGCCAGGGCCAGGCTCCCCGGCAGCCTTGCCCCGTCTGGATGACGTGATGAATGAACATGAGAGGCGCGGAGTGTAGCCCAGGGCCTCTGGACGCCGGGGACGCTTCGCGGACAAGCCCGTCAGTGGGCCGTGGCGCCCGGCCGGATGTCAAGGCGCAGGTCCGCCAGCGAATCCACATAGGCGTCCGCCGGCACCTCTCGCACGGGGCGGCCGTGGTTGTAGCCATAGCTCACCAGCACCACGCGGCAGCCGGCGGCACGCGCGGCCTGCGCGTCATTGCTGGAGTCGCCGATGGCCAGCGTGCGTCCCGGTGCGCTGCCCAGGGCCTCGCAGGTGCCCAGCAGCGGCAGCGGGTCGGGCTTCTTGCGCGCGAAGCTGTCGCCGCCGAAGACATGGTCGAAGAAGCCATCCAGACCCTTGGCCGCGAGCAGTGGCCGCGCGAAGGCGAGCGGCTTGTTGGTCAGGCAGGCCAGCCGCAGGCCTTGCGCGCGCAGCGACGCCAGGCCGTCGGCCACGCCGGGATAGACCGTCGAATGCTGGCCGTTGATGGCGAGGTAATGCCGCTGGTAGCGGGTCCAGGCGCGGTCGAAGAGCGCCTCGGGCGACGGCGCCCCCACCTGCTGCAGCACCGCGCGGATCAGGTGCTCGGAGCCCTTGCCCACCAGCGTGCCGATGACGTTCGCCTCGATGGGCGGCAGCGACAGGTCCTGCAGCATGCCGCCCAGCGCGGCGGCGAAGTCGCCCAGGGTGTCCACCATCGTGCCGTCGAGGTCCACGATGGCGGCGTCGAGGGAGGAGCGGTCGAAGAATGCGGCAGTCACGGACAGGCAGGGTCGAAGTCGGGCCTGCGACTGTAGCGCCCACGCCCCGGCAGGCAGCGCTGCAGGGCCGAGCCCAGACCCGTCGCACCCGGGCGCCGCGCCCGGCTCAGGCGCTCACGCTTCGGTCAGGGACTGCGCCGCCACCACCGCCTCGGTGCGGTTGCGCACGTTCAGTGCGCGGAAGATGGCCGCCAGGTGGATCTTCACCGTGCCTTCGCTGATGCCGAGGCTGCGGCCGATCAGCTTGTTGGGCTTGCCCTGCGACAGCAGCTGCAGCACCTCGACCTGTCGCTCGGTGAGCACGTTGCGCAGGTGCTCCAGCGTGGGCGCGGCCGCGGGGGCCGGCGCCGCGCGCACCAGCGGCTCGGTGCCGGCATGCGGCGCCAATCCGCCCGGCAGGGCCGACAGCATCATGGGCGGCACGTACACGCCCCCGGCCATCACCAGCCGCACGGCCGACAGCATCACGTCGGGCGAATAGGCCTTGGGAATGAAGCCGAGCGCGCCGCGGTCGAGCACCGCGCGCATCATGGCCGGGTCCTCGTAGCCCGAGACCACGATCACCGGCACGGCCGGATGGCGGCGCCGCAGCTCGTCGATGTGGCCGTACTGCTCGGCGCCGGGGATGTTCAGGTCGATCAGCGCCAGGTCGATGTCGTCGGTGGCCAGCGAGAACAGCTCGGCCGCCGTGGTGGCCACCACGAACGTGACGCCTTCTTGAAGTTCGGCCAGCTTGGCCTTCATGGCCTCGATGACCAGACGGTGGTCTTCGGCGATCAGGATTCTCATGGCGTGCTCGATGGAGATGTGCGCGCGCCGCATTCGCCCAGGCCTGCGCCCCACGATGCCCTGCGCCGCCGCTGCCCGCCCTCGCAGGCGCGAAAACCGGCAGGGTAGCGCCTAAGCCCCCCGCCAGCAAGGCGCCGCCCCTGCCCGAAAGGCATAGCTCCGTCGCCCTATGGTGGCCCGGCGATCGCCTCGCCAAGATGGCCCGCACATGCGATCCGGACCCACGGTTGTGCAAGAGGGCCCATGCCGCGCCTGTTCGACTTCTATGCGCCGCTCTTCTCGCTCGGGCTCGCCCTGCAGGCGCAGGAGGCGGCCATGCGCGAGCCTGGGCAGGCGAGCCGGCTCGCCCGTGAGCGGCTGATGCGCGCGCGCATGCAGGCCCTGGACGCGGGCCACTCCCTGGCCCAGGTGGAGTCGGCCGCCTTCGCCGTCGTGGCCTGGCTCGACGAGGTGCTGGCCCGCTTGCCGGGGGCACCGGCCGACACGCTGCAGCTGGTGCTATTCAACTCGACCACGGCCGGCACCGAGTTCTTCCATCACCTCGCCGTGCTGGGGCCGCACGACGCGCAGGTGCGCGAGGTCTACTGGTACGCACTGGCCCTGGGCTTCCATGGCCAGTACCACTTCGAGCGGGGCCAGGGCGCTGGCGTGCTGGCACGGCTGAAGGCCCTGCATGCGGCCCAGCTGCCACTGGCGCCGATCCGCCCCTCGGCCTGGGGCGCATGGGCCTCGGTGCCGGGCCCGCCCCTGGCGGCGGCGCCCCGCGCGCACGACCCGCAACCCTGGCGGATCGCGGCACTGGCCGCCGCCATGGTGGCCCTGGCCCTGGCCTGCGTGGTCCTGCCCTTCGTGGAGGGCTGACCATGCCGGCCTGCCTGGCCCTGGGCCTGCTGACGCTGGTCGCGCTGCTGCTGCTCGGGCGATGGTGGCGGCGGGAAGGCCGGCAACGCTGGCGCCGCCGGCGTCGCCTGGCACGCTGGATCCGCCACCAGCCGCCGCGCGAGCGGCCGGGCCGCGATGAACTCCGCGCATTGCAGATGGCGCTGCCGGGCGGCCGCGCCACCTGCCGGCTGCTGAGCATCGGCGATGCGCAGGCCGTGCCCTCCTCGCTGCTGGCCACGCCCGCTGGCGGGGCCCTGCCCTCCCACTTCTGGGAGGCGCGCCAGGCCGGCGGCATCCTGCTGCTCGGCCTCACGCTGCCGGCCACCGAAGGCCTGGATGGTGGCGCGCGCCGCCTCGGCCTGTGGCCCCATGCCCTGCGCACCCTGGCCCATCGGCATCCCGCACAGCCCCTGCATGGCCTGGTGCTGTGCATCACCGCCGCGGACCTGCTGCGCGACGGCACCGCGCGCACCGAGCGCCTGGCGCGCCTCAGCCATCTCGCGCACCAGGCCTGCGGCGCGCTGGGCCTCGCCCTGCCCGTGCACCTAGTCGTCACGCAGATGCAGGCACTGCCCGGCTATGCCAGCTTCGAGGCGCTGCTGCCGCCCGAGGCCTTCCGGCAGCCCTGGGGCATGCGCCACCCCGGCACCGGCCGCGGCGCGCGGCCCGAGGACCTGCTCGCACCGGTGTTCGAGCCCCTCATGGACCGCCTGCATGCCCTGCGCCTGGGCATGCTGCTCGATGCGCCACCCATGCCGATGCGACGCGACATGCACGAGTTCGTCGAGCAGGTCCGCAGCCTGCGTGCCGGCCTGTGCCAGTGGCTGGACATGCTGACCGACGGACCGCCGCCCTCGCCGCTGCCGCACTGGCAGGGGTTGTTCTTCACGGCATCGCGGCCCGACGCGGCATTCACGGCCGGCCTGCTGGGCCGGATGGCCGGCCTGCACGAGCCGCCGGCGTCCATCCGCTGAACTCGCAGCCCACGCTCCCCTTCAGGGCGTCGAGGGCTCGATGCGGATCTGCCGCGCGCCGAAGGTCACGTCGAGCTTCACCGGCTTGCCCGGCTCCACCGGCCGCACCTCGCGCCAGCGGGCCCGCTCCAGGTCACGGTAGGCAGCCATGAAGGCGAGCGCCTTGGCATCGGCCGGCAGCGTCATCTCGATGCGGCGGCTGTCGCCGGGGCGCAGCAGCAGTTCCTCCTTCTGCACCAGGTCGCCACCCAGCGTGGCCTGGTCCTTGTCGAAGAGCGTGAAGAAGTCGGCCGCATCGAAGGACTGCGAGGCCTTCAGCGCATACACCCGCACGGTCACCGGCGAAGCCCGGCCGCGTGCATCGGGGTTGGCGTCGGCACCGCCCTTGAGGTTCAGCACCACCGGCGTGACGATGGGCTTGGGCGGCGGAGGCGGCGGCGCCGCACAGCCGGCCAGCAGCAGCGGACCGAGCACCGCACCGGCAAGAAGACCACGCCCCAGCGAGCGCCGCGCAAGGCGGCCATAGGACGAACGTTGGGGGGATGGCGCCTGCATGCTATTTCCTTCGTTGCATTGACCCTGGGGTGGGCATCTTCGATTATCCCCAGCACTATTTGACAGGCAACATGCTGACCCCGGACATCGTCGACGCACTGCTGGAGCCCATCGGCGAGGCATCGCCCTGCGGCGACGACCTCGAGTACGACCCCGAGTTCATCGCGCTGGAGACCTCGGCCCAGGGCAAACCCGAGCAGCAGTTCGGCGACACCATCATCCCCGCCGTCGAGCCCGAATGGCCGCAGGTGGCCGAGGCGGCCCAGGCACTGCTGCGGCGGACCAAGGACGTGCGCGTGGCCATGCACCTGCTGCGTGCCAGCACCCGGCTGCAGGGCCTGGAGGGCTTCCTGGCCGGCATGCGTCTGCTCGCCGGCCTGCTCGACAGCCAGTGGGACCACATCCATCCGATGCTGGATGCGGACGACGACAACGACCCCACCATGCGCCTGAATGCGCTCGCGCCGCTGGCCGACGATGCATTGGTGGTGCGCGACCTGTACGACGCCTGGGTGGGCACGGCGCGCAGCGTGGGCCGCATCCGGGTGCGCGACATCGCGATTGCACGCGGCGTCCTGGAGCCCCTGGGCGACGACGCCGGCTACTCCGCCTCGCAAGTGCAGGGCGGGCTCGAAGAGATCGTGCAATCGCAGCCCGAAGTGGCCGACCGCATGGCTGCCACCGGGCCCGCCGTCAACGGCCTGCGCCAGGTCCTGAACGAACGCAGCAGCCAGGGCGACGCCGTGGACCTGGCGCGCCTGAGGACCATCGGGCACATGCTGGGGCAGGCCGCACAGGGCCTGGCCGCGGGCGACGCGGCCGACCAGGGCGGCGACGCCGCACCGACCGGCGGCGAGGACGGCGGTGACGGCGCGGACAACGGCGGCCCGGGCCGCCCCGGCGCCGGTGCCCCCATCCGCGGCGAGATCCAGTCGCGCGCCGATGCCCTGCTGATGCTCGACAAGGTCATCGCCTACCTGCAGCGCACCGAGCCCGGCAACCCCGCACCGCTGCTCATCGAGCGCGCCAAGAAGCTCATCGGCGTGAGCTTCCTGGACATCATCGCCAACCTGGCGCCCGACGCCATGAGCACGATCGAGCACGTGACCGGCGCACGTGCCCCGAGCGACGACGACTGAGTCGCCGCCGGCCCCGCCACACGCTTCACCCCCCACTCCTTCAAGGAGCTTCCGCATGTCTTCCAAGAGCAGTCAGAAATTCATTGCCCGCAACCGCGCGCCGCGCGTGCAGATCGAGTACGACGTCGAGTTGTACGGCGCCGAGAAGAAGGTGCAGCTGCCCTTCGTGATGGGCGTGCTGGCCGACCTGTCGGGCAAGCCCGCCGACCCACTGGCACCGGTGGCCGAGCGCAAGTTCCTGGAGTTCGACGTCGACAACTTCGACGCCCGCATGAAGGCCATGAAGCCGCGCACCGCTTTCGCGGTCGAGAACACGCTCACCGGCGAGGGCGAACTCAAGGTGGAGCTGACCTTCGAGAACATGGACGACTTCTCGCCCGGCGCCATCGCGCGCAAGGTCGACTCGCTCAACAAGCTGCTCGAAGCGCGCAACCAGCTGTCCAACCTGGTGACCTACATGGACGGCAAGGGCGGCGCCGAGGAACTGCTGGCCAAGGTGCTGGAAGACCCGGCCCTGCTGCAGTCGCTGGCCGCCGCCAAGAAGCCGGCCGAAGACAGTGCCGCCTGACACCCACCCGCCCAGGATCGAGGAGAACCCCATGGCAGAAGCACTTCAGCAGAATGCGCTGAAAGAGGTCGAGTACGCCGGCAGCGATTTCGCATCGCTGCTGCAGAAGGAATTCAAGCCCCGCAGCGACGAGGCCAAGAGCGCGGTCGAGACCGCCGTGCTCACGCTGGCGCAGCAGGCGCTGTCGAACACGGCGCTGATCGGCAAGGACGTCACGCAGTCGATCCAGGCCATGATTGCCGCCATCGACGCCAAGCTGACCGAGCAGGTCAACAAGATCATCCACCACCCGGACTACCAGAAGCTCGAGAGTGCATGGCGCGGCCTGCACTACATGGTCAACAACACCGAGACCGACGAGAACCTGAAGATCCGCGTGATGGACGTCTCCAAGCAGGACTTGGCCAAGACACTGAAGAAGTTCAAGGGCGCGGCCTGGGACCAGAGCCCGATGTTCAAGAAGGTCTACGAAGAGGAATACGGCCAGTTCGGCGGCGAGCCCTTCGGCGCCATCGTGGGCGACTACCACTTCGACCACACGCCGCCCGACGTCGAGCTGCTGGGCGAGATGGCCAAGATCGCGGCCGCCGCGCATGCGCCCTTCATCACCGGCGCCAACCCCAGCCTGATGCAGATGGGCAGCTGGCAGGAGCTGGCCAACCCGCGCGACCTGACCAAGATCTTCGGCACGCCCGAGTACGCCGGCTGGCGCACGCTGCGCGAATCGGACGACTCGCGCTACCTGGGCCTGTGCATGCCGCGCTTCCTGGCGCGCACGCCCTACGGCGCCAACAGCAATCCGGTCGAGGAATTCGACTTCGAGGAAGACACGGCCGGCGCCGACCACAACAAGTACGCCTGGGCCAACGCCGCCTATGCGATGGCCACCAACATCAACCGCTCGTACAAGGAATACGGCTGGGGCTCGCGCATCCGCGGCATCGAGTCGGGCGGCGCGGTGGAGAACCTGCCGCTGCACACCTTCCCGAGCGACGACGGCGGCGTGGACCAGAAGTGCCCCACCGAGATCGCCATCAGCGACCGCCGCGAGGCCGAGCTGTCCAAGGCCGGCCTGCTGTCGATGATCCACCGCAAGAACTCGGACTTCGCGGCCTTCATCGGCGCGCAGTCGCTGCACAAGCCGGCCGAGTACGACGACCCGGACGCCTCGGCCAATGCCAACCTGGCGGCCCGCCTGCCCTACCTCTTCGCCTGCAACCGCTTCGCGCACTACCTCAAGTGCATCGTGCGCGACAAGATCGGCGGCTTCAAGGAGAAGGCCGACATGGAGCGCTGGCTGAACAAGTGGATCACCAACTACGTGGACGGCGATCCCGCCACGTCATCGGAAGAGACCAAGGCCCGCAAGCCGCTGGCCGCCGCCGAGGTGATCGTGGAGGAGGTCGAGGGCAACCCGGGCTACTACACGTCCAAGTTCTTCCTGCGCCCGCACTACCAGCTCGAAGGCCTGACGGTGTCGCTGCGACTGGTGTCGAAGCTGCCCTCGGCCAAGGGTGGCGCCTGATCCAGGTCCCCACGGTGCGCGCAATCCCTTTTGAAAAGGCGCACCGCCTCTCGTTCTCCAGACAGCTTTCCGGCGCTTGTGCAGGAAAGCCCAATCACTTCCCACCCAACTGAAAGGTGCACATCATGGCAGTAGACATGTTCCTCAAGATCGAAGGCGCAGAGATCAAGGGCGAGTCGAGGGACGCAAAACACAAGGAGGAGCTCGACATCCTGGCCTGGAGCTGGGGCATGTCCCAGTCGGGCACGATGCACGGCGGCGGCGGCGGCGGCGCCGGCAAGGTCAACGTGCAGGATCTGAGCGTCACCAAGTACGTGGACGCGGCCTCGCATGCGCTGATCCTGGCCTGCTGCAAGGGCACCCACTACGACAAGATGACGCTGGTGGTGCGCAAGGCCGGCGACGATCCGCTGGAGTACATCAAGATCACCATGGAAGAAGTGATCATCAGCAGCGTGAGCACCGGCGGCAGCGGCGGCGAGGACCGCCTGACCGAGAACGTCGTCTTCAACTTCGCCAAGTTCAAGTTCGAGTACGACCCGCAGACGCAGAAGGGCGGCGGCAAGGGCGTGAAGACGGCCGCCTGGAACATTGCCGAGAACAAGGCCTTCGGCTGACGGACGCTGCGGACGACACCGCATCCCAAGCAAGACGCCGGCAGATGCCGGCGTCTTGCTTTGTGCCGCGAGGGCGGCCGACGCCACACGGGCGCCCGGGCCCTTCGCTGCTCAGCCGGGCATCAGCCGTGTCGCGTCGTCATGCCCGTCGGGCATCACCCACAAGGCGATGGCGGTGTAGTTGTCCTGACCGGGCTTGCCGCGCCCGACGATCTGGGCGTCGATCTGGTCCACCCATTGCCGCGGCGTGCGCGAGGCATGCAGGCAGGCGGCGAGGCCTTCGTCGCCCACCACCTCCCACACGCCGTCCGAGCACAGCAGCAGCGCATCGCCGGGCTCCAGGCGCATCCGGTCGGAGATGTCCACCTGCGGCGGTTCGGTGGCGGAGCCCAGCGCCGACAGCAGCACGTTGCGCTGCGGATGCAGGCGTGCGCCCTCGTCGTCGAGCATGCCGCCGGCCACCATCTGCTGCACCAGGCTGTGGTCCACGGTGCGCGCCACGACGGCGCCGCCACGGAACAGGTAGGCCCGGCTGTCGCCGCTGTGGGCCCACACCATGGCATGTTCCTCCAGGTCGATGGCCGCCATCACCAGCGTCGTGCGCATGGCGGCCAGCTTGCCGCCCTCGGCCTGGCGCGCGACGATGGCCTGGTTGGCCTGCGCGACCAGCTGGCGCAGCAGGCCCGGCGCCAGGCCGGGCTCGAGCGCGAAGCCACCCAGCAGGCTGGCCCGGGCCGTCGCCGCGGCCACGTCGCCCCCGCCATGGCCGCCCGCACCATCGGCCACCAGGCACAGCACATGGCGATCGTCGTACCAGTGGCCGTAGACGTCCTCGTTGTAGTCACGCCCGCCCTGGCGGGTCAGGGTGACGATCTCAATTTCCACGCGCGCTCCTCGTCGCAGTTGTCATCGTTGGGGTCTCCTGCCTCTCGGTGTCTCAGGTCGTGCCGCTGCCGGGCGGCTGCTTCAGCCGGGCCATCTGCGCTTCGTAGGCCTCCAGGAAGGCCTTGCCGAAGAGGCTGTGGAAGTCGTCCTCGGCCTCGGTGGCGATGGCGCCGTACAGCGCGGTGAACTGGTCCCACAGCTTGGCCTTGCGGTTGGCCGCGAACAGGCTGTCCAGCGCCGAGCGGGCGGCGATCTTCTTCTCGAGCTCTTCGGGGCCAAAGCGGGCGATGAGGGCGGCCAGCGCCGCGCGCAGGCCGACCATGACGCCGAACTGATGCGCGCGCAGGTCGTCGTAGGCATCGCGCATGGCGGCCTCGGCGGGCATGAAGCCGCGCAGCTGCGGGCCCAGCAGATGGCCGAGGGCGACCTCGACAGTGGGCGAGAACTTGAGGGGGTTGTTGGCCTGCGCCGCGATCATCGTGACCTCGGCACGCACCTCGCGCTTGAGCTCCTGGCGCGTCAGCAGCAGCTGCAGCGTGCCTTCGGTGGCGCTGCGCAGCATGACGCCGATGCGCTCCATCAGCGCGGGCGTGAGCTGCGCGGGCGGCTGGTGCATGCCGCCCAGGCCCCGCAGGAAGGCGGTCAGCAGTTCGCCCGAGTCTGTGCCGGTGCCTGCGTCGAAGGCGCCGGCCGTCGGCATGGCGGGCGACGGCGGCCCCCCCATGGCAGGCACCGGCGCGGCCGGCATCGCAGGCGCGGGCTGCGGCATGGCGACCGGGGCGCGCGCAGCGACCGCCGGCGCCACCGCAGGGGCCGGCGCAGGCGCTGGGGCAGGCGCCAGCAGATCGTCGAAGCCGCCGCCAGCGACCGCCGACGGACCGAAAGGCTCGTCGCCCAGCAGGTCCGCAAAGGGATCGGGCACTGCCGCCGATGCACCCGCGACGGGCAGTGTCGGCGCCGCCGCTCCCGGCGCAGGCGGCGACGGCGCGGCCACCGGCGCGGGCGGCCGCGGCACGGAGGCGCGACCGATGCGGATCGGCTCGCCGGCCGTGTCGTCGAAGGTGGCGCCACCGTCGGCCGGGCGCGCGGCAGGCGCGGGCGCGCTCGCCCGCGGCGGCGTGAAGCCGAACTGCCCGATGGGCGCGTGGTCGCTGCGAGGCGCCTGGCTTGCCGCGGGTCGCTGCTGCAGGGCCGCCAGGGGGTCGGACGCGGCTGCGGCGGTGTTGGGCTGCAAAAGCGGATCGGCCAATGGGGACAGGGCCAGCGGATCGGCGCCCGCCGGTGCGGGACCGAGGCCGAACAGATCGTCGATGCGCTGCGCGTTGGCCGTGGGATTGGAGGCCGCGGGCAGGCCCAAGTCCGAGAAGTCGTCGAGCGGCGCCGACGCGGCCGGCAGGCCGCCCAGCAGACCGCCGAAGGGATCGCCGGCCGATGCGGGGGCCGCACGGGGCGCCGCGCCCAGTGGATCGGCGAAGGCTGCTGGCAGCTCGCGCCCTCCCGCGGCCGAGGGCGCAGGCGCCGCCGGCGGACGGGCGGGCGCCGCCGCAGGCGCAAGCCCCGCCAGCAGATCGGCAAAGGGATCGTCGTCGGGCAAGGCCGGCTTCGGTGACGCCGGCGCACCGAAGTCGGTGGGCAGGTCCATCGCCGCGGCCTTCGGCGACGGGGCCGCCGCCAGCTGCTGCACGGCGAGTTCGAAGCTGCCGATCACCAGCCGCTCGCCCCCCATGAGCGCGACCTCGTTGCCCGCGCCCAGCGGCACGCCGTTGCACTGCATCGGATTGCTGCCGCGGTCCACGATCACGTACTGGTCGCCGCGGCACAGCACCTGCGCATGCACGCGCGAGACGGTGCGGTCCGGGTCGTCCAGCACCAGCGTGTTGGTGTCCGCGCGGCCGATGGTGCCGCCCTGGGGGCCGAAGCGGGCGGCCATGGGCCGCCCCATCGGGGCGCCTTGACGGCCGACGACGACGATTTCGATCATGAATGGGGCTCCCGCTGCGCGCGAAGGCGGCGAGGCCGCCGCTCGCCGATGTGCGGGCCAGTATTCATAGGGCCCGACGCCTTGGCAATCTCGCCGGAAGAGGTATGCCGTCGCCCGTGCGCAGGCCTTTGGAAAACGCACCGCCCGGATCGTCTAATCGGCGCATGCCGCCATTGCCTTCAAGGAGTCGAACCATGGGCCTCCTGACCCTCCTGTCCGCCTTGCTCGGCGCCTGCCAGGGCGGTGGCGGCGACCGTGAGCAACCCGGCGACACGCCGAACCCCGTGCTGGCCGACCTGCTGCAGAAGGCCATCGACGCCGAGATCGGCCGCATGAACCCCGTATGGGCGCCCGGCCTGCTGCCCCAGGCCCCGCAGCAGGCCCGCGCGTGGCTCGGCGAGATCGACGAAGTGGTGGCGCGCTGCCGCTACGGCCCCGGCAACCGCACCAAGAGCAACCTGCTCGAGTACGACGTGCGGCTGCGCTCCGGCGAACAGATCCAGGACGTGTACAGCGGGCTGCGGTGCCTCTACGGCACGGCGCGGCCGCTGGTGATGCGCGTGCGCTTCGAGGCGGGCCAGGTGCGCGAGGTGCTGACCGATGGGCGCGAGCGCGAGGCATCGACGACGGCGGCGTCCAACGAGCTGCGGCAGTTCGCCCACAGCGTGGTGCGCCTCGACTGGGACCGGCGCGAGTCGCTGTACTTCCCGCCGCCCAAGACGCCGCAGGACATCGCGCGCGAGTGGACGCCGCCGCCGCCGCGCTGAGGCTCTCAGGGCGCGAGCAGCAGCACCACCGGCTGGCTCGGCACCACGCGCACGCCCGGGCAGTTGGTGCTGTTCTGCAGCGACATGCTGGTCAGCCGGGAGGCCGGCATGCCCTGCAGCAGCACGGTGAACGCGCCGGTGAGGTGCCGGCTCGGCCCCATCACCGTGCCCGATGCCACGCCCAGCAGCACGCCCGCGTTGTCGCCATTGGTCATGGGAATGGTGGTGCCCAGGTTGTGCGCCGGCCCGCCCATGATGAGGATGGTCGGGCAGTTGGGGATGGCCATCGGCCCCATGGCGATGTTGGGATACGGCACCGGGATCGGCGAGGGCACCGCGGGCGTGAGGCAGACGTCGGGGAAGCCCATGTCGGTTCCCATGACCTGGCAGTTGGCGAACATGCGGCGCTCCTCGATGGGGATGAAAGGCGTCAGCCGAAGTGGATCTGCGCGCCCCGCGCCTTCACCAGCTTCTCGCCATTGACCAGCGCGTGCTCGCCCGACAGCCGCAGGGTCTGCTCGGCCTCGCAGTTCAGGTGCGTGGCATGCACCTGGTCCATCCCCTCGGTGCGGCGCAGGTAATGGCGGCTGTGGTGCTGCACACGCTCCATCACCGTCGACAGCACCGAGCCCACCAGCTTGAACACGCCGGCGCTCACGCGCAGCTGGCGTCCGACCACGTCGGCACCGTCCACCGCCACCTGGGCCTGCGGCGCGGTGATGGCCAGGCTGCGGCCGGCGCGCAGGTCCAGCGCTTCGGCCTGCAACGACAGCGTGCCGCCCTCCGCCTGCAGCAGGGCGTCCCCGGGCAGGCTGAGCAGATGGGGCGCGTCCGATTCTTCGCGCTGCAGCACGTTCATGACCCACCACTGTGCGGGCGCGACGCGCAGGCAGGCCACCGTGTCGCCGGGCCGCGGCGCCAGCAGGCAGCCCACCGCGCGCCGGGCCTGGACCTGCAGGCCACCACTGACCACCGCCAGCCCTTCGGCGCCGGATGCCGTGACCACGCCCACGCACCATTCGGCATCGATGGCCTTGGCCGCGCGAGAGGCCGTCGCGGTGGAAGGGCTGGGGGAAGAGGGACGCGCTGCCGCGCGGGGGCTCGGGGACATGGGGTTGCTCCTGGGATTCAGCCCGCGACGGGCTGCCATTGTTCGGCCTGGGCCAGATCGGGATCGGTCTCGAGCGCGCGTGCACGGTCGCTCATCTGCGCGCCTTCGGTGCGGGCACCATGCAGCACCGTGCGCATCAGGCCGGCGCCACGCAGGTCGGCCTGGGTCAGGTCCGCATGACGCAGGTCGGCATGGGCCAGCTCGGCGCCCCGCAGGTCGGCACCGGCGAGCGCGGCGCCGGCCAGGTGCACCTGGAACAGGTCGGCGCCGGCAAAGCAGGCGCCCGGCAGCTGCGCGCCGGTGAACAGCGCCTGTCGCAGCTGCGCCTCCCGGAAATCCACCTGGCTGCCTTCGGCCTGGCAGAAGAGCGCATGGCTGCCCCGCACGCGCGCGAAGCGGGCCTGGTCCAGCCTGGCCTGCTGGAAGTTGCAGCCGGCGATCAGGGCTTCGCTGAAGTCCGCGCCACGCAGATCGGCCTGCAGGAACTGGCAGCCCTGCAGCGCCAGACCGCGGAAGTCCATGCCGGCCAGCACCGCCCCGACGAAGGCCACGCGCTCCAGGCGGGCACCGCGCCAGCTCATGTGCTGCATGCCGCACTGGTAGAGCGTCGTCTGGCGCCACACCGCCTCTTCGGCGGCCACATCCAGCAGACTGGTCTCGCTGAAGGTGGCGGCGTCCAGGTCGGCCCCGCGCAGCACGGCGTGGTCCAGGCGCGTCTTGCTCACCAGGGCCATCGACAGCTGGGCCTGGCCCAGCTGGGCATGCGGGGCCTGGCACTCGGTGAGCACCGCGCCGTGCAGCATCGCGGACCGCAGGTCCGCATGGTCCATCCGGCAGCGGTTGAACACCGCCTTGCGCAGCAGTGCGCCCGCCATCAGCACGCCGCGCAGGTCGCACTGGTCGAAGACGCATTCGCGCAGGTCCGCCTCGCGCAGGTCGGCCTCGCCGAACTGGCACCGGCTGAAGATGCCGCCGCCCAGGTCGGCCCGGCCGTAGGCACCCTTGCGCAGATCCAGTGCCTCGATCAGTTCGCCGACGGCCACGGCGGCAGACAGGCTGTGCAGGGACAGCGTCACGGCCGCCCCCCCTTCCGCGCCCGCCGAGGCGGCTGCGTGCGGCCCCGGCTCGGCCAGGTGCAGCGGCAAAGGAAGGCGCACCGGGTCATGCCGCCCCCTGCTGTTGCGGCGTCAGCCGGGGCCAGGTGCGTGCACGGGTGAGCAGTGCGCCCTCCAGCCGCACGTCGCCGTCGAGCCGCACGCGCGACAGGTCGGCGGCAAAGAGGTTGCTGCGGCGCAGATCGGCACCGCGCAGGTCGGCATGCTGGAGCACGGCGTCCTTGAGGTTGATGCCGGCCATCTGCGCACCCCGCAGCCGCGTGCGGCGCAGCAGTGCGCCCTGCGCGCTCGCCAGACGCAGGTCGGCACCGGTGAAGTCGGCCTCGCACAGGAAGGCCCCGTCCAGCCGCGACTGCGCAAAGCGCGCGCCCGCCAGGCCCATGCTGCCCAGGTTGGCACCGACCAGCCGCGCCTGGCTGAAATCGGCGCCGGCGGCATCGCATTGCTGTGCGAAGACCGCGCCATCGAGCAGCGCGCCGCCCAGGCGGGCCCCGGCCAGCCGGCATCCCATGAAGGTGGCCTGCGACAGGCGGGCGCCGCGCAGATCCACGCCATCGAGCGCGCATTCGATGAAGGTCGCGGCCGTGAGGTCGGCCTCGGCCAGCACCAGGCCCTGCAGGTCGAGCTTGTGGAAGGTCTGGCCCGGCGCCACCGCACCGGTCCAGTCCACCCGGCCCCACTGGCTCTCGAACAGCATCGCCCCCGTCAGGGTGGCGCGGCGCCACTGCGTGTCGCCGAACCCGCAGTGCATCAGCGTGGCCTGTTCGAGCTGGGCCTCGTCGAAGACCGCGCCGGACAGCCGCGCCCGGCCCAGGTTGGCGCCCATCAGCCGGGTGCCGACGGCGACCACGCCCCGCAGGTCCGCATGCGCCAGCACGGCGGCCGTGAAGTCGGCACCGGAGATGTTGGCCTGCGAGAGGTTGGCACTCTCCAGCCAGGCGCCCGCGAAGTCGCAGCCACGCAGGTCCAGGCCCGACAGGTCGGCACCCGTCAGGTCCATCCGCGCGAACTGACGCAGGCCGACCGCCACGGCGCGCTCGATCTCGGCGCGCAGCGCGCGGGCGGGCGCAGGCGCCATGGGCGCGGCAGGCAACTGGGCATGGGCCGACTGCAGGTAGCCCATGCGCTCGGCCGCCTCCTGCCGGACCAGGCCGGCGTGCATGCCTGGCCGGTCGAAGGCCCGGCCCTGGGCCAGCGCCGCCATCTCGGCCAGGCGCTCCTCGGCATTGAAGCGCGGCGGCCCGCGATGCGCCAGCGCGGGCAGGTCCAGCTTCTGGCGGGCGGCCATCTCCAGCGCCTTCTCGGCCTGCGTCAACACGTCGTCCAGCATGGCCCAGTGCTGACGCTGCGCCTCCTTCTGCTGACGCTCCAGGTAGGCCACCAGCTCGGCCGGCCGCGTCGGCGCACGGTCCACCGGCGGCATCCGCAGCCCCAGCGCGTCCGGGTCCTTGCCGAGGGCGCGGGCCTGCGCCCTCGCCAGGGTGACCTCGGACTCCGCGCGGCGACGCTGGGCGTCGGCCTGCAGCTGGTCGCCCGCGAAGGCCTGCCGGCGCAGCTCGGCGTCGGGGTCCAGGTCGTCCAGGCCCTCGGGCAGCAGGTCCGCGTCGTTGAGCGCCTGCAGGGCTCCCATGGCCGGGTCGGCCCGCTTGTCCAGCACGGCGGCATAGTGGGCATCGTCCCGCGGTGCGCCGACGCGCTCCACGGCACCCAGCAGACAGCGGATGTCGCTGCCATCGTCGGTGGCGATCTCGGCCAGTCCCTGGAACAGGGCGATGGCCCGCTCCGCGTGCGGAAAGAACCACAGCGTGGTCAGCCGCAGCGGCACCTCGCGCAGCCGGGTCTCGCCGCCCGCCAATGCGTAGTCGGCGAAGACGCGCGCCCGCAGCCCGGGCAGCCGGCCTTCCACGCGGGGCCGGGTGGGATGCAGGTGGTCGAAGGCGAAGGCCTCGTCGCCACGCAGCGGCTGCTCGAACCACTGGTCCGGCGGCGCCATGTTGAAGTGGCGCCAGTCCAGGTCGGGCGCGAAGCCGGGCGCATGCTCGCGCAGGTAGGACTCGTCATAGGTGCCGCGGTGCGCGGCGCGCCACGGGTGCAGGGGTTCGAGCGCGCCGAAGCCGGCCGGCGGCACGGCCTGGTCGGGCCGCTGCAGCCGCGCCGCGGGCGACTCGATGTTGGGCAGCCAGTGCACGCCGTCCACGGCCGTGCGGCCCCGGCCCGCAGGGTTGAGCGCGAAGTCGGCGCCGCCGTAGGCATGGGCCCAGTCCAGCGGCAGGGACTCGAAGGGCTGCGGGGCGGTGGGCCGATCGCCGTGCCAGTGCCGCTCGCCGAAGACCAGCAGCGTCTTCTGCAGCGGGCCCACCTGCGCCCGCACCGCGCAGGCGCCAGGGCGCGCGGGATCGGCATGGGCGCGCCCATGCACCAGGAACTCGGGCGTGAGCTTGGCGATGCCCTCGTCGATCAGTGGGACGGCCATCTCCTCGGCCAGGAAGGTCCACATCGACTGCTCGCCCCACAGGGTGCCGCCTTCGGCCTGGGCGAAGGGGATGTGCAGGCTGGCCGTGACGCACAGGCCGTAGCGGCGGCGGTACTCGATGGGCCGTGTGGACAGTCCCAGGGACATGGGCTTGTGGACCTGCATCGGTGCTCACTGCCCCCCGGGCGGCTGGTAGGGCTTGGGCATCTCGGGCATGGCCGGCAGGTCGGGCATGGGCGGCACGCCCGGCTTGGCCGGGCCGTCCAGGCCTGCACTGGCGGGGCCGGCCTCCTCGGCGCCGGTCACCGTGTCCCACACGGTCTTGGCCATGCCCACGTCGGAGTTGACGCTCTCGCCCGCCACGACCACGGCCAGCGCGCCGGGGTTGACGGCGGCTGCGCCGCCTTCGACCGCGCGCAACCGGGCCGTCGTCGCCATGCGGTTCAGGCGGCCGGACAGATCGGTGAGGCCCTGGGCCTTCGCCTCCTTGGCGGCGTCCTCCAGCGCCTTGGCCGCATCCACGTACTGCTTGATCGTGGCGGCCACGTCGAACGCACCGCGGATGACCGCGCCAACCCCCATCGCGGCCGCCACGATGGCGCCGGCCTGCGACGCGGCTGCGGCGGCTGCCGCGCTCGGCGCGCCCGCCTGCAGGATCTTCATGGGAGAGATGTCCACCCACAGGGCCTCGGTGGTGAGGTTGGGCCCGGCGCTGTTCGCGAGCTTCACTGCGAGCACGTTCTCCATCTGGATGCCCGCGAAGTTCGAGATGCTCATCGCCAGCGCGTTCTCCATGCTCATGCCCATGAAGGTGGAGCGCGCGATGCCGATGTTGGCCTCGCTGTTGGTGCCGATGTAGCCGCTGGAGTTGGCGCCCAGCACCGTGGTGTTGGAGCCCACCGAGGTCGCGTCGATGTTGGCCACCGCCATCGTCGTCACGTTCGAGTTGCTGACGATCTTGACCTCGTTGGCCATGATGGCGTGCTTGCCATTGGTCACGTCGTTGTGGTCGCCGCCGGACTGGATCTTGGTGTTGCCGTTGGTGATGAAGGCCGTGTCCGAGCCCACCGACACCGTGTGGAAGCCGGCGATGCCCACGTCCATGTTGGCGCCGATGGCCGTCTTCTGGAAGCCGCCGATGGCCACGTCCTGGTTGGCCGTGACGATCAGGCCCTGCATGCCCTTGACCGAGGTCTTCTGGCCGGCGTGGTAGATGTTCTCCTGGAAGCCCGCCACCTGCGTGAGCTGCCCGCCGCCGCCGATGGTGTTGACCTGGCGCTGGCCGACGGTGTTCTCCTGCTTCTCGACCACCACCGTGGTCTCGTTGCGGCCGACCTTCGACGTGCGATCTCGGTCCACCGTCTCGCTCTGGTCGCGGCCCACGCTCACCGAATCGTCCACCTCCACCGAGGTCGACATGTTCCGCTCGGCATGGATGTTCACCAGCTCGGCGCCCTTCTTGTCCTCGAACATGATCTCGTTGTAGTTCGAGGGGCCGCCGCCAGGCGTGGAGCGCGTCTTGAAGCCGCTCTGCGTGGCGCTGGGATAGGGAATGGGCTGGTCGTCGTTGTAGACGCGGCCCATGATCAGCGGCCGGTCCGGGTCGCCATTGAGGAAGTCGACCACCACCTCCTGCCCGATGCGCGGCGCGAAGTAGCCGCCCCAGCCCTTGCCGGCCCAGGGCTGCGACACGCGGATCCAGCAGGTGGACTTCTCGTTGCTCGCGTCGTAGCGGTCCCAGTGGAAGTGCACCTTGACGCGGCCGAAGGCGTCCACGTCGTGTTCCTTGCCCTGTGCCCCCACCACGATGGCCGACTGCGGGCCCGGCATGCGCACGCGCGGCGTGAGCCGCGGCGGCTTGAAGGTGGTCTCCGCGGGCAGGGCCGTGAGCAGGAACAGGCCCGCCCCGCGCCGGCCGGTGTGCAGCAGCGGCTCCTCGGCCACCAGCCGGCCCAGCGCGTCCAGCACCTGGGCGTTGACGGCGTCGTCGGCCAGCAGTGCCATCAGCAGGCGCCCCGCCGCCTCCTCGCGCGGCGGCGCATCGATGCCCTCGTAGCCCGGGTGCATCAGCACCAGCGTGCAACCCGCGATCAGGTAGGCGCCGTCGCGCGTGCCGTCCGGATCGCCGCTGAAGTCGAAGCAGCGGCCCACGGCCACGTCGGGCCAGGCCGTGAGCGCCCAGTGCTGCCGCCGCTCGGAGACCATCTGGTCGATGCGCGCGCCCAGCTTGAGGTTGAGCGCACCGTTCTCGAAGTAGCCGCCCGGAAACTCGAACACCTCCAGGTCGCTCAGCTCGTGCTCGCCCGAGGCGTCGGCGTCGGACTTGAGTACGGTGCGGATCTTCTTGAAGTCGCTGTCGCGCGAGGCATAGCGGCCGCTGCCGAGCGACTGCGCATCGCACCAGCGCAGGATCTCGTCGAAGCGCTCCTCGCCACCGCCGGTGGCCATCGGCAGCTCGTGCACCACGGGCAGCTTGTCGTGCGCCGTGCCGGCGCCGTCGGCCAGCAGCATGGTGCCCGGCGCGTCGTGCGCATCGAACCAGTAGTAGATGCCCTCGTCCTCGAGCAGGCGCGAGACGAAGTCGTAGTCGCTCTCCTCGAACTGCACGCAGTAGGTGCGCGGCTTGTGCTCGCCCACCACGCCGCTGGGCTTGGTCTTCTTGAAGCGCTTGATGGCGCTGTCCTCGAAGGTCGCGTCCATCACCTCCAGCACGCTCTTGTCCTGGTGGATGCGGGCGTTGGTCCGCTTGGTCAGCAGCCAGAACCAGGAGCGCAGGGTGATGCGGTACTCGAAGTAGCGCCCCACCGCGCCCAGGCGCGCGAAGCGCACCGCATGGCCCTGGCAATGCCGCTGGTGCGTGTTGCCACCCGGGTCCAGGAACTCCACCACCACGTCGAAGGCATGGCCCAGCACGTCGCGCGCGTCCAGGTCGTTGGCCTTGGAGAGCACCGACAGCTCGTAGGCGGCCGGCCGGCTCAGGCCCTCGTGCCCGACGATGCCCCAGAACATGAGCTCGCCGTTGACGGGCGATTCGCTTTCGATGCGGAATTCCTGTGTGGCCATGGTGGCGATGTCGGGTGGGTCAGCGACGGCGGGCGGCGACGAGCCAGCCCTGCACGGGCCGGGCGTTCTCGTTGCGCAGATGCACGGAATCGAAGGCCACGGGCTCCAGGCCGGCGGCCTCCAGGTCGGCACGCACCGCTGCGCCGTCGTGGCTGTAGCGGCCGTGGGGGTTGAGGATGAAGCCGTCGGACGAGAGAGGCTGCCCGTGCAGATCGGGATCGACAGCCTCCAGCGTGAAGATGAGCCAGCCGCCCGGCCGCAGCACGTCGTGCGCCGCCGTGAAGACAGGCGCCAGTCGGCCGAAATAGCACAGCGTGTCGGCCGAGACGATCAGGTCGCGGCTGGCCGCTTCGCTCTGCTGCAGGAAGGCGGTGAGTTCGGCCTTGACAAGGCGGTGGTAGACCTGCCTGGGCTCGGCCTTGGCCAGCATGCCGGCCGACAGGTCCACGCCCTCCAGATGGCGAGCAAAGGGTGCAAGCAACGGCCCGCACAGGCCGGTGCCGCAGCCCGCGTCGAGGATGTCCAGGGACGCACGGGGCTCGCCCAGGCAGGACGCGACCTGGCCGGCCACCAGCTCCGGGGCGCGGTAGTGCAGCATGGCCAGCTTGGCGTCGAAGCTGTTGGCAAAGCCGTCAAACACCGACTCGACGTAGCCGTCGGCCGCACGCTCGGGCACCAGGGTGCCCGTGCACGCCGCCAGGTGATGGGCGGCCTCGGGGTTGTCGGGCTCGTCCTTGAGCCAACCCTGGTACACCTCGGCCGCCTCGGCCAGCCGACCCACGCTGAAGAAGGCCATGCCCAGAAGACGCTTGGCCTTGGCATGGCGGGGCGAGCGCAGCAACGCCTCGCAGAACATCCGCAGGCTTTCCTCGTGGCGATCCAGCGCCAGCAGCAGGCTTGCGCAGTTGGTGCGGGCATCGACGGAGTCCGGGGCCAGCGCGATCGACTGCCGATAGGCCTGTTCGGCTTCGTCCAGCCGGCCCTGCTCCCGCCGCAGCACGCCCAGGTTGTTGTGGAAGGCCGCGCGCTCCGGCGCGAGTGCCAGGGCGCGCTCGTAGGCCTGCGCCGCCTTGTCCAGCCGCCCCGCTTCGAGCAGCACGTTGCCAAGGTTGCTGTGCCAGTCGGCGACCGTCGGATCCGCGGCGATGGCGCGTTCCATCAAGGCCAGTGCTTCGTCGGAGCGGCCTCTCTGATGCAGGAGCATGCCCAGGAAGTGCAGGACGTTGGCATCGCCGCCGTCGGCCAGGGCCCTGTAGATGCGTTCGGCCGCATCCAGGCGACCTTCGCGATGCCACGCCACTGCCAGTTGCAGGACCTGTGCCATGTCCAGCTCGACCGAAGGCGCCGGACCGGCCATGGCTGCCGCCGCCGCGGCCGTCGCCGTCGCATCACCGCCTGGGTGGCGCTTCGGTACAAGAGCCGCGGAAAGCCGCTTGTCCATGGCAGGTGTACGTGTCACGACTGCACGAGCGTGGCAGGATGATCGCTACAGGACGCAGCGGGGACGGGCTCAGAAATCATCATCGTCTCCGTCGTAGCCCATCGCCGCACGGCGCTTTTCCATGGCGCCTTTGAGGACGTCCTTGACGCGGGGTTCGATGGCGGACGATTTGCCCTGCCACTTCTTGTCTTGGTCGATCCCGGCGCCCTTCGGATCGATGATGCCGGTATTGAAGTCGAGGTAGGCGTACTCCGGCCTGATTGCCAGCCCGGTATTGTCGAACTCGATGCGGAAGCGGTTCTCCGTGAACTTCATGCTGGAGAAAGGCGGCAGGCCGACCGTCATTGCCTCCTCCTCCCAGCCATACAGGAAGAGGACCCGGCCCGTCATGACGCGCCAGGCATGTGTCAGTTCGTGCGCCAGCACCACGGGCAAGGGAAGGTGAAGGGGGCTCTTCGACATCGGCAGATGCTTCATGTGCCCTTCGCTGTAGTTCAGCTTCTTGTGGTTGAACGCGATCAGGCAGTCGCTGCCCGGGCCAGGTGTCAGGAAGTCGTACAGGTAGACGCGCAGCTTCGCGTCGGTGTTGGGATCGATGGATTTTTTGCCTTCTTCCATCTGCTTGAGCACGCTCGGCGACACCCCCACCAGGCGCGCCACGGCGTCCCGCCCGATGAACCGCGGCCGCGCACGGCCGATGCCCAGAAACTTCTTCACCCGCGAGCGACCACTCAGGTCCTCGCATGCACGCTCCAGAACCCGGTGAAGTTCGAGTTCACCGCCGACCACCTCGTCCAGCGGTACCACCATCGATGGGTCGACGTCTTCGCCGCCCTGATACGGCCCTTCTTCGATGTCCCACGTCCGGTAGATCTTCACCACATGCCCGCTGGCGTTGATCTCGTTCAGGAGCTGCCGCCCCATCCCCGTCGCCTTGATGGCGTCCAGCGTCCGCCTGGTGGTATCGACGAAATCCTTCGCCTTGGCGCCCGACAAGGCCGCTGGGACGTTGTTGCGGATTCGGCCGCCCTTGATCTGGATGCCGCTGCTGTAGAACTCAGTCATGTGGACCTCTTTGGAGTGTGAGTGCGAGGCGCGCGATCGCGGGTGTCAGAACCCGTAGCTGAAGTTGCCGTCCACCACGCCGACCTGCACACGCTCGATCGGCTTGCCTTCCATCATTCGCGTGAGGAACTCGCGGCTGATGTCCGGCAGCATGGTGTTGGTGAGGATGGCGTCGATCATCCGGCCGCCCGATTCGCTCTCGGTGCAGCGGCTGACGACCAGCTTGACGACGTCGTCGCCCACTTCGAACGGGATCTTGTAGCGGGCCTCGACGCGCTTCTTGATGCGGCCCAGCTGCAGCCGCACGATGCTGCCCAGCATCTCGTCCGACAGCGGGTAGTACGGGATGGTCACCAGCCGGCCCAGCAGCGCGGGCGGGAAGACCTTGAGCAGCGGCTCGCGCAGGGCCTTGGCCATCGACTCGGGATCGGGCATCAGCTCGGGGTCGCGGCACATGCTGGCGATCAGGTCGGTGCCGGCATTGGTGGTGAGCAGGATCAGCGTGTTCTTGAAGTCGATGGTGCGGCCTTCGCCGTCTTCCATGAAGCCCTTGTCGAAGACCTGGAAGAAGAGCTCGTGCACGTCGCTATGCGCCTTCTCCACCTCGTCCAGCAGCACCACGCTGTAGGGCTTGCGGCGCACGGCCTCGGTCAGCACGCCGCCTTCGCCGTAGCCCACGTAGCCAGGGGGCGCGCCCTTGAGCGAACTGACGGTGTGCGCCTCCTGGTACTCGCTCATGTTGATGACGATGAGGTTCTGCTCGCCGCCGTACAGTGCCTCGGCCAGGGCCAGGGCGGTCTCGGTCTTGCCCACGCCCGAGGTGCCGGCCAGCATGAACACGCCGATGGGCTTGCTGGGGTTGTCCAGGCCCGCGCGGCTGGTCTGGATGCGCTTGGCGATCATCTCCATCGCATGGTCCTGGCCGATCACGCGCTGGCCCAGCAGCACGGGCAGCTTGAGCACGGTGTCGATCTCGTTGCGCTGCATGCGGCCGACCGGAATGCCCGTCCAGTCGCCCACCACGGCCGCGACGGCCTGGTAGTCCACGGTGGGCAGGATCAGCGGCGACTCGCCCTGCAGCGTGGCGAGTTCGGCCTGCAGCGCGCGCAGCCGCACCAGCATGGCCTCGCGGTCTTCGCCCACTGCCCCAGCGGCGGCGGAGTCTTCGCTCCCTCCCCCGCTGGGGGAGGGTTGGGGTGGGGGCGCGCCCTCTGCAGACGCTGCAGACGCTGCCGGGGGGGGGGGGGGGGGGGCCCCCCCCCCCGGGGGGGGGGGGGGGGGGGGGGGGGGGGGGGGTGTGTTTGCCTGGTGTGGTCCCACTCACTGGCATTTGGGGCGTGGCACACGGGGTTGTTTCTCCCCGGGCCCCCCCCG
>NZ_JBEPKY010000036.1:0-31619 GCF_040544975.1 Pseudacidovorax sp. 1753 | reverse complement strand
TTGCTTTTCCTTTTCCATCTCTCGCTCCTTCGCGTTGTCGATGGGTGGGGAAATTTCAGATGCCACAACTGGGGATTATTGGAGTGCCACTGACAGAACTGGCAGGCCTCGCCGAGCGCGAAGGCCAGCGGGATGAAGGCGTTGGTCGCAGCCCCTTGGCCTTGGCCTTGGCGCCAGGCGCGGATGAAGTCGGTCACGCGGCTGTAGCCGCCTTCGTAGCCGGCCGCCTTGATCTCGGTGTAGAGGGCTCGGGCTGTGCGCCGCTGCTGTCTTGGTCGCCGGGCATCGACCGTCAAGGCCTGACGCAGCGCCTCGTGGAACGCCGTGAGCTTGGTGGGCTGCTCGCCGCGTTGGTGCTTCGGCGGGCCGTCGACCTGGCCGTGCAGCCACTTGGAGACCGTGTTACTCGACAGCCCCGTGATGCGCGCGATCTGGCGCTCAGACTTGTTGCCCCGGCTGTAAAGCCGCCGGATTGGTGTCCATGTGATCACTCCTCTTCCTCTGCTGCACAAAAAAGCAGCAGAGCAGGTTGTTCACCTGGCTCAGTTTTAGGTCGGCAGACCCTTCAAAACTGGCTCAAATTTCGGTCTGCGCCAACACCCCTGCGCCCGTACAGGTCAGCACATCCGTTGTGCGCGAACGAGATGAACTGCGCCGCGTCCGCGGAGCGCTTCGCTTCGAAGATCGCCGTGGCCGTAAACACGACGGGGGGATGCGGCGTTCACTCGGTGCGGCCGATACGACGAACTCGGGGTGGCGCACGGGACCTCGTGAACCTGCACTCGCAGAAGCGGCTGCGCGAGCGTCATAGCGTCGAACCGCGCCTCTTTCTTCCGTATCGACTATTATGAGAACGATTCTCATCTTTGCGCGAGTCATGCCATGGTCGTCGCCCCATGCCCGTCGCACTCTCTTCCTTCAACACCTCCGAGCACAAGAGCGTAGAGCAACTCTACCGCGACCACCACGGGTGGCTGCAGTCATTGCTTCAACGCAAGCTGGGTGATGTCCAGCATGCGGCAGATTTGGCGCATGACGTGTTCATGGCGTTCATCCGCCCCAGTAAAGACACGGCAACGGTAGAAGGTTTACGCGAGCCCAGGGCCTATCTGCGCACAGTAGCCCATGGATTGCTGGTGGACCATTTCCGCCGGCAGACACTGGAGCGCGCCTATCTGGAAGCACTGGCGCACCAGCCTGAGCCCTTGGCCTGCTCCCCCGAAGAGCGCCTCATGGTGCTGCAGGCGCTGCAACGCATCGATCAGATGCTGGATGCTCTGGGTTCACGCGCCCGCGAGGTCTTCCTCCTATCGCAGCTGGAACACCTTACCTACGACGAGATTGCGCGGCGCATGAACGTGTCGGTACGAACCGTCAAGCGCGACATGCAGGCAGGATTCGCCCTTTGCATCGCGGCGATGATATGAGCGCGGACGCCGGCCCTGCCGCGGATCGGGCGCAGCTGGCCCAGGAGGCCGCACACTGGATGGTGCTACAGCACGCGGGCGAGCTGGATGAAGACCGTCTGGGCGCCTTGCAGCTCTGGCGTGATCGCAGTCCTGATCATGAGCGTGCCTGGCAGGCTGCGCAAGAGCTGCGTCTGCTTTTGGCGCAGGTGCCTCAGGAGATAGGTCTCACAACGCTGGGCGCTGCGGGCCAGGCACGGCGTCACGCGGTGCGGGGCGTGCTCACCGTGGCTTTGACCACGCCCGTCGCCTGGTGGATGTGGCGCGTCTTCGGCCGCGAATGGGCGGCGGAATATCGAACGGCGGTGGGCGAGCGCCGCACGGAAACGCTGGCTGATGGCAGCCGCATCTGGCTCAACACGGGCAGCGCCGTCAACGTGCGGTTCACCGCCACCGAGCGGGCGCTTGAGTTGGTCGCCGGGGAAATGCTAGTGGAGACCGCGCATTCCGATCCGCCTTTGCCTCCACTGGAAGTCGTGGTGGATGCGGGCCGCGTGCGCGCACTGGGTACACGCTTTCTGGTGAGGGAACTGCAGGACGCGCGCTGGCGCGTGGCCGTTCTGCAGCATGCCGTGCGCATCCAGCCGGCGCGCGCAGACGCCGATCAAGCAGTGGAGTTGCCCACGGGCATGCAGACCGAGTTCGACGGGCGTGGTGTGGGTGACAAACAGGCTGCGGACGACAACGATGTCTCCTGGCGCGATGGAGTGCTGGTGGCGCGCAATATGCGGCTGGTCGATCTGACGGCGGAAATCGCCCGCTACCGGCGTGGCATTCTGGGCTGTGCGCCGGAAGTGGCCAACCTGCGGATCTCCGGCGTGTTCCAGCTCGACGATACGGACCGAACGCTGCGGGCGATTACGGAATCCCTTTCCCTCACGATTCGCGAACGCACCCGGTACTGGGTCACGCTGACCGCGAAGTCGGAAGACTCCTGAAGAACCAGGCATTTCCTGCAGAGCCAAGGTGGGCCTCTCACAGGACTGGATCTAGAGGTCAGCAAGGCGGTTGAACATGCCGCCCCAACGGCACGAAGGTTCCTGACGTAAGGCGCCGAAGCCGCCGACATGCTGATCGGTCGACCTGCATGGCCCTTTTCCAGGGCTGCTTCGACAAGGGAATAAGCGCCAACTTTCAAAGCGCGTCGCCACTCCCTGGAGCAACGTTCTCATGCATACCTCGCTGCGCAAGGCCTCGGGCCCTGCCCCTGCCCGCCCGAAGCAGACCTTCAACCCCATTGCATTGGCTGCTGCGCTGTGCACGTTGGCCACGCTGAACGCCGCCGCACAGCCGGTGGCCGCGCCGACGAAGAGCGCCGCCCAGGACACAGCGCAGGCATTCAACCTGTCCGCCGGCCCGCTCGACGCTGCGCTCTATGCCTTTGGCAGCCAAGCCGGGATCACACTCAGCTTTGAGCCCGCGCTGGTGGAGGGTATCCGCACGTCAGGTCTGCAAGGCCGGTTCGAAACCGAGCAAGGCCTGGCCCTGCTGCTGCGCAACACCGAGCTCCAGGCGGTGCGCAGTGCCAGCGGCGCTTGGCAGTTACAGCGCAGGGCTCAGCCGCCTTTGGGGCAGGGCGAAGCGTCCCACACCCTGGAAACCGTGGTGGTGACAGGGAACGCCGAAGCAAGTGCCCTCACCGAGGGAACGGGCAGCTACGCACCGCGCCAAGTGACCGTGGGCACCAAGGTGCCCATTCCATGGAAGGAGGTACCTGCGTCAGTCTCCGTGGTCACACGCCAGCAGATTGAAGACCAGAACCTCATGACCGTGGAAGACGCGCTACGGCAGGTGGTGGGCGTGACGACGTTTCCCTATGGCGACGGCACGGCCTACTTCCAGGCCCGCGGCTATCAGTCTGACGTGCAGTACGACGGCATTCCCGCCAACAACGGCCTGCAATACCTCAGTCAGTTCGATCTGGCCATGTACGACCGCATCGAAGTGCTGCGAGGTCCCGCGGGCGTGTTGCAGGGCGCAGGCAGCCCCGCAGGCACGGTGAACATGGTGCGCAAGCGTCCCACGGCAGAGCCCAGCATCGCGGGCACCCTGTCGGCGGGTTCTTGGGGACGCGGCCGTTCGGAGCTGGACATCTCCCGTCCTCTCAATGAGAGCGGCAGCGTCCGCGGACGCGTCGTGTTGGCCGGCCAGAGCTACGGCACTTTTCTGGACGAAGGCCGTGACCGCAACCTCATGGGCTACGGCGTGATCGAGGCCGATCTCACGCCGGACACCATGCTCACCCTTTCCGCCACAGCGCAGAAAAGACATGACCGCGGCATCGACTACGGCGTGGGCGCCCATGCGGATGGCTCATTTGTGCGCCTGCCACGCTCCACTTTCTACGGCACAGACTGGAGCGGCGCCGACAACACCACCACGGAGTACTTTGCGGAACTAACCCACCGCTTCAACAGCAACTGGCAGGCCAAGGTGGTGTATCTCGACCGCAGCGTGGATGGTGACTCACGCTATGGCTATGTGAATCCCGGCCCGGGCTTCAACTATCACTCCCGCTACACCTTGCAGGCGCAGGACGGCGACACGCTATGGCGCGGTCTCGATGCCAACATCTCAGGCAAATTCAATCTGGCTGGAATGAACCACGAAGTCGTGGTGGGCTTCAATCAGGCTTGGCGTCGCCAGACCTCGCTCAGCGGCAATGTGCAGATCCCCGACGTGGACCTGCGCAACGTCCAGAAGCCGGAACAACCCATTCCGTTCAAGTTCGGATCCAACAGCCGCAGTGAGCAGTCCGGCGTCTACGGGCAGCTGCGTACACACCTCACCGATCGGCTGACCCTGACGTTAGGCGGGCGCCTCAGCCGTTTTGAGAGCCGCTCGCAGAACATCCTGCCCACGGTCGGCGCCTGGCAGAAAGATCCGAGTGTCGGCACCCAGTTCACGCCGCAGGTCGGCCTGGTTTACGACCTGCAGCCAAACATCTCCGTGTACGGAAGCTACACCGAGATATTCCAGCCCCAGACGCAGTTGGCTGTGGGCAACGCCGCTCTCAAGCCGCGTGAAGGCAAGCAGTACGAAGTGGGTGCCAAGGGCGTGTTCCTGAACGGACGACTGAACGCTTCCATTGCCGCGTTCCAGATCAATGACGAGAACCGCGCCGTGGCCGATCCAAACAATCCCACCTTTTATATGGCGAGCGGCAAGGTGCGCAGCCAAGGCTGGGAAATGGAAGTGGCGGGCCGCATCCGTCCGGGCTGGGACATTTATGCCGGATACACGCGCCTGCTCACCCGTTATGTGGACGACCCCACTCAGCTGGGCGCGATCTACTCGGCCGAGGAACCGCGCAACAGCTTCAAGCTGTGGACGCGCTACGAATTCCAGGACAAGGCACTGCGGGGCTGGTTCCTGGGCGCGGGTATGCGCGCGCAGAGCACAACCAGCCGCGGCGCCGACCCGCAACGCGGCTACGCGGTGTTCGATGCACAGTTCGGCTATCGCATCAACAGGAATCTGCTGGCCACCGTCAACGTGAACAACCTCTTCGACAAGGCCTATTACGCCCGCGTTCCTTCGCGCTTCTACAGCGTGTGGGGTGAACCGCGCAATGTAATGTTCACTCTGCGTGCCAGCTACTGATGCAAGGTGAGCGACAGAGCCTGAGCCGATGGCTGCGATGACTGCAAAGGCGCTGCAACGCTGGTTCTGGATCCACAGGGTCTCCAGTCTGATCTGCACACTGGCCATGCTGCTCGTGTGCATCACCGGCCTTCCGCTCGTGTACTCGGACGAGATCGATGACTGGCTCCATTCCGTGCCGCGGGAAGTGGCCGGGCTCCGCGCGGACATCGACGCCGTCGTGGCCGATGCACTGAGCCGCCATCCAGGATGGATGGCCCGAGTATGTAGTGCGCGACGATGAGGCGCCGGTCGTGCTCATCGGCATGAAGAGCGCGCGGGACGCCGCCGGCAGCCGCGTGCACAGACTGCGTTACGACGCCCACAGCGGCAAACTCATCGGCCAGGTTCCCGCTGCCGGTCAAGGCGGGCTCGACGTCGGCACGCTCATGCACATCATGCGCGGACTGCACACCGACCTGTTCGCGGGCCTGGTCGGAGGCATTTTCATGGGTGTCATGGCGTTGCTGTTTGTTCTGGCGAATGTCTCCGGGCTGCTGCTGTACGCACCCTTCATGAACGGCCGAAAGTTCGGCACCGTGCGTCGCGAGCGTAGCGCGCGCATCGCCTGGCTGGATCTGCACAACCTGCTCGGCATCGTTTCGCTCGCCTGGGCACTGCTGATGGGCGCGACAGGCGCCTTCAACCAGTTATCCAAGCCGTTGTTCGCCCATTGGACGGCCACGCAGGTGCGACCGCTGGCGCTGCAACTGAGCGCCGAGGCGCAAGGCGGAACACCGTCCCCCGGCCAATGGACGTCGCTCGACGCAGCCATCCACGTTGCCGAACAGGACCTGCCAGGAGTCCACATCGGCACCATGCTCATGCCCGGCAGCCAGTACGGCAGCCCCCATCACTACCTGCTTTGGGCCGCGGGCGACACGCCGCTAACCTCGCGCATGCTGCAGCCCGTGCTGGTGGATGCCTCCACTGGCAAGCTCAGCGCGATCGTCCACATGCCGTGGTATCTGCGCACACTGGAGCTCTCGCGCCCGCTGCACTTCGGTGACTACGGCGCCCTGCCGCTCAAGCTGCTGTGGACGGTGCTGGACGGCGTCACCGTGATTGTGTTGGTCAGCGGCCTCTGGCTATGGTGGGACAGGCAGCGCCGCGCGAGTGTGAAGCGGTGACGATGATCGCCGTGGCACGTCGTTGACGATCGATACGGATGTCACGGACCGGCACTGATGCGGCCGTTGACGGCACACTCAGAAAGACGAACAACGGCTTTGGGCTCTGCGGCATGGATGTCGTGGCTGGCACGATCCGCGCGACCGGATCTAGATCCATCAATAGAAGTCATGGAGGCCGCAGACGGACATCTCCCGGGATGTTGGTCTGCGGCTTCTTCATTGCCCTGCCTGGCTTGGCCCTGAGGCACGGAGCCGTTCCGATCGCCGTGGCGCACGTCCCGCAGTAATTCGCGTCAGGGCGATTCATGATCGCTTCGTCGTGATGGTCTGCTGAGATCTGGCCTGCGGTGCGCTCCGCTGCGCGTCGTACTCTGTACGTATCGAAGGACCGTGCAGCCAGCCCGCAGCCAAGGCTCCGCAGTGGGATAGGGCAGGCGGATCGGCTGTTCGCGTCGAGGACGCAGCCTGGACGCAACAGGCCGGCGCAGTGCCGCTAAGTGCTCAGCTTGCCGACGAATCGCTGCGATCGCACAGGTAGCTGATAACGACGTCAGCGGCGTGCTTGAGCCGTGCTTGCTGTCGCTCGGCAGCACCTAGATCGACTCCGAGCACATAGGACAGTGTGTAGCGGTTCGTCAGCGCGTACGAACCGATGCCCGAGATCGACACGTACAGGTCCACCCAGTCGGCATCCTGCCTGAAAACGCCTTGTGCCTTGCCGTCCTCCAAGATGTCCTGGAGTGCCTCGCGCAAAGGGTTGAACATCTCCGAGATCACCTTGGATTTGCGAATGTGCTTGGCCTTGTGCAGGTTCTCGTTGGACAACAACTGCAGGAAGTCCGGCTGGTCGATGAAATGCTGCACCGTCTTCTGGACGAGGTCGCGCATGTCCTGCACCGGATCGCCAGACCGTTGCAATTCGTTCTGCCGTTCTCGCATGGCGCCGTAGGCACGCTCCATGACTTCGATGAACAGCGCTTCCTTGCTGTCGAAGTAGTGGTAGATGAGGTTCTTGCTGATCTTGCAGCGCGCCACGATGGCGTCGATCCGCGTGCCCTCGAACCCGTGCGCTGCGAACTCGCGGCTGGCCATCTTGAGGATCTTCTCCCGCGTAGCGACCGCGTTCCGCGGCTTGGGCTTGCGTTCAGTTGCCGGTGTCTGGGTCATGGATCGGTTGCTCTGGGGCTCGCTTGGCGCCTGGTCAGTCTACCAAGCAGGTTGTTGAAAGCTCGCTTGCGCCCGTATCGACATCACCCTTGACACCGGCGCAAAACGGCTCGTACATTGGCACACAACTTGACTAGCCAGTTAGTTAGTTAATCACTTCGGAAGCATTTTCAACCAAACCACAGCGGAACCTCATGGCCACTGCACTAAACCAGAGCAAGGGCGCACGCGTAGGGTGCGACATTGGCGGAACATTCACCGACATCGTGCTCGCGATGCCCGACGGGCGGTTGTTCGTCAACAAGACCTCGACCACGCCGGACAGCCTGGGCCGGGCCATCGTGCAAGGCCTGCAGTCGCTGATCGACCAAGCCGGTATCCGGCCCGAAGACATCACGGAAATCGTCCACGGCACGACCACCGCCTCCAACACCATCCTGCAGAAGGTCGGTGCCAACACCGGCGTGCTGACCACCGAGGGCTTTCGCGATGTGCTGGAGATCGGCCGCATCCGCACGCCCACCATGTTCGACTTGGCCTGGAAGAAGCCGCAGCCGCTGGCCACGCGCCGCTGGCGTCGGGGCATCCGCGAGCGCATCGCGGCCGACGGTAGCGTGGTGGCCGCGCTGGACGTGAACCAGCTCGTGGAGGAAACCGGTGAGCTCGTGGCTGAAGGCGTCAACGCCATCGCCATCTGCTTCCTGAATAGCTACATCAACCCTGCGCATGAGCTGCAGGCCAAGACCGTGCTGCAGAAGCGCTTTCCGGGTGTACTGTTCAGCGTCTCGTGCGAAGTGCTGCCTGAGATCAAGGAATATGAGCGCACCAGCACCACGGTGGTCAACGCCTACATCCTGCCGGCCATGCGCACCTACCTTGCGCGACTGCGCGAGGACCTCCAAGCCATGGGCATCGAGGCCTCGCTGCAGGTCATGGCTTCCAACGGCGGCATGATGGGCATCGGCGCGGCCAGCGACAAGCCAGTTTTTGCAGTGGCTTCGGGGCCGGCCGGCGGCGTGGCCGGCGCGGCACGCATCGGCGCGCTGGGCGGCAACGACGACATGATCGTCTTCGACATGGGGGGTACCACGGCCAAGGCGGCCATCGTCGTCAAAGGCCAGCCATCGCTGACCAACGAGTACGAGTTCCGCGACGGAATCAGTGCACCGAGCCGCTTCGTCAAGGGCGGCGGCTACGTGCTCAAGGTGCCGGCGATCGACATCGCCGAGGTCGGCGCCGGCGGTGGTTCCATCGCGTGGATCGATGCTGGCGGCTTGTTGTGCGTAGGCCCCGAGTCGGCCGGCGCCGCGCCGGGGCCGGCTTGCTACGGCAAAGGCAATGACCGTCCGACCGTCACCGACGCCAACATGGCGCTGGGCTACCTGAATCCGCAGGCCCTGGCCGGGGGCAGTCTCCCGGTCGACCCCGCGCTCTCGGCGCGGGCCATCGACAGGCATGTCGGCGGCCCGCTCAAAATGGACACGCTGGCGGCGGCCCACGGCATCCGTCATCTGGCCAATGTGAGCATGGCGCGCGCGATCCGTGCGGTCACTGTGGAGCGCGGCCTGGATCCGCGCGACATGTCCATGATCGCCTTCGGTGGCGGCGGCCCGCTGCATGCTGTGGCCGTGGCGCGCATCCTGGGCATCCGGCGCGTGCTCGCGCCCATCATGGCCGGCGTTTTCTGCTCGGCCGGCATGCTGTCAGCCGACGCCGAGCACAACTTCGTCAAGGCGGTGCTGCGCCCGCTGGACGCCTGCGTGCACGGCGACCTCGCGCGAATCCTAAGCACGTTGGACGACCAGGGCTACACCGTGCTGTCTGGCGAGGGATACCGCGGATCTGCCGCGCGCGTGTCGCACTATGCAGATGTGCGCTACCTGGGCCAGAGCTCTGAGCTCACGGTGCCGCTGCGCAGCGCTGCCGTTGACGGAGAGGTACTTGCCCAGCTGGCCGCCGACTTCAACGCGCTGTACCAACAGACCTTCGGCTACAGCAGCGAAGAGCCACTCGAGCTCGTGAACCTGCGCGTCAGCGCGCACGGCACCAGCCCGCACCGGCTGGACTTCGGTCAGTGCCGTGTGGACACCAGCGCGCTGCAGGGCACGGAGGGGGAGCGCCAGGTCAGCTTCGCGCCGGGCGAGGCGCCGCGAACCACCCGCGTCATGCCACGCGCTGGCGTTGGCGCTGAGCGGATTGCAGGACCGCTGGTCATCGAGTCCTACGACACCACCATCGTCGTCCCGCCTGGCTGTTTCGCGCATGCCGACGCCATCGGCAACATCATCATCGACATCGAAGAGGCATCCGCATGAGCCGCGCCATCGACCCCATCACTTTTGCCGTCGTCAAGAACGCGATGGATTCCATCGTGGACGAGGTGGCCTACACCGTGCTGCGCACCGCGCGCTCGGAGATCGTCAAAGATGTCATGGACTACTCCGCTGCGATCTGCGACCGGCATGGCCAGATGATTGCGCAGGCCAAGACGATCGCGCTGCACCTGGGCGCCATCCCCGAGGCCATGGCCGAAGTGCGCAAGCGCTACGGTGACAGCCTGCAGCCGGGCGATGCCGTGATCGTCAACGACCCCTATCAAGGCGGTATGCACCTTCCGGACATCTTCATGTTCGTGCCCTTCTTCTACCAGGGTGAGATCGAGGGCTTCTGCGTGGTGATCTGTCACCACACCGATGTCGGTGGCCGCGTGCCGGGCTCCAATGCGAGCGACTCCACCGAAATCTACCAAGAGGGCCTGCGCATACCGGTGCTCAAACTGTATGAAGCCGGCCAGGTCAACGAGACCATCGAGCGCGTGATCGCGCAGAACGTGCGTGTGCCCGACCGCGTGTTGGGAGACCTTCGCGCGCAATACGCGGCCTGCCAGGTCGGTGTGCGCGAGCTCGGCAAGCTGTTGGACCGCTATGGCCGCGACGCCAGCCGCAGCTACTTCGCTGAGCTGCTGGACTATGCCGAGCGCCTCACGCGCGACGAAATCCGTCGCTGGCCCAAAGGCACGTTCAGTTTCGAGGACTTCATCGACGACGATGGCCTGTCCGACGCGCCGATTCCGATCCGCGTGGCCGTCACGGTGCATGAGGACCACGTCAGCGTGGACTATGCCGGCTCGTCGCCGCAGGTGCGTGCGGCGATCAACTCCACGTTGTCGTACACCAAGTCCTGCACCTACCTGAGTGTGCGTTGTGCGCTCAAGGGCGACGTGCCCAACAACGCCGGGGTGTTTCGCTGCATAGAGGTCACGGTGCCCGAGGGCACGGTACTGAATCCGGTGTCGCCAGCGGCCGTGGCCGCGCGTGCGCTGACCGGCTACCGCGTGTTCGACGCCATGCTGGGCGCGCTGGCACAGGTGGTGCCTGACCACGTGCCGGCCGCCGGCGAAGGCGGCAACACGGTGGTCTGCCTGTCAGGCAAGAAGGACAGTGGAGAGGCCTACATCATCGTCGACATGATCTGCGGCGCCTGGGGTGGCCGGCCCAAGAGCGATGGCATCGAAGCCATCACCAACGCTTCGCAGAACCTGTCGAACACACCCGTAGAAACGCTGGAGGCGCAGCACCCCGTGCGCGTCGAAGCCTACGAACTGGCGGCCGACACCTGCGGTGCAGGCCGCTACCGGGGCGGCCTGGGCATCCGGCGCAGCTACCGCGTGCTGGGCGACGACGTATTGCTGCAGCTGCGCGCCGACCGCATGAAGTTCCGCCCGTATGGCCTGCAGGGTGGCCAGCCCGCGCAGGCGGCGCAGAATCTGTTGGACCACCAGGGCGTGGTCCAGTCCCTGCCCAGCAAGGTCGGCCGGCAGATCGCGCGCAACGATCTCGTGACGCACATCCAGCCTGGCGGCGGCGGCTTCGGGGATCCGCTGGCACGTCCGTTCGATGACATCGAGCAGGACGTCTGGGACCACAAGCTGTCGGCCGCCTTCGTGCGCGAGCACTACCTTGCCGTGGCAGATCCACACACCGGCAAGATTGACCGAGAGAAGACGGCAGTGCTGCGCAACGCTGCCTGACTCTGCCAGCACCTCTGGCTTCGCCCCACCTTCGAACTACCCCTGAGGAATGCCATGAAAAGACGTACTTTGACCCGAGGCCTGGCCTCGATGGTTGCTCTCCCGGTCCTTGGACTGACCACCCACCGCGCAAGGGCACAGGCGCCCGCCAAGCTCACGGTCCGTATGGACTTCTCCCCCTGGGGCCTGCATGGCGCCATGCACTTGGCGCAGCAAAAGGGCTGGTTCAAGGAGCAGGGGCTGGAAGTGGAAGTGCAGGACGGTACCGGCACCATCAACACGCTGCAGCTTCTCGCGGCAGGCCAAGTTGATGTGGGTCAGGTCGCGTTAGGAACCATGGCAGTGGCCAAGGAGAACGGCCTCGATCTGATGTCCATCGCTGGCTTCTCGCGTACCGGCGACCTGGCGGTCATGACCGACGCCAGCCAGGGCGTGAAGCGTCCGCAGGACCTGGCCAAGAAGAAGCTGGTCTGTTTCACCACCAGCCCATGGACGCCCTTCATCGATCCGTTCCTGAAGGCCAACGGTATGAGTCGCAGCCAACTGGAACTGGTCATGGTGGCACCGAGTGCCATGATTTCCACTTATGTGTCCGGCAACTCTGACGGCTTCCTGTCGCAGGCGCCGTTTGGGCAGCCCATGGTGCACAAGAGCCGGCAGGCCAGTGCCATCTTGCTCACAGACAGCGGCATCAACTTCCCAAGCTACGGGTTGGCTACCACGCCCAAGAACCTGGATGCGAAGAAGGACGCGCTGGCGAGGCTGGCCCGTGTGCAGGTGCGGGCCTGGCACTACATCTACGACGGCCATGTGGACGAGGCCGTCGCAGCTGTCCTCGCACAGCGCCCCAACGCAAGGCTGGATGCCGACGTGATCAAAGGCCAGATCGAGGCCTACCGTCCCTTCTTCGAGAGCCCGTCCGCCAAGGGCCTGCCTTTCGGCCAGCAGACCGATGCCGACTGGAGCGCGGCCATCCGTTCTCTGGAGCAGACCGGCCAGATCAAGGCCGGCCGCAAACCCTCGGACTACTACACCAATGCGCTACTGTCCGCCTGAGGATCGCATGGCCAATGCCGCTCAGCAAACAGCGCTGCTGGACATCGAAGGCCTGAACAAGGTCTACACAACCGGGCGCCGCCCCGTCACCGCACTCCAAGACGTGAGCCTGCAGGTGCAGCAAGGCGAATTCGTCTCGGTTGTGGGCCCTAGCGGCTGCGGCAAAAGCACGCTGATGCGCTGCCTCGCCGGTCTGGAGCCCATTACCAGCGGTCGACTGGAGATGGGCCGACAGGCCATCACTGCGCCGCCGGAAGACATGGGCGTGGTGTTCCAGCGGGACCTGCTCATGGAGTGGCGGGACGTGCTGAGCAACGTGCTGGCCGCGGCCGAGTTCCATGGTCTCAAACCCAAGGCCTACGCGGAGCGGGCCAAGGAGTTGCTGGCGCTGTTCGGCCTGTCGGACTTCCTGGACCGCTACCCGCGCGAGCTGTCAGGCGGAATGCGCCAGCGCGTGTCCATCTGCCGTGCGTTGCTGTTGGATCCGCAATTGCTGCTCATGGATGAGCCCTTCGGCGCATTGGACCCATTCACGCGGGACGCGCTGAACGCGGAACTTCAGCGCACCTGGATGGCGACGGGCAAGACGGTCGTCTTCATCACACACTCGATCTCCGAGGCCGTGTACTTGGGCAGCCGAGTTGTCATGATGGCCCGCGGGCCGGGGCGCATTGCCGACGTCCTCGACATCGCACTGGAACGCCCGCGCGGACTTGAGGTGCGCGAGACGCCGGAGTTCGGGCGCTACGTGGGCCGTATCCGCGAAACCTTCCGCCAGCTCGGCGCCTACTGACCCAAGGAGTCACGATGAAAAGCATACTGGCGCACACTCAGCGCAGCTGGCAGGCGTTGCTGACGGTCGCGGTGCTGTTGGCGCTATGGGAGTTCAGCGTGCGCAGCTTCGGCGTGCGCGAGTTCCTGCTGCCGGCCCCGAGCAAGGTCTGGCAGAAGTTCTTGGATCAACCAGTCTACTTGATGCAGGAAAGCTGGAGCACGCTTCGCACCACGCTGTACGGCTTCGCGCTCGCAATCGTGCTTGGCGTGGCGGCGGCCATTGGCATCGTCTACTCGCGTTTTCTGGATCGCACGTTGTACTCGCTGCTGATCGCGATGAATGCCGTGCCTAAGGTAGCGCTCGCACCACTCTTTGTGATCTGGATGGGCACGGGCAGCCTGCCCAAAGTGGCGATTGCGATGCTCATCGCAATCTTCCCGATTCTGATCGACAGCGTGTTGGGCCTTCGCTCGACCGACCCCGACATGCTGGACATGGCACGCGTGAACCGTGCTTCGCGCGCCTCCATGCTTTGGAAGATTCGCTTCCCAAATGCGCTGCCAAGCATCTTCGCGGGCATGAAGGTCGGCGTGTCCTTCGCGCTGATCGGCACCATCGTCGGCGAGTTCGTGGCCGGCGAGTCGGGCCTGGGGCACGTGATTCTGGTAGCGCAGGGCAGCTTCGACACGCCTACGGTGTTCGTGGCGCTTGGATTGCTGTGCCTGCTCGGCGTGCTGCTATTCCAGCTGCTGGAGACCATTGAGGGGCGCTTGCTGGGTTGGCACGCTTCGCAGCGCTCGGCGCAGACCCACTGAGGTCCGTCGGTGCAACGCGTGGGATCGCCGACCCGCTCAAGCACGTGGCGGGCGGGCTACTGACTGGCCAACGTGTGTGAACGCAGTGACAACGCCGTACCCTGCTACCGCGACGTTGAGTGTGGCGAACTCGGTTTCAAATTCCGCTGCGATGCTTGTCATCAAGGGCACGAACCTATGCAACGGCAGGATGCCGAGGGCCGCCAGGGCAATAAGCGACGCCAGTGGCGGTGCCCTTCTGACCGAAACGGAAAGTCAGAGCCAGCGACGTGACGCGGTGTCACCGTCAACATCGTTGGGCGTGAGGGAACTTACAAGGGCAGCAGAAAGGTAGAAGCCAATGGCTGCAACCAACAGTTGAAGAATCCCACCCACTTCTGGAATGAGGTGCCACGGCAATTTGCAGAGCAAAACGGTCGCAAAGAAACAAAACAATGCAAACCACGCGCCGCGTCGGTAGAGCGTCAGCGTCCGGCCGAGCATTGGAACCCTGAGCATCGAATCACCCCGAAACCTCTGCAGCGTCGTCATGTTTACCTCCTGGGGTTGATATGTGAGCGCGCTCCAGAGCGACTACTCCCGGCCCAAAGCGGTCCTTATCCACCAACTGTAAGCCAGCCCAGCGAGAGGCAAGCGCCCAAACGTCTGACCCGAACGTGTCGCAGGCCCCAGCGACTTGGAGCGTCGTCCCGTTTGATGCGCCCGGCCTTCATCCCTATCCGTCCCGCCCTCCACAGCTCCATTCGCGCGCGTATTGCCCGGCAAATCGATCGCATGGACATTGACCTGTTGCTGTCGGACTTTCTGCGCAAGCTGGAGAGCCTTTCTCGCACGAGCACCGTGGCCCAAGCGCTCGACGACCTTGTCAGCTTTTGTGCAATGGATGGCGGCCACCGGCTCAAGGAGCAGCAGCGGCAACCGACGGAATTGCCCACCCTGGGACATGCGTGCCACAGGGCTGCTGTCAGGGGCAGAAGCTCAACCAGCGCATAGGGCGCGCCGGAGTCGATGCCTTAAACCAAAGCGCCGGCCACCGGCCCGGCAATTTACAGCCCCCCACACGAGCGATCCATGCCGGGTGGGGAGGCCTGCGGTCGATGCGCCGTAGCCGAGGATGCACTCGTCTATTTCCCCGACCGTGGTGTCTCGCGAACACTCGATCGGTAGCCGCGCCGCACCGGTGTATCTCTGGATCGTTGACTGGGCCTGCAGCGCAGTCGCGCGGCGGCTGCCCACGGCTCACCGGTGCTCCTCACGGGGTTCTACAGCCTCTCAAACTCATTGCGGATCGTCTCGAGCGGCCGATAGCGCGTGATCGCCTCAGCCAGAGCGCGGGCCCGCTCGCGATGCGGCGAGGCACCCGCCACGGCGCGCACGGCCTCGGCGATCCGCGGCGGCGTCGGCCGGCCCGTGCGCAGGTTGATGCCGACGCCGAAGTACTGCACGCGCGCCGCCACCTCGGGCTTGTCTTCCGCGCCCGGGGCAACTACCAGCGGCACACCGTGGCGCAAGGCCAGGAGCGTGGTTCCGTAGCCGCCGTTCGTCACCAGCGCGCTCAGGCGCGGCAGGAGCCGGTCGTAGGGCAAGAACTCGGCCGTCCGCGCGTTGGCCGGCAGTGCACCCAGCGCCTCGATCGGCGCGCCGCCGGTGCTGACCACCACATGCCCGTCGAAGTCGGCCAGGCCCTGCAGCGCAGGCTGGATCAGCGAAGAGAAGTCGCGGTTGTCCAGCGTGCCCTGGGTGACGTGGACGATGGGGCGTCCGTCGTCCAGTGCGTCCCACCAGTCGGGCAACGGCCGCGCGGGCGATGAGCCGCTGGTGTCCAGCGGGCCGGCGAAGCGCAGGCCCGGCGCGAAGTCCGTCAGGGGGTACTCGAACTCTCGCGGACCGAGCTGCAGCAGCCGGTCGAACAGCCGCGACAGGTCGAGGATGAACGGGAAGCCGGCGGGCAGCGGCTCGCCCGAGGCCTCGTGCACCAGCCGCCGCGCGAGTTGCTGCGTGTCGCGAAAGACGATGCGGGTGGCCAGCAGGTTGAGTGCGCGGTTGCGCAGCCGCCCCGCCACGCTCCACGAGGGCTGCATCGCCATGCCTGCCGGTGGCGCATCACGGGTGATCTGCGCCACCGGCCCGATGCCGAAGGCGACCACCGGGGGCCGCCGGGCGCGCGGGCGCACCAGCAGTGGCACTGCACCGGCGAAGAGATGGTCCACCGCGACGGCATCGAAACGCTGGTCGTCGAGCAGGCTCCGCAACGCCCGCCACTGGTCCGGGATGGGGTGGATGAAGGTGTTCTGGATCTGGTACTGCGACAGGGCCACGCCGTGGTGGCGGTCGCGCTCGGGCAGGTAGCTCTCCAGGTCGCGCTCGTCGAAGTCGGCGCGGCCGGACAGCGGTGCGAAGCCCAGGCCCGCGCCCCGCACGTTCGCCTCGAAGCGCGATCCGGTGAGCATCGTGACCTGGTGCCCCGCCTCGACCAAGTGCCGGCCGGCGGCGATGAGCGGCGCGACGTGGCCGTAGAGGGGGGTGCTGGCGAAGAGATAGTGCGGCATCGGTGTGCGGGGCCCTGACGAAGGGCCGTCCTATGATGAACTGCGTCGAGGTTAAGGAAGTTGCGACATGAAGAAGTTCAGCGGGGCCTGCGGCATCGCCCCGTTCACGGCCGACTGCGCGCCATGGTGCTGAGCCGCGACCCGTTCATCGGCCGGGCCGCATCGCTGCAGGCGCTGGACGCGCTGGCCCTCGACGCGCCGCTCGTGACCGTCTCCGGACCCGGTGGCGTGGGCAAGACGCGGCTGGTGCTGGAGTGGCTGCATGCGGCCGATGCGACGGCCCCGGCCCGCACGGTGCTGGTCCGCCTGGACGGCCTGGACGACGCCGCGGCCGTGTACGGCGCGGTGGCCGCCGCCATCGACATGCCCCGCACCGGTGGCCAGCCCTATGTGGAAGCCATGGTGCAGTGGCTGCACGACACACCGCTGCGCCTGGTGCTGGACAACTGCGAGCACGTGATCGACACCGTGGCCCCGCTGGTGCAGGCGCTGCTGGGCGGCACCCGCGGCGTGACGGTTGTCGCCACCAGCCGCAGCCCGCTGGGCGTCGCCGGCGAAGCGCATCTGCGCCTGGCACCGCTGGAGGAGTCCGACGCGCTCCAACTCTTCGTCGCCCGCGCCCTGCAGCGCGTGCCCGGCTTCGTGCCCGAGGGCCCGTCGTTGGCGGCCATCCAGGCCATCTGCCGTGCGGTGGACGGCCTGCCCCTGGCCATCGAGCTGGCCGCAGGCTGGGTGGCTGTGCTGCCCGCGCCCGACCTCGCCGCCCAGCTGGCGCAAGGCCTGGCGCTGCTGCAGCGTCGCGGCGCCCTGCCCGCGCGGCATGCCACGTTGGCCGACACCATGCAGTGGAGCCACCAACTTCTGTCGCCAGCCGCGCAGTTGCTGCTGCAGCGCCTGTCGGCCTTTCCGGCAAGCTTCGCGGTGGAGGCGCTCGGCCCGGTCTGCGCGACGGGCGCCCTGGCGCCAGACGGCATCCTGCTGGCGCTGCGCGAACTGGTCGAACATTCGCTGGTGCAGTTCGACCTCCCCTCCGGCCGCTACCGGCTGCTGAACACCGTGCGACTGTTCGCCACCGCGCTCGCGCAAAAGGCGGGCGAGTGGGACGCCGTGCGCGACGCCCATGCCGCGCACTTCGCCGACCTGGCGCTGCAGGGCCGCGCGGTCGACTTCGTGCCCGAGGTCCGATGGCTGCCGCGGCTGCAAGCCGATGTCGACAACCTGCATGCCACGCTGCGCACCCTGCTCGACGCAGGGCGCGGCACCGAGGCGCTGCAGCTCGCCACCGCGCTGACCACCTTCTGGTGGACCGCCGGCCGGCACAGGGAAGGCCTGGGCTGGGTGCGGGCCGCGTTGGCCCAGGCCGAGGCCGCACCCGCCCTGCTGCGGGCGGCGGCCCAGTTCAGCCTGGGTTTTCTGGGCGCCCACGACACCGGCGACTGGATTCTGGCCGCGGCCGAGCTGGACCAGGGTCTGGCCCTGCTGGCGCAGCAGCAGGACGACGGCGCCGACCTGCTGCGAGGCTACCTGCTGTGCCTGCGCGGCGAATGCGACAACATGGCCAGTGCCCCGCAGGCCGGTCTGGCGCAGGCCCTGGAAGGCGCGGCGCTCATAGCGCGCCATCCGCAGGACCGCTGGGGCCGCGGCTTCGCGGCCTGGAATGTCGGCTTCGGCCACGAATGCGCGGGCGACCTGCCGCAGGCCGCGTTGCGGTACGCAGAGGTCATCGCCTCGCAGCGCGACAACAGCCTGGTGGTGCGCATGATTGGCTGCCAGAGCCTGGCGGGCGTGCTCGAACGCCAGGGTCGCGCGGCCGAGGCCATGCCCCTGTTCGACGAGGCCCTGCAGTTGTGCCGGCAGGTCGGGCTGCTTCGGCTCGGCGACGTTCACGGCTCGCTCGCCCGCCTGCTGGCGGACTGCGCCCGCGTCCGTGTGGCCGCCGATGCCGAACCGGACCCCGCACGCGCACTGGCCCAGGAGGCGCTGGTCACGGCCCAGGCGCTGCAGGACAGCGCGGCCGCCACCGTCGCCGCCGACGTGCTGGCGCGGCTGGCGGGCCCGTCGCGGCGTCAGGGCGTGTTCCGCCGGCAGGGCAGCGTGTGGCGCCTCGGCCTCGACGAGGCCGAAGCGATGCTGCCGGACAGCAAGGGCCTGCGCCAGTTGCGGCATCTGCTGCAGGTGCCGGGCACCGAGGTCGCCGCCGCAGAACTCGCCGCGGCTGCCGACGACATGCCGCGCGAGATCGGCCGCGGTGACGCAGCGCTCGACCCCAAGGCCATCGCCCAATACCGCACGCGCCTGCGCCTGCTGGACGAGGCCCTGGCCCTGCCGGCCGACGCACTCGACGACGCGCAGCGCGAGCAGGTGCGTCAGGAGCATGCTTTCGTCTCGCAAGAGCTGGCGCGCAGCGTCGGCCTGGGCGGGCGCGCGCGGCGCACCGGCTCTGCCAACGAGCGCATGCGCGTGAACGTCACGCGCACGCTGCGGGCCGCCATCGCCGAGATCGAGGCCGCCCATCCGGCACTGGGCGCGCATCTGGCGCAGAGCGTGCGCACCGGCAACTTCTGCCGCTACCACGCGGCCGAGGACTTGCGTTGGCAGTTCTGAGCGCTCCGAGCCGCGGCGCTCACGCCGGCTGCAGCGCGCGCTGCACCAGCACCGTGTCCACGTACTGCACGAAGCGCACGATCTTGCCGCCCTGCAGCGTCCACGCGTGCACGAAAGGCGCGCGGAAGGATTTGCCTGTGGCCTTGTACATGCCGCTGTAGTGGCCCAGCGCGACGACATCGTCGCCCTCACTCACGTAGCGCTCCGGCATGGCCTGGTAGCCATCCCATTCGGTCGCGAGCTTGATGAACACGCCGTCCACGATGGCCTGCGGCCCCTGGTAGGTGCCGGCGTAGGGATAGCCTTCCGCTTCGGTCCACTGGATGTCGTGCGCCATGTTGGCCAGGATGGCGGGCATATCGCCCGTGGCGAAACCTGCGTAGAGCGCCTGGATCGTCTGGAGGTTGGTCATGAGAAGTCGTTCCTTCGGGGTGGATGGAGATGGCGCCTGCGTGGATGCGGCACCAGACCCTCTGGCGTTCGCTGGCGGCGGCCGGATCGTTCGATGCCAACGAACGTTGTGGCCGCGCCGAGAACTTCGCCCCTTCAGATGCCGTCCCGGCGTGCGAGTGCCTCCATACAGATCAGCATCTTGACTGGGTAGGGATTCGCCCCCGATCGGCGAGTCCGCACGAACGACTCGGCGCACCTGGCTCCGCGCGATCCACCGTCGGCGCCGCGCCCATGATCGGAATCACGTGACACCAGGGGCCTGCCGCGCTTGATCTGAGGCGCTCGAATGCGGCCCTGGCAGATGCTGGAATCGGCCAAGCCCGCGCCCTGGGCCGCACACCAATCGCCGCCGCGTGGGTCTGCGCAGGTCATCGAACTGGCGAGTTGGCGTCGAGCGTCGGCCGATGCCAAGATGGACAAGCAACCCTGACGCCTTCGTCTCGCCAGAACCGCCCATGCCCCACGCCCCGTGAACAGGCGTCTATGCGCGGGTTGCCAACAGAAAGGTGGCCGGAAGTGATGCCGCGAGCATGGGCCCGTGGGCTACACCGGGATAGCTCTGATGCTCCACCTCCATGCCACGACGGCGATTCAGCGTTGCGGCAAGCCGAAGACCGCTGTCTGCAGGCACAGAGGCGCGAGCCTTCTGGCGGCTGGCCAATACTGCGGGGTCGACATTGGGCGGTCCCTGCACCCTGGGTCGTTGATCTGTAATCGAGTCGCCCTGCATGATCAGCAGCCGTGTGGTTGCACGGTCTTTCGGCAACGGCGCAGGCGATTCAGCTTCGCGCAGGACGAAGCCGCCTTGCCACCACAGCGAGGGGTCTGCGGCGGCGTAGCGCGTGAAGATGTCCGGCCGGCGCAGCAGCGCATGCAGCGCAAACAGTCCGCCGTATGAGTGCCCCCAGAGCGTGCGCCGGGCCGGATCAGTCGGTCCCAACACCTGCGCTGCTGCAGGGAGCACCCGGTCCGCGATGAACGCGAGGAAGGCATCCGCACCACCGCCGCGCCGGCCGCGGGCCTCGTCGTCCCAGGTAGGACCGTCCATGTGCACGGGCGGTGTGTAGTCGTAGGCCCGCCGCTCGACATCGAAGCGCAGGTCGCTGTCTGGGCCGATGGTCACCAGCGCCACAGCCTGCCCGTCTTCCGCCAGCGCGTCGAGCATCGGGGCCGTGATCGTGTCGGCCACAGCATTGCCGTCCAGCAGGCAAAGCAGCGGATGCGTGATTGCTGCCGCTCGGCGGGGCTGGGCGAGCCACAGACGATAGCGCTGGCCGTCGGCCGCGGCCAACGAAAGTCGCTCGAACCGGTAGTGCGCGCTGTCCTGGCGATCCCACGGCGTGGGGCCGAGGCGCTGATTCGGATCGAACCTGGCCGGGGCCGGGGAGGCTGTCGCTGGAGTTTCCAGCGGCATCGCCGTGGATTGGGCGAAGGCGGTCATCGGCAGGCCTGGGCCCGCCAGTGCCCCCAGGCCCGCCAGCAGGAGTTGCCGTCGGATGTTCGTCGGGGATGCGGTGCCCGATGAGTCGGCAATGGAGATGAGTTGCGCGAGGTCAGGCAAACGGGAGATGGGCATCTGAGCAAAATTGCTGAGCGCGCCTGCGAGGCCGAGTGCTGGAGGCGCGATCCGCCGCGAGCGACAGAGGATGGTTGAACAAAGACGGCCGGGGCCGACGGTGCGAGGCGACGAACTGGAAACGTCTGGGAGACATCGTGTACCTCCAGGGTTGGCAGTCGGGAATCGCCGAGACCGGATTCTCGGCCTAAATTAGAATGATTCTTAACAACAACCAAGAGGTGCTGTCGCGCGCAATGCGCGACGTAGCCAGAAGCCGGCACCTCACATCACCTGTCTGAGGAGAAGGCTTTGAGCCACCACCATCCGTTGTCCGCGGCTGATCGTCGCCGTGCGCGTCAACACGTCCGTGCCGTCCATACTTCGCCGGACTTGCAGAAGCAGTCCATGCCGGTTCGCCTCGGCGTGCTGCTTGCCGGTCTCATTGCGGCTGGGGCGCTGCATGCGCAGCCTCAGGTTTTGTCCACGGCCATCATTGACCTGCCCGAGCAGACGCTGGGCGCCTCGCTCGCCACGTTAGCGCGCCAAACCGGACAGCGCATCGATTTTCCAGCCGACACGGCGAGCGCACTGCGAGCCCCTGCCGTGCACGGCAAGCTTCCAATCGATCAAGCCTTGGCCCGCCTCTTGGCCGGGTCCGGCTGGCAAGCCCATGCGCGGGCCGATGGGGGTTGGGAAGTGCGGCCTGCCCCCGCTGCTGCGAACGAGATCCTGACGGACGGTGCCCCCACGCTGGGCGCCATCACCGTGACCGCCACCTCGGTCAGTGGTGCACCGCCGGTGTACGCCGGCGGCCAGGTCGCCAAGGGCGCGCGACTCGGGATCCTGGGCAACACCGCCATCATGGACGCGCCCTTCAGCGTCACCGCCTACACCGCCAAGACCATCGAGGACCAGCAGGCGCGCAGCATCGCCGAAGTGCTGTCCGCCGACGCCTCGGTGCGGCAGGCCAGTCCTTCCGCATACGGGCTCGAGTTCTACCAGATGCGCGGCTTCCTGGCCTATGGCGAAGACATCGCCATGTCGGGCATGTACGGCGTGCTTCCTTACGGGCGCATCCCGGTCGAGCTCGCGGAGCGGGTCGAAGTGCTGCGCGGCCCAGGCGCGCTGCTGTACGGCCAGTCGCCCAGCGGGGCCGTGGGCGGCGCCATCAACGTGGTGCCCAAGCGGGCGGACGATGAGCCGATCACCCGTGTCACGGCCAGCTATGCCTCCAAGAGCCAACTGGGTGGCGCCGTGGACATCGGTCGGCGCTTTGGCGATCGCAACCAGTGGGGTGTGCGCATCAATGCAGCCGGAATGAGCGGCGACACGGCCACCGACTCGCTGGCCGCTCGCCGAAGGCTGGGCGCCATCGGGCTCGACTACCGGGGCGAACGCACCCGCTTTTCGCTGGATCTCTACGACCAGCGCTACCGCACCGACGGCGGCGTGGGCGTGTTCGCGCAGTTCAGCGGCACCACGGTTCCGAAGGCGCCCAAGGCCAGCACCAACTTCTTCCCGGGCACCTACATCGATGCATCGGACACGGGCGGCATGTTCCGCGGCGAGGTGGACATTGCCGACAACCTGACGGCCTACGTGGGCTACGGGCAGCGCCACCACTACTACACCGGCTATCTGTCGGTGGCGGCGCGCAATGTGGACGCCTCCGGCAACTTCTGCGGGGCGGTGCGCGGCTGCAGCAACAGCACCACGCTGCCGCCCGGCACCGGCTACGACGACACCCGCTCGCTGGAGGCCGGGCTGCGCGGTCACTTTCGCACCGGCCCGGTCAGGCATGAGTGGAATCTCGGCGGCCAGGACATGGCCATCGACTATGGCTACTCGACCACGCGGCTGACCTCGGGCTATTCGTCCAACATCTACAACCCGACGCGCGTGCCGCTCACCGGCTCGGACTACCTGCCGCTGCCGCGCACGCACACCGAACTCACCAGTCAGGCCGTGAGCGACACGATGTCCGTCCTGGACGATCGGCTGCGCCTGACGCTCGGCGCCCGCGAGCAGCGGGTGGGCCTCCTTTCCTACGCGCCCCTGTCGAGCAACCTGAGCAGTCCGCTCGCCAACCTGGTGAGTGTCAGCAGCAGCTACCACGCCAAGCGCGTCACGCCGATGGCCGGCCTGGTGATCAAGCCCGTCGATGGTGTCTCGCTCTACGGCAACTACATCGAGGGCCTGACCAGCGGCTCCCTGGTGAGCGACACCAAGGCCACCAACTACGGCACGGTGATCCCGCCCCTGCAGACCCGCCAGGCAGAGATCGGCGTGAAATGGGACCTGGGCACCTGGACGAACACCCTGGCGCTCTACCAGATCCGCAAGCCCAGCACGATCAACGTCTACAGCAGCAACACGCAGTACAGCGTCGATGGCACCGGCGAGCAGCGCAACCGCGGCGTGGAGTGGAGCGTCTTCGGCCAGGTGGCCCGGGGCGTGCGTGTGCTCGGCGGTGTGGCCTACACCGACGCCGAGCTGACCCGCACCGCCCGGGGCGTCAACCAGGGCAACACGCCGCCGGGGGCCCCCCGATGGAAGGCCAACCTCGGCGGAGAGTGGGACGTGCCGGGCGTCGCCGGCCTGACGCTGACCGGCAACGTGGTGTACACCAGCGCCGCCTGGCTCAACAGCGCCAACACGCAGCGCATTCCGTCCTGGACCCGGCTGGACGTCGGCGCACGCTACGCGACGCGCATGGGCGACTACCCGGTCACGCTGCGCGCTTCGTTGCAGAACGCCACCAATCGGGCCTACTGGGACACCAGCTGGCGCGATGGCCTCGCCATCCTGGGGGCGCCCCGCACCTTCCTGCTGTCGGCGAGCTTCGATCTGTGACTGGCTCCCGCAGCGCCTTCGCATTCGGCCTGGCGCTGGCGCTGGCCGGCTGCCTCAGCATGTACCTCGGTGCGGCGCACCAGCGCCTTCGGGCGCGGCCCTGGCCGGCCGTCCCGGCCCGCGTTGGCGGCGCGCTCCTGCTGGTGGCTGCCCAGGTCACGCTGCTGCTGGCATTGCGCCCTGTGGCGGCCTGCTTCGTGCTGGCCACCTGGGCGATGCTCGTCTTCATGGCGCTGCCGGCACTGGGGGCCCTGCGCCGGTCTCGGGAGGACGTGCGATGAGCGCGGCGACGCCTTGCGCGCCGCGCCCGCCTGCACGTCGGCGCGACTGGCTTGCCAAGACGCTGGCGGGCATCGTGCCGGGCTTGGGGCTGGCGCTGGGCGTCAGCGCGCTGTTCGACCTGGCGGCAGCATCGTTACCGATCGGCGTTCGCGCCCAGTTGGCGATGTGGCTGGTGCCTCCCGTGTGGTTCGGCACGCTGGGCCTGTGCTTCCTGTTCGGCAGCGGTCTGCGCGCGTGGCTGTGGCTGGGTGCCGCCAACATGGCCGTATTCAGCCTTTGGGGCGCGTTGCGGCTGCTGTGACTTTGGGAGATACCAATGCGCGCTGACGTCCTGCGCCTGTACAAGAGCGTCCACACCTGGACCGGCATCGTCGCCGGCATGGCGCTGTTCATTGCGTTCTATGCCGGGGCGCTCACCGTCTTCAAGGCGCCGATCGCCCGCTGGGTCGCCCCGCCCACCGCCGTGGCGGGGGGCGTCGACGCCGTGCCACTGGCAGAGGTGCCCCTGCTGATCGAGCGCACGCTGGCGGTACACCCCGAGGCGGCGAGAAGCTTTCGCATCGAACTGCAAGCGCGGCAGGATGCACCCGGCCGGATGCGCTGGACCGAGCGGCCCGAAGGCGCCGACGACCACGACCATGCGCAGGACCGGCACTATGCCGCCACCCTCGACGCGGCCGGTGTCCCGAGCGTGCTGACCGACACGCAGTCGCGCGTGGCGGAATTCATCGACGTGCTGCACCGTGTGGTCGGGCTGCCCGTCGACAACGATTCCAACCGGTGGGTGATGGGCGTGATCTGCGCGTTGTACGCGGTGGCGCTGATCTCCGGCGTGATCCTGCTCCTGCCCACGCTGGTCAGGGACTTCTTTGCGTTACGCCTGGGCCGCAATCTCAAGCGCATGTGGCTGGACGCGCACAACGTGGTCGGCATCATTAGCCTGCCCTTCCACGTGGTGATGGCCCTCACGGCCGCAGTCTTTGCCTTCCACGACGGGCTGTACGCCGTGCAGGACCGGCTGATCCATGAGGGTCAGCTGGCGCGGCTTTGGAGCCGCGGCGCGCCCCCTGGTCCACCGCCTGCGCCCCGCGACGTGCGCGCGATGCTCCCGCCGCAGGCGCTGGTTAAACGGGTGCAGGCGCTGTCGCCCACGCTGGAGCCGCTGGCGCTGGAGTACGCCGCCGTGCGCACGCCGCGTGCCGTGGTTCGGATCTGGGTGCGCGACACCACCACCTTCCAGCGAAGTGATGCCGGGGGCTTTGCCGCGCTCGATCCTTACACCGGCCAGGTGCGCAGCACCGACTACCTGCCGGGCCGGCAGGACGGGGCCAACGCCACCATCACCAGCTTCTTCAGCCTGCACTTCGGCAGCTTCGGCGGCACGCCGGTGCAATGGATGTACTTCCTGCTCGGGCTGGCGGGCGCCTTCCTGTTCTATTCGGGCAATCTGCTGTGGATCGAGAGTCGTCGCAAGGCCGACCGCGGCCGCGGGCCCGCGGCGATCCAGACCCGCTCCAGCCGCCTCATGGCCAGCGCGACGCTGGGCGTCTGCCTGGGCTGCGTGGCCGGCATCTCGCTGAGCCTGGCGGCCGGCAAATGGCTGTATGGGCGGGTCGATGACCTGCAGGCCTGGCACATGGGCGTGTACTACGGGGTGTTCGGCATCGCCCTGGCCTGGGCCTTCTGGCGCGGGCCGGCACAGGCGGCGCCCGAACTTCTGACGCTGGCGGCGCTGTGCACGGCCGCCATCCCGCTGACCAGTGTGCTGGGCGTGATGTGGCCGGCGACCGGGCTGTGGGCGCATGCCGGCGCGGCCACAGTCGGCGTGGACCTGGTGGCGGCCGCCGGCGCGCTGGCGTGGGCCTGGATGGCCCGCGCCTCAGGCCGGCGTGCGCGAGGCGGGCCTGCCGACAGCGTCTGGTCCCTCCATGGGCGCGTGCACGAGGTAAAGGCGGCCGCAGCCATCCCGCATGGCGAGCGTTGAGCCGGCGCGGCAGCGCATGCTCCTTGGGCACATAGGGGCCGTCATCACGCGGCACGCCGCCCGCCTGAAAGTGGCCTCTACCAGACGTCACGGTTGGTCCATGCTCGCGACAGCCCCCCGCAGATGAGGTACCGGTATCGAAGGACGAACTGCGCCTGGCGCCCGTGAGCCGCTGCAACCCATTGCCATCCGAAACCGCATCCTTGTCGCACAAACGAGAACGCCAGTCTGGACGCAATCGCGTAGGGTGACTGGTGGCCCAGGCTTCAATGGCTCTCGCACCGGCGAGCCCAGAACCCGTTGCGCATCGCCACGCCGCGCCACAGTGGGTTGCCCCTCGTCGCCGTGCGGGCCAATCTCGCGATGTCAGGAACACCCGTCAAGGCGCACCCATGTCCAACAAGCCGGAGAACATCTCTTCTTCACCCGACGCCGGACCCGCGTTCTACCGTTTGGCAGACGTCATCCGCATCACCGCGCTGAGCCGCTCGACCATCTACCGGCGCATCGCCGCCGGCGAGTTCCCTGCACAGGTCTCGCTCGGCGGCCGCGCGACAGGCTGGCGCCGGGAAGCGCTCAAGACCTGGCTGAACGATCCCACAGGTTTCCGAGCGCTGGCGACATGCGAGAGGCGGCACGGCACCTCAGGGGCGCAGGTCCGGCACGTGGCTGCGGCGGACCGAGCGTTCAGGCCGGGGTGAGCATCAAGTTCCGCGATGCCGATCGTTCGTGGACGCAGACCTCAAGGAGGCAGCCGAACCGGGCCAAGGGGGCAACAGCTTGTACCCAAGAAGCGGATCCCGAGCAACAAGGCAGGCACTCGGAAAGGCGTTCAGGCCCAGATTCAGGGCCACGCGCGCCGCCGTCGAACCGCGTGGCGCATGGCCTTTGGCGGCCTCGACGCTCAGCTCAAAAGTGACCTTCCGCCAGATGACGCGGGGCAAGTCCGGTGGCGAACAGATGGCCCGGGCCTTCTTGCGTTCTCCTTCCGGCCAGGAGCCGCTGCTTCTCTCGTGCACGCGGCCCAGGGCCAATGCTGCATGCGCTGAGGCATCCGCAGGTGCGCGCATGCGGCAGGCCTGCGACCAGCACCAAGAGGCGGGGGCGAGCGGACGCAGATGCACCGCCGAAAGCCCAGGATGACTCAGGTGATGACAGCGGACCGCCAGTCACCTTCATTCAGGATCCCTTCCCGCCGACGCCACCGCACGCGGCGCGGACCCTTACCGGCACGGCCTGGCATTGCCCCGTGATGCGCGAGAAGGTATTTGCGCCGAAGGTGTCCGCCGCGCTTGATGAGGCTCCGAAACCCATGCGCATGGCAGCGCGCGCCGCACATGTCGGCGATCCAACCCGGCGAAGCCGTGATGCGTCAACCAAAGCGTTGGCCGCCGGAGGACCTCACGGCTTGCCGCTGGCGCCCGGCTTGAGCATCAAGAACGCTTCGCCGCCGTCACGGTCGTGATGGAAGATGAAGGGCTGGCCGCGGAGCACGATGGCCACCGGAAAGCGCCCTGGGACCCGACCACCGGTGGCGCGTGCGACGGCTAGGCCAAACTGCTGCGCCGCGGCGGGCCCGTCCTGCGTCGGCGTGGTGATGACGCACTCGATGCCCGGCTTGATCTGGGCGCCAAGGCGCTGGTCCTGCGTCATCCCGATGCGACCCATGGGGCTGTCGATCCATCGGCCGATTCCGAAAGACTCGGCCGCCTCGACTGCCCCACCGAAGCTCGGCGCTGTCTTGAGGCAAACGGCTTCAAAAGCCTGGACCCCGGCCACCGCTTCGGTCTGGACGGGCGGCCCCCCGGGCGCGGAAGCGCGTGATGCGCAGCCCGCGAGCGCGAGCAGGCCCGCTGCGAGGGCCAGGGAAGCAGGGAGTTGATGCAGGTTCATGACGTTTGTGTTGGCCTCACCTTGCGCCGAGTCAGGCGCCTTCGGCAGGCTTCAGTTGAACTCGAAGCGTTGGTTCTTCACGATCTCGTGCTTGCCCAGGCGGAAGTTGCAGACACGGGCCACCTCGGTCTTGTCCTTGATCTCCGGTATGCACCCCCCCACGAGCTTGACTGTCTTCGCGTCCTGGCCGGACAAGCGGTACTCGATGGCTGGGCCGTCGAGGAGGGTGTGCTCGAGCTCGACCCTCTCAGCGAAGTCATCGGTCAGCACGAAGATGACGTCGCCGTCGAACCGCAGCATGTACCGGTCATGCTGGAATGAGGCGCCACGAAAGAGGCACATCTCGACCCGGGCACCTTCGACCTGCTGGACGCGGCAGTCCGGAGACGGCGGATTGGTTTGCGCTTGTGTGGCGAAGGCGAAGGTACACAGCGCGAAGAGATGCAGTTTGGTTGTCACGAGGATGGGCTTGCTGGTTGTGCTCAAGAGGCCGTGGGCGCCGGGACGTTCGCCGCTGGATCCTTCGGCGCCGAGCGCTTGATGCGGGGGCCGAGCTTGTCCAGCACATCGGCAGTCACAAAGGTCTTGTCGTCCAGGCTCTTGAGATCGAGCCGCAGCTCGACAAGGACGGATCCCTCCGGCAGCGGTACAGGTACGTAGGTGGGCGTGTAGATGTAGACCGGCGGCTGGTATTTCGGCAGCGCGGGCGGAGGCATGCGGAATATGGGCATCGTGCCAGCCGTGCGCTGCATGCCGCTGGCCAACGCCGCTCGCCCGACCACGCGATCACCCTGCTGACGCGTCTGCGGCGACACCGGGGCCGCCGCCACGGTGGCGTCCAGGTCCAGCGCGGAGTGGCCGTAGACGTCTTCACCGTCCAGCACTGAGCGATCGACATGGCCCTCGATGATCTTGAAGGCGGGAGCCCCAGCGTCCCTGGCCACCTCAGCGGCGCGATAGAGCAGGAATGCGTCGATCCACCGCGCTGGTGTGCGTCCGCTGCCCAGGAAGCGCACGCGGTAGAGCTGCTCGCTCAGCTTGGCGGTGCTGTAGCCGAACCGGATGCCTTCGGTGTCGGCCGCACGATAAGACGTTGGCGTGACGCACGCGACCAAGCATGCACTGCCGGCCAGGATGGCCAAGACCTTGAACATTGAAACCCTTTCTTCTGTCGTTGTCACAGATCGCGTTCAGAACCCGCGGTTGAGGTTGAACCCCACCGTGTAGCGCCCTGTCCTGAAGCCCTCGGGCTTCCACAGCGGCGCGCCGATGAAGAGGTCGTAGTTCGCCTGCTGCCAGGCGCCACGCACCCCCACCGCCATGCCTGCCAGGTGATTGCCCAGCAGGGACCGCGTGCTCGGACCGCCCACATGGCCGTAGTCCACGCCCAGGTACAGCTCTGCCCCGTTTTGGCCCAATGCCCAGCCCAGGTCGTTGCGCACCAACCAGCCGCGTTCGGCCATCAGGCTCGATTCACCGTCGAAGCCCCGCACGCTGAAGCGCCCACCGATGGAGAAACGGTCCTGCGGCAGCAGCGGCGTGCGGTTCCACTGCGCCCGCACGAGGCCCGTGTAGCGCAGCTTCTCATCGCCCAGCTTGAAGGGCACATTGGCATTGACTTCGGCCGTGTAGAGCCGCATGCGCGAGGTGCCATCGTCGAAGGCTTCTTCGGGGACTGGCTTGGCGCCGAAGGCGCCCGTGCCGCGCCGGTAGGCCAAGGTTCCTTCCAGCGTGGCTTCGCCGATGAACTCCTTGTGGTTGACAGCGAGCTCCCAGCCACCCGTCACCCGGTGCTGAACGTCCAGCTCGGCGTCGTCCACGAAGTTGCGCGACTCCTTGCGCCAGCCGCGAAGGCTCACCATCGTCTTTCGATGCTGGTCACGCCAGACCATGCGCGAGAGCTTGACCTCGGCGTTGTTGGTCTTGCCTGCGTAGATGTAGTCCTGCGCATAGCCCTGCACCGTCTGGAAATACTGGCTGTTGGAGGCGGTGAAGCCCAGCATCCACCAGCCGTAGGGCAGCGAGTAGTGAACCGTCTGCCCTTCGGTGCCCAGGCCATCGTCGTTCAGGAAGCGCCGGCCGATGTTGTGGTTGGCGTTGACATAGAAGAGGTCGTTCAGGCCGAGCGGGTTGTCCAGGGAAGCCGTCACGCCCGCCTGGTAGCGCCCGGTGGCCTCTGTGCCGCTGTCGTCCAGGCTCAGCGCCACACGCCACTTCCTGGCCTGCACGTACTTCACCACCAGATCGCTCTCGCCTGGGCCGGAACCGGGCACGGTGGAAGGCTCGATCTGAATATCGGCTTCGGCCGTAGGCGAGCGCTTGAGGTTCTCCAGGCCCTGTTCGATGGCGCGCAAGTTCAGCAGGTCGCCTGGGCGAACCGGGATTGCCGAAGCCAAGAAGGCGCCAGCCCCAAGCAACGGCGCAGTGGAGTCCGAAGACAGGCGAATCGCGGCGATACGCCCAGGCACGAGAGTCAGGGTGAGCACGCCACGGGTGAGATCCTGCGGGCCAGCCAGCACACGGGTTGTCGTCCAGCCGCGGGCGATGACCTCGGCTTGGGCTCGCGACAGAACGGCATTGACACCACCAGTGCCCAGGCAGCGCCCCAGGGGTGAATCGTCCCCAGAGACCCCCGACAGCACGGAAGGTGAAACGGCCCACTGGAACGAAGCAGCCTCGTCACCGACGAGCACCACACGATCTATCCGAAAGCATGGGGATTCGGACTCTGGAATGCCCGAGACGACAGCCGAAGCAGGCGCCTTCAGCCGCTCATCCACACGCCGTTCATTGGCCTCACGAAGCGCCCGTTCTCGCTCCTGCAGACGTTGCTGCTCGTTGAACGATTGGGGACTGGTGGGTGATTGCTGCGCGAAGGCGAGCGAAGAAATGGCGGCGCACATCAGCACCACCGAACGTGACAGATGATTCATTTATGCTCCCTGGGCATTGCCTTCTTGTAGTACCGACTTCTAAAAATATTCAAATTTATAATTAAATTACCTAGATGGAGAAAAAATAATAAATCATCGAAAGTTTGAGCGTCGAAAGATTTCCACTATATTTTCGGCGCTTCAATTCCCGAATCATTATCGTCTTTACGAGCACGCCATGATGGCCGATTAATTTAGCAACAGAATTTTCCAAACTCATTGAGCCATCGACCGTATCAATCGACCTGCCAAACGCGGGTAACGACTGATGCCGTCCCAGAATCGCTCCCAGTCTGCGTCTGAGATTATTTCGACTGAAAGAGAAACTAGGTAGTCCGCCCTGAACAATCCCGTTCTCAGCCGCATGCAGGGCGGTTGTCGAGCGAATGGGCGATCAGCGCGGCGATGACCTCCTGCACGGACAGC
>NZ_JBEPKY010000035.1:0-39294 GCF_040544975.1 Pseudacidovorax sp. 1753 | reverse complement strand
GCGCCACGGGCAGTCACCACGAGGGCACGGAAGTCGGTTCGCCACCTCAGCACCTGTCCGGGGCAGCGTCAAGATGGAGGTTGCCTTATGAGCGCGCCGCGACCTCAGCTTGCGGCCGAAGTCGCCTTCTGGGCGGTCCTGGCCAGTTGCTTCTTCCTGATGCCCGAGCAGCTCACGCTGATGAGTCAGGTGCTGATCTTCGGCCTGTTCGCCGTGTCGCTGGACATGGCGCTGGGCTACGCGGGCATCCTCACCGTGGGCCACGCGGCCTTCTTCGGCGCCGGCGCCTATGCGGCCGGCCTGCTGGCCAAGCATGGCTGGGGCGAGCCGATCAGCGGCCTGGCCGTGGCGCTGGCCGTCGGCCTGGCGCTGGGCTGGCTGCTGAGCTGGCTGGTCGTGCGCGGCACCGACCTGGCGCGGCTGATGATCACCATCGCCGTCTGCGTGCTGCTCTACGAGCTGGCCAACCGGCTGTCTGCCATCACCGGCGGCACCGACGGGCTGCAGGGCATGGCGGTGTCGCCGCTGCTGGGCAGTTTCGAGTTCGACTTCTTCGGCCGCACGGCCTTCGTCTACAGCTTCGTGGTGGTGCTGGCCGTGTTCCTGGTGGTGCGGCGGGTGCTGCGTTCGCCCTTCGGCATGGCACTGCGCGGCATCCACGACAACCGCAAGCGCATGCTGGCGCTGGGCACGCCGGTGGATGCGCGGCTGCGCATGGCCTATGCCTTCTCGGCCGGCGTGGCGGCCATCGCCGGCGCGCTGCTGGCGCAGACCACGCAGTTCGTCGGCATCGAGTCCATCGGCTTCAACCGCTCGGCCGAGGTGCTGATCATCCTTGTGCTGGGCGGCACGGGCAGGCTCTATGGCGGCATGCTGGGCGCGGTGGTCTACATGCTGGTGCACGACCGCTTCGCCGACATGAATCCGCAGTACTGGATGTTCTGGCTGGGGCTGTTCCTGATCGCTGCGGTGCTGGTGGGCCGCGGGGGGCTGATGGGGTTGCTGGCCCGGCTGACGCAAAGGCGTCGCAAGCCAGTGGGAGAAACGACATGAGCGCGGCGCCCCTGCTGCTCCAGACGGACAACCTGGGCGTGCGCTTCGGCGCCTTCCAGGCCGTGGCGGGCGTCAACCTGTCGCTCGCGGCTGGCGATCGGCATGCGCTCATCGGCCCCAACGGCGCCGGCAAGACCACGCTGATCAACCTGCTGACCGGCGTGCTCAAGCCCTCCGAAGGCCGTGTGCAGTTGGACGGGCAGGAGGTGACCGCCTGGTCGCCCGATGCGCGGGTGCGCCGCGGCCTCGCCCGCACCTTCCAGATCAACGCCCTCTTCCCGCGTCTCACACCCCTGCAGTCGGTGCTGCTGGCCCTGGCCGAGCGCGAGCGCATCGGCGCCGTGTGGTGGAAGCCGATGGGCCGCTACCGGCCGCTGCATGACGAGGCCGAGCGCTTGCTGGCCCTGCTGCGGCTGGGCGACCTGGCTCATGTGCCTGTCGCCGAGCTCGCCTACGGCAAGCAGCGCCTGCTGGAAATCGCCCTGGCCATGGCGACTCGCCCGCGCGTGCTGCTGCTGGACGAGCCCGCCGCCGGCGTGCCCAAGGACGAGAGCGGCGAGATCTTCGACGCCGTCGCATCGCTGCCCGCCGACGTGGCGGTGCTGTTCATCGAGCACGACATGCAGCTCGTCTTCCGTTTCGCCCGCCGCATCTCGGTGCTGGTGGCCGGCCAACTGCTGACCGAGGGCACGCCCGCCGAGATCGCCGCCGACCCGCGGGTGCGCGAGGTGTACCTGGGCCGCGCCCATGCGCACCTGCCGGGCGCCCACACGCAGGAGCCCGCCCATGGCTGAGACCGCGCAACTCGCCTTCGACGGCGTGGTCGCCGGCTACGGTCAGGCGGTGGTGCTCGACCGGCTGAGCTTCTCGCTCGCACCCGGCCGCAGCCTGGCGATCCTGGGCCGCAACGGCGTGGGCAAGACCACGCTGCTGGAGACGCTGATGGGTCACACGCGTGTGACGCGCGGCGCCATCCGCTGGCAGGGCGAGGACATCACGCAGTGGGCGCCGCACCGCCGCGCCCGCGCCGGCCTGGGCTGGGTGCCGCAGGAGCGCGAGGTCTTCCCCTCGCTCACCGTCGAGGAGAACCTGCGCGTGATCGCGCGGCCGGGCGCGTGGACGCTGGCGCGCGTGTACGGCCTCTTCCCGCGCCTGCGCGAACGCCGCGGCAACCAGGGCCATCAGCTCTCCGGCGGCGAGCAGCAGATGCTGGCCATCGGCCGGGCGCTGATGACCAACCCCTCGCTGCTGCTGCTGGACGAACCGATGGAAGGCCTGGCGCCCATCGTGGTGGAGGAACTGGCCGCCGCCATCCGCCAGCTGTGCGAGGGCGAAGGCCTGGCCTCGGTGGTGGTCGAGCAGCATCCGGTGCTGGCCCTGGAGATGACGCACGAGGCCATCGTGCTGGAGCGCGGCACGGTGGTGCATTCAGGGCCGAGCGCAACGCTGGCGCAGGATGCGGCACTGCTCGAAGGGCTTCTGGGCGTGGGCATCGCCGCCGAGGGCGCCTGAGGCTGGCTCAAAGCCGCGCACCCGTCGCCGCCATCAGCTGCTCCCGAAAGGCCGCCACCGCCGGCGACGGCGAATGCGCCGGCGCCCTCAGCAGCGTGAGCATGCGCGCCACCTGCGGCCGGCCTACGGTGCGCACCGCCAGCCCATGCCAGACCGCCAGCGGCCGCAGCGCCATCGTCACCACGGCCACGCCCAGCCCTTCGCGGGCCAGGCCCATCATGGTCCAGGGCAGCGCGATCTCGAAGGCATAGTCCAGCGCGATGCCGCGGGCGGCCAGCTTTTCCTCCAGCAGCGTGCGCACCGGATTGCCGGGCAGATAGCCGATCACCGGCGACCGCGCCAGCTGCGACCATTCCAGCGACCGGCGCGCGGCCAGCGGATGGTCGGGCGCCATCACCGCAACGAACTCGTCCGACTGCAGTGGTGAGGCCACCAGGTCGGTGCGGGCATCGGTCTGCGTGGCGATGCCCAGGTCGGCCGCGCCGCTGCGCACCAGGGCGTGCACCTCGTGCTCGGGCACATCGTGCAGCACCACCCGCACCCCGGGATGCGACTCGCCGAAGGCGCGGATCACCGGCGGCAGCAGCAGCGCGCACTGGGCGTTGGGCGCCGCGACCGCCACCCGGCCGCGAGCGAAGCGGCCGAAGTCCTGCGCGTCGGCCACCAGGTGGTCCCAGTCCGCCACCAGCCGGCGCGCAGCCGGCAGCAGCGCCGCACCGGCGTCGGTCATGCGGCAGGCGCGCGTGTGGCGGTCGAAAAGGCGCGCGCCAAGTTCCCGCTCCAGCTTGCCCAGCGCCGCGCTGAGCGAGGACTGCGACATGCCCAGTCGCTCCGCCGCCCGCGTGAAATGGCCGCTTTCGGCCACAGCCAGGAAAACCCTGAGCTCCGGCAAGGAAGACTTGATTGCCAAGGGAAACCGCCCTTTCCGCGCCCATTGATCGAAGGACGCGATTGAATTATCGGATTGACCGTCTTTGACGATTTTTGGCTTTCTCTATGCTTCGCGCCAGCCCCACGATTGAGGGCGAGGAGTTCGTCCCCATGAGTTCGTCTGCTTCGTTGTCCGTGCACCCCGTCGACCAGAAGCTGCCCAGTGGCAAGCTGGCCGCGCTGGGCCTGCAGCATGTGCTGGTGATGTACGCCGGCGCCGTCGCCGTGCCGCTGATCGTGGGCCGTGCGCTCAAGCTCAGCCCGCAGGAGGTGGCGCTGCTGATCTCGGCCGACCTCTTCTGTTGCGGCCTGGTCACGCTGATCCAGGCGCTGGGCGCCACGCAGTGGTTCGGCATCCGCCTGCCGGTGATGATGGGCGTGACCTTCGCATCGGTGGCGCCGATGGTGGCCATCGCCAACGGCAACCCGGGCCAGGCCGGGGCGCAATTGCTCTTCGGCTCGATCATCGGCGCGGGCATCGTCTCGATCCTGATCGCGCCGCTGGTCAGCCGCATGCTGCGCTTCTTTCCGCCGGTGGTGACCGGCACCATCATCGCGGTCATCGGCATTACGCTCATGCGCGTGGGCATCAACTGGATCTTCGGCAACCCGGTGGGCCCGACGGCTCCGGCCGTGGTCGATCCGGCTTATGCCAAGTGGCTGGCCGACGTCACCTCGCCCGGCTCCTCGCTGCCACCGGCGCCCAAGGGCATCGCGCTGATGCCCACGGTGCCCAACCCCAAGTACGCCGACCTCTCCGGCGTGGGCATCTCGGCGCTGGTGCTGGTGTCCATCCTGCTGATCGTGAAGTTCGCCAAGGGCTTCGTGGCCAACATCTCGGTGCTGCTGGGCATCGTCATCGGCGCCATCGCGGCGGCGGCCATGGGCCTGATGACCTTCGACAAGGTGGCCAAGGCCGCCTGGGTGGACGTGGTGCTGCCCTTCCACTTCGGCATGCCGATCTTCGACCCGGTGCTGATCTTCACCATGACGCTGGTGATGATCGTGGTGATGATCGAGTCGACCGGCATGTTCCTCGCGCTGGGTGAGATGACCGACCGCAAGGTGGGCCAGCAGGACCTGGCCCGCGGCCTGCGCACCGACGGCCTGGGCACGCTGATCGGCGGCATCTTCAACACCTTTCCCTACACCAGCTTCTCGCAGAACGTGGGCCTGGTGGCGGTGACCGGCGTGAAGAGCCGCTTCGTCTGCGTGGCCGGCGGCGTGATTTTGATCGTGCTGGGGCTGCTGCCCAAGATGGCGGCACTGGTGGAGTCGCTGCCCACCGTGGTGCTGGGCGGCGCGGGCCTGGTGATGTTCGGCATGGTGCTGGCCACGGGCATCCGCATCCTGAGCGGCGTGGACTTCAAGACCAACCGCCACAACGCGATGATCGTGGCCGTCTCCATCGGCATCGGCATGATTCCGCTGCTGGCGCCCAACTTCAAGCAGTGGATGCCGCACGGCATCCATCCGCTGATCGAGTCGGGCATCCTGCTGACCTCGATCACGGCGGTGGTGCTGAACCTGTTCCTGAACGGCGCGCGGCATGACGAGGCGGCGAGCATCGCCGCGGCGCGGCAGGCGGAGGCGCACTGATCGGCGCCCCCTTCCCTGCGCCCCCGATGAAGAAAGCCGCCGGGTCGCCCCGGCGGCTCTTTTCTTTTTGCGGGCAGATCGGCTACGGCGCTCCTGCCGAAGCGCTGCGCGAACCGCAGCGTCAGAAGCTGTACGTCCCGCCCATCCCCACCGTCCACGTCCGTCCCGGCGCCGGCTCGAAATAGCGCGCATTGCCTTCGTTGACGATCACGGAGCCGGCGTAGCGCCGGTCGAACAGGTTGTCGATGCGGGCAAAGGCATTCAGGTCCCAGCGACCGAGCTTGAGCACGTAACCCGCGTGGATGGCCGCCACTGCATAGCCCGGCGCCCGGGCGGTGTTCAGGTCGTTGGCCCAGACCTTGGCGACGGCGCGCAGCTCGGCGCCCGCACGCCAGCCCTGCGGCGGCATCCAGCCGTAGGCCGCATACAGCGACTGGCTGGCCACGCCGGGCAGGCGACGGCCGGCCGGCACGAGGTTGGCAGCGCTGCAGGGCGTGGGCGTGCAGAAGGCGTCTTGGTAGCGCGCATCGAGCCAGGTGTAGGCCAGCTGCGTGCGCCAGTGGTCCTCGGTCTCGTGCTGCCAGCCCAGTTCCACGCCCTGCCGCCTGGTGCGCCCGGCATTGCGGAAGGTGGAGCGGCCGCCGACGTTGGTGTCGGTGACGATCTCGTCCTGGGTCCGCGTCTGGAACAGCGCCGCCGTGAGCATGCCACCGGCCAGCCGGGCCTTGGCGCCCAGCTCGACGTTGTCGCTCACCGAGGGGCGCAGCCCGAAGTTGAGGCCGCCCACGCCATCCGACCGGTACGAGAGCTCGTTGAGCGTCGGCGTCTCGAAGCCGCGGCCGGCGGACACATACAGCGCCAGGTCCCGTATCGGCGTCCAGCGCAGCGAGGCCACGGGCAGCGTGCGGCTGTAGGCGGCGGTGCCGCTGTCGTCGCCATTGGCGGCGGTGATGTAGCGGTCCTGCGAATCGAAGTGCACGCGGCTGCGACGCACGCCGAATTCGGCCGACCAGTCGGGCGCAAAGCGCCAGGTGGCCTGGGCATAGGGGTCGACGTTGAAGACCTCGTTGCGCTCGTTCCGGCGCAGGCGGCCCTGCACGCCCAGCATCGGCTGCGCGGCGCTGCCCAGGTAGTTCTCGTAGCCGCGCCGCCATTCGCGCAGGCTGTCGTAGCCCAGGCCGGCGACCAGCTCGAAGGGCCGGCCCGCCAGATCGAACTTGCCGGTCCAGCGCAGATCGGCACCCGCATAGTGGCGGTCCAGGTCGATCACGCCGCCGGCATGGCGCGGGTTCTGCTGCGCCGAGGGCGGGATGGACTGGTACTGCGTCGTGCCGCGCTCGCCGCCGTACAGCATCACCCGCACGGACTGCTGCGCGCCCAGCGGCTGCTCGAACACCATGCCGGCCTGGCTCTGCGTCACCGTCTTGCGGGTGTTGTACTGCGTCGCCACATCGGCGCTGCGCGGCGCGGTGGCGAACTGCTGCGCGGTCAGGCCCAGCGGATCCTGCGCATCGACCGTCACGCGGTTGAACACCAGCGTGAGCTTGCCGCCCTGGTCGAGGTCGATGCCCACGCGCCCATTGGCCAGGTCGCGCTGCGCGGCCGAATGCGCGCGCCAGCCATCGGTCGAATAGCGGCTCGCGCTGAGCCGCCAGTCGACGGCGCCCTGCTTGCCGCTGCCGACCAGGCCCGTGCGCCAGGTGCCGTTGCTGCCGCCGGCCACGCTGTACGACAGGCTGGCCGGTGCCTCGCCCGACGCCGTGAAGGCCTGCACCACGCCGCCGGACGAATTGCCGTACAGGGCCGAGAACGGCCCGCGCAGCACGTCGATGCGCTCCAGCGAGGCGATGTCGATGTTGGAGGTCTGGCCTTGCCCGTCGGGCAGCGTGGCGGGAATGCCGTCCACATACAGCCGCACGCCGCGCACGCCGAAGGTGGAGCGGGCGCCGAAGCCGCGGATGGAGAGTTGCAGGTCCTGCGCGAAGTTCTGCCGGTCGCGGATCTGCAGGCCCGGCACGGCGCCCAGGCCTTCGCTCAGTTGCGCGCCCAGCCGGTTGTCGCGCAGATCGGCGCCCTCGACGCGGTCCACCGAGCCCGGCACGGCAAACGCCGGCTGTGGTCCGCTGGGCGTGCTCACCGTCACCTCGGGCAGCTGTCCGGCCACCGACACCTGCGCGGCGGCCACCCCCGCCTGGGCCGTCGCCACCACCACCCCCACCGTCTTCGCCATGCGCCATGTGTTCATGGGCGGGCATTCTGCGGGAGGCCGACGCCCGGCCGCGTCGGTGCAGGCGCCTATTGCCGTGGCCGGACAACCTTGTGGCGCAATGGCACACACGACGGTGGCGCGGCCGCGTACACCTCGTGCGGTGATCGATCGAGACGACTCAACGCCGCAGCCAGCCCCACCAGAGGCAGGCGGCCACGGGCGCACCCAGGGTCAGCCAGCCCAGCCAGTCGCCGAAGCCGCCATCGCTGAACAGCGAAGAGACCAGGCCGATGGCGGTCGAGACGCCGAAGACGAGCGGCCAGCCCCACATGCCGCCCCAGGGTCGATGGTCGGCGCCGGGATTCGCTGGAGCGCCATCGGCGACGCTCGCCCCACGATGCCCCGTGGCATCCGCCGGACGGGCCCTCATCGCGGGGACTCCAGGCGCGTGCGTGCCTGCACGGGCTGCGGCGGCAGGGACGCGGGGCGTTCGGTCCCGGCCGAGGCGGCGCCCGCCTTGCCTTGTGACCGGTGCACATGCGCCGGATCGCCCTTGCGCAGCCACAGGTACAGCCCGCTGCCCAGCACGATGATGGTCGCGATGTCCAGCAGCGCCCACAGGATCTGCATCGGCATGCCACCGTAGTCGCCGAAGTGCAGCGGCTGCGACACCAGCAGCGCCGTCACGTACCACGGCAACTGGGGCGCGGCCGTCACCTCTGCCGTGCGCGCATCCACCAGCACCGGCTGCAGCAACCGCGAGGTGAGCGGCTCCTGCCCGCGCAGGAAGAAGGTGGTGTGGTGCGGGCTCGAGAACGCCGTGCCCGGGAACGCAATGAAGGACAGGCGCTTGTCGGGGGCCTGGGCCTTGGCGGCCTCGAGCGCCCGCTGCAGCGGCGCGCGCTCGGCCACCGGCACCAGCGGCTGACCCTGATAGGGCGCCAGCAGCGCGCTCAGCTGGTCGTGCTGCCAGTACTTGATCACCAGGTCCGCCCAAGTGTTGATCATGCCCGTGGCGCCCACCACGAAGGCCCAGGTCAGGGTGACGATGCCCAGCAGGTTGTGCAGGTCCAGCCACTTGGCGCGCGGCCGTCTGTCGCGCCGCACGGTGCCGAATTCGAGCTTGCGCATGAAGGGCGCGTACAGCACCGTGCCGCTGACCAGCGCCACCAGCAGCAACAGGCCCATGAGTCCCAGGAAGAGCTTGCCCGGAAGGCCGGCGAACAGGTCGACGTGCAGCTTGAACATGATCCACATGAAGCCCTGGTCGAAGCGCGGCTGGGCCAGCACCTGGCCGGTGCGCGCGTCCACCGCCACCGAGCGGAAATCGTCGGTGGGCGCGGGCGTCGGCGTCAGGGTGACGAACCAGATGTCCTCGCTGTCCTCGTCGTGCGAGGCGAACTGCACCACCCGGTCCGGATGCTGGGCGCGCGCCACTTCGAGCGCGCGGTCCAGGCTCACGCGCGGCGTGTCGGCGGGCATCTTCGGTGCCTCCACCTCGGTGCCGAGCAGGTGGCCGATCTCGTGGTGGAAGATCAGCGGCAGGCCCGTGAGGCACAACAGGAGCATGAACGCCGTACAGACGAGGCTGCTCCATTTGTGCACCCAGGCCCAGGTCTTGATGGTCTTGCTGTCCATGCGCATATCGTGGGGTCCCGGCGATGCCGATCAGAAGCGGTAGGTGGCGCTGGCCACGATGTTGCGGCGGGCGCCCCACCAGCAGTCGCCGCGCGACAGGCAGGTGCTGTAGTACACCTTGTCGGTCGCGTTGTTCACGTTGAGGGCATAGCGCCATTGGTCGGTCTCGTAGGCGAAGACGAAGTCCAGCAGCGCCACCGACGGGATCTGCGGCCCGGCGGCGCCGCCCGAGGTGTCGCGGAAGCTGCCCATGTAGCGCACGCCCGCGCCGGCCGAGAAGCCGGGCGTGCCCGCGATGGCGAAGCGGTACTTGGCCCAGACGCTCGCCTGGTGGCGCGGCAGGCCCTCCAGCAGCGGATCGAGGTCGGTGTAGTTGTAGTGGGCCACGACATCCAGGTCGCGCGTGAACGAGCCCTTGGCCTCCAGTTCCACGCCGCGCGTGCGGGTGACACCCAACTGGTCGAAGACATTGGGCAGGGTCTGGACGATCTGGTTCTTTTCCTTCAGGTCGTAGACGGCGGCGCTGAAGGCCAATGATCGGCCCGGCGGCTCGTAGCGCACACCGGCCTCCCATTGCTCGCCCCGCAAGGGCCTGAAGGTCTGCCCCAGGCGCGGCGACTGCGGCGTGAAGGACTCGGCATAGCTCAGGTACGGCGCCCAACCGGAGTCGAAGCCGTAGAGCAGACCGAAGCGCCTTGTGTTGGCCGAGTCGCGCTGCGCCTCGCTGCCGTCGGACTGGCTGCGGGTGCTGTCGTGGCGCAGGCCAGCCACGAAGGTCCAGCGGCCGAGCTTCATCTGGTCCTGCACGTAGATGCCGGACTGCCGCTGCTCGGTGCGCGGCAGCGGCGCACGCACCGGCGACTGCACGTTGCCGTACACCGGTGCGTAGGCGTCGATGGTGCTGTAGCTGGTGCCGCTCCACACGCGCTCGTGCTGGCGGGAGAAGTCGGCGCCCAGCAGCAGCGTGTGCTGCAGCGCGCCGGTGGCGAAGCGGCCCTCGACATGGTTGTCGAGGTTGGCGATCTGGTTGCGGGTCAGGCTGCTGTCGGTGTAGCGGCCCAGCCGACGCTGGCCGATCGGGTCCGCGCCCCAGCCGCCGGGGATGGTGAAGAAGTCCCCGTAGCTGTAGTGCGCGTCGTTCACGTTGCGCGCCACGCGGAAGTTCTGCCGCACGGCCCACTGGTCGTTGAAGCGGTGCTCGAACTGCCAGCCGAAAGTGCGGCGGGTGCTGTCGTAGTGGTCGCCGGCCTCGCCGATGAAGCGGTCGGTGGGCAAACGGCCATTCGGGTTGGGCAGGATCGTGCCCTGCCACGGGAAGAACTGCGACGAGCTGCCGCTCTTGTCCTGCTGCCACAGGCCCTGCAGGGTCAGCGACGTCATGGCCGTGGGCCGCCAGGTGAGCGAGGGCGCAAGCAGTTGCCGGTCGTCCGGCACATGGTCGACCTGCGTGTCGGACTTGCGGGCCACGGCGATCAGCCGATAGGCCAGCGTGCCTTCGGCATTCAGCGGGCCGGTCAGGTCGGCCTGCAGCTGGCGGCGGTTCCAGCTGCCCAACTGCACGCCCACTTCGCGCTGCGTCTCGAACAGCGGCCGCTTGCTGACCATGTTGACCACGCCCGCGGCCGTGCCGGCGCCGAAGAGCATGCCGGAAGGTCCGCGCAGCACTTCCAGCCGCTCGAGCGTGTAGGGGTCGGTGCGGGTGGTGCTGGTGTAGTAGCCGTAGGCCTGCTTGAGGCCGTCGAGGTAGACGTCCGGCGTCGAGCCGCGCACGCGCACGGCATCGTTGCGCGAGTCCAGGCCGTAGGCGTCCGAGCGCACGCCAGCGGCATAGCCCAGCGCGTCCTGCAGGTTCGTGGCGCCCTGGTCCACGATCTGGTCGCGCGTCACGATGGTCACGGATTGCGGCGTCTCGGCCAGGGGGGTGTCGGTCTTGGTGGCCGTGGCGCTGCGCGTGGCGCGGTAGCCGATGACCGGCGAGGTGGCGGTCTCGGCCGGTGCCTCGGCATCGACACGCACCGTCGGCAAGGTGTTCGCAGCCGATGAAACCGCGGGTACCTGGGCCGAGGCTGCGGCCGTGCTCAGCAGAAGTACCCAGGCACTCTGGACCACCCCTGGGCGGCGCGGAGACGGCAACGATGCGTCGAAAGGCATGGACAAGCGATCCTCATAACAATACAACTGAGAACAATTTTTATTCTAAGTTGACGTGATGCTGACGCTTCGGCATGGGCTGGCGCCGCCTGTGGGAATGCGTGGTGGCCGCCATTGAAAAAGGCGCCCGCAGGCGCCTATGAAAAAAGACACGGGCCGGCCCCTCTGGCCTCCCCGCGCAAGGTTGGCTTATTCAGCGCCTTGCTGGGCAGCGCTCGTGTTGCCGCGGATCGCCCAGGTGGTACCGCCGACCACGGTGCTCGGAGCGATGCCGGCGAAGAAGCGCTGGTCGCCCCGCGAGCCGACCTGCACGTTCTGGTCGGGCGCATGGGCGGCCGCAACGGCTTCGGCCTGCACTGAGGCGCGCAGGCGCGGCGAGCTCATCACCGGCGTGGTGTGAGCCAGGGCGCCTTCGGCGTAGAGATCGGGACCATGGGCGGCAGCGACACCCTGGGTCTGCACTTCGGCGCGGCTGAGGTTGGAGTTGAACTGGAGCACGCCTTCGTATTCCTCGGCATGAACGGCACCGGCGGCGGCGAACAGGGCGAGCGCGGCGGCAGCGAGGGTCTTGGAAGTCTTGGTCATGATGTTGTCCTTTTCTGTAGCGAGGATGGGTCACCCACTGAGAGCCTGCGGGGCGACGGGTCGTCGCCGGGCGGTGGCGGCGCTTGGGGTTTCATCGGCGCCGTGGAATGAATGATGCGCCCGCAAAGCCGCGTTACTGCGTGCCAAGCCGTGGCCGGAACGTTTCCATAACGCGAACAATTAATGGATTAAACAGCGCCGATTGTTCGCAACGAATAGTCAAGTCCTGACTTGCCGGTTGCTGTCCAGACACGCTGTAGGCCCGCGCCCTGTTGAAACGCCGCCAAAAGTCCTTATGATTAGCACTCGCTGGCGGTGAGTGCTAACAGCACCGGCGCCAAGTGGATGGCAGGGCCTCGCTGCCCCGCCGCACAACCCTCATTCCGTCCCTCTTCCAGGAGATTCCTAATGAAACTTCGTCCTCTGCACGATCGCGTGATCGTCAAGCGCGTTGAAAGCGAAACCAAGACCGCCTCGGGCATCGTGATCCCCGACAACGCCGCCGAGAAGCCGGACCAGGGTGAAGTCCTCGCCGTCGGCCCCGGCAAGCGCAACGACAAGGGCGACTTCGTCGTCCTGAACATCAAGGTCGGCGACCGCGTGCTGTTCGGCAAGTACTCCGGCCAGACCGTCAAGGTCGATGGCGAAGAGCTGCTGGTCATGAAGGAAGACGACCTGTTCGCGGTCGTCGAGAAGTAATCAATCCCCGGATCTAGGAGAAACACAAAATGGCAGCAAAAGACGTGGTCTTCGGCGGCGACGCCCGCGCACGCATGGTCGAAGGCGTGAACATCCTCGCCAACGCCGTCAAGGTGACCCTGGGCCCCAAGGGCCGCAACGTAGTGCTCGAGCGCTCCTTCGGCGCCCCCACCGTGACCAAGGACGGTGTGTCCGTGGCCAAGGAAATCGAGCTGAAGGACAAGCTGCAGAACATGGGCGCCCAGCTCGTGAAGGAAGTGGCCTCCAAGACCAGCGACAACGCCGGTGATGGCACCACCACCGCCACCGTGCTGGCCCAGGCCATCGTGCGCGAAGGCTCCAAGTACGTGGCCGCCGGCCTGAACCCGATGGACCTGAAGCGCGGCATCGACAAGGCGGTCGCCGCTCTGGTCGAAGCGCTGAAGAAGTCCAGCAAGGCCACCACGACCTCCAAGGAAATCGCCCAGGTCGGCTCCATCTCGGCCAACAGCGACACCGACGTCGGCCAGATCATTGCTGACGCGATGGACAAGGTCGGCAAGGAAGGCGTGATCACCGTCGAAGACGGCAAGAGCCTGGCCAACGAGCTGGACGTCGTCGAAGGCATGCAGTTCGACCGCGGCTACCTGTCGCCCTACTTCATCAACAACCCCGAGAAGCAGGCCGCACTGCTGGACAACCCGTTTGTCCTGCTGTTCGACAAGAAGATCAGCAACATCCGTGACCTGCTGCCCACGCTGGAAGCCGTGGCCAAGGCCGGCCGTCCGCTGCTGATCATTGCCGAAGAAGTCGACGGCGAAGCGCTGGCGACCCTGGTGGTCAACACCATCCGCGGCATCCTGAAGGTCGTGGCCGTCAAGGCACCTGGCTTCGGCGACCGCCGCAAGGCCATGCTGGAAGACATCGCCATCCTGACCGGCGGCAAGGTCATCGCTGAAGAAGTGGGCCTGTCGCTCGAGAAGGTGACCCTGGCCGACCTGGGCCAGGCCAAGCGCATCGAAGTGGGCAAGGAAAACACCACCATCATCGATGGCGCCGGTGCCGCTGCCGACATCGAAGCCCGCGTCAAGCAGATCCGCATCCAGATCGAGGAAGCCACCAGCGACTACGACCGCGAGAAGCTGCAAGAGCGCGTGGCCAAGCTGGCCGGCGGCGTGGCCGTGATCAAGGTCGGCGCTGCCACCGAAGTCGAGATGAAGGAAAAGAAGGCCCGCGTCGAAGACGCCCTGCACGCCACGCGTGCCGCGGTGGAAGAAGGCGTGGTGGCCGGTGGTGGCGTGGCCCTGCTGCGTGCCAAGCAGGCCGTGGGTGACATCAAGGGCGACAACGCCGACCAGGACGCCGGCATCAAGCTGATCCTGAAGGCCATCGAAGCGCCCCTGCGCGAGATCGTCGCCAACGCCGGTGGCGAGCCGAGCGTGGTCGTGAACGCCGTGCTGCAAGGCAAGGGCAACTACGGCTTCAACGCCGCCAACGACACCTATGGCGACATGATCGAGATGGGCATCCTGGACCCGACCAAGGTGACCCGCACCGCCCTGCAGAACGCCGCTTCCGTGGCTGCCCTGCTGCTGACGACCGAGTGCATGGTCGCCGAAGCGCCGAAGGACGAGTCTGCAGCGCCTGCCATGCCCGGTGGCATGGGTGGCATGGGCGGCATGGACATGTAATTCAAATCGAGCGCGCTGCTGCGCGCTCGATTTGGCTCTGTTCAAGTCAGATCAAAAAGCCGGGCAGAGCCCGGCTTTTTTCATGGGCGCCCGCCTGCGCGCTGCTTCGGCGGGGCGAAAAAAAGCCGTCGCATGCGACGGCTTTCTCGTTGATGGGCCGGGGCTGCACTGCAGCCCGGAACCCGATCAGGCAGCGACGCTGGCCAGGTCCTCGTTGAAGGTCTTGCTGGGGCGCATCACGGCTTCGGTCTTGGCCGGGTCGGTCTTGTAGTAGCCGCCGATGTCGGCCGGCTTGCCCTGCACCTCGGCCAGTTCGGCGACGATCTTCTGCTCGTCGGCGGCCAGCTTCTCGGCCAGGGGCTTGAACTTGGCCGCCAGCTCGGCGTCCTCGGTCTGCTCGGCCAGGGCCTGGGCCCAGTACAGCGCGATGTAGAAGTGGCTGCCGCGGTTGTCCAGCTGGCCGGTCTTGGGGCTCGGGCCCTTGTTGTTGTCCAGCAGCTTGCCGGTGGCGGTGTCCAGCGCCTTGGCCAGCACCTTGGCCTTGGCGTTGCTGTTCTTGATGCCCAGCTCTTCCAGGCTCACGGCCAGGGCCAGGAACTCGCCCAGCGAATCCCAGCGCAGGTGGTTCTCTTCCACCAATTGCTGAACGTGCTTCGGGGCCGAGCCGCCAGCGCCCGTCTCGTACATGCCGCCGCCAGCCATCAGCGGCACGATCGACAGCATCTTGGCCGAGGTGCCCAGTTCCATGATCGGGAACAGGTCGGTCAGGTAGTCGCGCAGGATGTTGCCGGTGGCGCTGATGGTGTCCAGGCCGCGGATCACGCGCTCCAGCGTGTAACGCATCGCGCGCACCTGGCTCATGATCTGGATGTCCAGGCCGGTCGTGTTGTGCTCATGCAGGTACATCTTGACCTTGGTGATCAGCTGCGCCTCGTGCGGGCGGTACTGGTCCAGCCAGAAGACCACGGGCATGCCGGAATTGCGGGCGCGGGTGACGGCCAGCTTGACCCAGTCGCGGATGGCGGCGTCCTTGACCTGGCACATGCGCCAGATGTCGCCCTGCTCCACGTTCTGGCTCATCAGCACCTCGCCGGTGGCCAGGTCGGTGATGTTGGCGACGCCGTCCTCGGGGATTTCGAAGGTCTTGTCGTGCGAGCCGTATTCCTCGGCCTGCTGCGCCATCAGGCCGACGTTGGGGACCGTGCCCATGGTCTTGGGGTCGAAGGCGCCGTGCCACTTGCAGAAGTTGATGATCTCCTGGTAGATGCGGGCGAAGGTCGACTCCGGCATCACGGCCTTGACATCCTTCAGGCGGCCGTTGGCGTCCCACATCTTGCCGCCGTTGCGGATCATCGCGGGCATGGAGGCGTCGACGATGATGTCGTTGGGCGAGTGGAAGTTGGTGATGCCCTTGGCCGAGTCCACCATGGCCAGCTCGGGCCGGTGCTCGTGGCAGGCATGCAGGTCACGCTTGATCTCGTCCTGCTTGGCCGTCGGCAGCGTCGCGATCTTGTTGTAGAGGTCGACCATGCCGTTGTTGACGTTCACGCCCAGCTCGTCGAACAGCTTGCCGTGCTTCTCGAAGGCGTCCTTGTAGAAGATCTTCACGCAGTGGCCGAACACGATGGGGTGCGAGACCTTCATCATGGTGGCCTTGACGTGCAGCGAGAACATCACGCCGGTTTCGCGGGCGTCTTCGATCTCCTTCTCGTAGAAGGCCAGCAGCGCCTTCTTGCTCATGAACATCGAGTCGATGACTTCACGGTCGAGCAACGACACCTTCGGCTTGAGCACGATGGTCTTGCCGCTCTTGGTGATCAGCTCCATCTTGACGTCGCGGGCGCGGTCCAGCGTCATCGACTTTTCGCCGTGATAGAAGTCGCCGGCGTGCATGTGGGACACATGCGAGCGCGAGGCCTGGCTCCAGGGCGCCATGCTGTGCGGGTTCTTGCGGGCGTATTCCTTGACGGCCTTGGGCGCGCGGCGGTCGGAGTTGCCTTCACGCAGCACGGGGTTGACGGCCGAGCCGGTGCACTTGTTGTAGCGCGCGCGGATGTCCTTCTCTTCGTCAGTCTGAGGATTCTCAGGGAAGTCGGGGATCTTGTAGCCCTTGTCCTGCAGTTCCTTGATGGCGGCCTTGAGCTGGGCCACCGAGGCGCTGATGTTGGGCAGCTTGATGATGTTGGCTTCGGGCTTGAGCGTGAGCTTGCCGAGCGCGGCGAGGTTGTCCGGCACGCGCTGCTCTTCGGTCAGGCACTCCGGGAACTGGCCGAGGATGCGGGCGGCCACCGAGATGTCGCTGGTCTGCACGTCGACGCCCGCGGCCTGCGCGAAGGTGCGGACGATGGGCAGGAAGGAGGCGGTGGCGAGCGCGGGCGCTTCGTCGGTCAGGGTGTAGATGATGGTCGGAGACGTCGTGCTCATGGCGCTGGGATGTCCTTGGAGAAGATGGTCGGAATCGGGTCCGGCGGGCATTTTCGCTCTGATCGGCGCAGGCGTCGCCAGACGGACTTCGGCCCGGACGCCAGGCCCGGGCCGAGGAAGGGAAAGCGGCGTGATCAGCCCTGTTTCAGCCGACCCAGCAACTGGGCCGTGGAGGCGTCCAGCCCCTGCACGTCGCCGCTGGCGAGCCGCGGCTCCAGGTCCTTGGCCAGTACCTTGCCCAGCTCCACGCCCCATTGGTCGAAGCTGTTGATGCCCCAGATCGCGCCGCTGACGAACACCCGGTGCTCGTACATGGCGATGAAGGCGCCCAACGACTCGGGCGTAAGCTCGTCCAGCACGAAGAAGCTGCTCGGCCGGTTGCCGGGGAAGTTGCGATGCCCGCCCGCGTCGGCCTTGCCCACCATCAGCGCCTGCGCCTGCGCGAGGGCGTTGGCGAGCAGCTTGGCATGGTGGCCTTCGAGCGAATGCGCCGGCTGGCGGACGGCCACGAATTCCAGCGGCACCACGTCCGTGCCCTGGTGCAGCATCTGGAAGTAGGCATGCTGGCCGTTGGTGCCCGGCTCGCCCCACAGCACGGGCGAGGTGCCCACGGCGAGCGGCCGGCCGTCCAGGTCCACCTGCTTGCCGTTGCTTTCCATCTCCAGCTGCTGCAGGTAGGCCGGCACGCGGCGCAGCGCGCTGTGGTACGGCGCGATGCAGCGGCTGGTGAAGCCCAGGAAGTTGCGGTACCAGACATCCAGCAGGCCCAGCCGCACCGGCAGGTTGTGGGCCAACGGCGCGGTGCGGAAATGCTCGTCCATGGCATGGGCACCCGCCAGCAGACGGCGGAAGCCTTCGGCCCCCACAGCCAGCGCGACGGGCAGGCCGATGGCCGACCACATCGAATAGCGGCCGCCCACCCAGTCCCAGAAGCCGAAGGTGGTGTCGATGCCGAAGGCGCGCGCCGCATCGACGTTGGTGGTGAGCGCCGCGAAGTGGCCGGCGATGTCGGTGCCGCCGGACTGCTCGTACCAGCGCTTGGCCGACTGGGCGTTGGCCATGGTCTCGGCCGTGGTGAAGGTCTTGGAGGCGATCAGGAACAGCGTGTGCTCCGGCGCCAGGCCCTTGAGCACGCCGGCCAGTTCATGCCCATCCACGTTGGACACGAAGTGGAAATGCTTGCCCGGCGCCACCTGCTCGGCCAGCGCCAGCACGGCCATCTGCGGGCCGAGGTCGGAGCCGCCAATGCCGATGTTGACCACGTCGGTGATGGTGTGGTCGGACCGCACCTTCTCGGCGTAGGTCAGCATGGCGTCCAGCGTCTCGTGCACCGCCGGCAGCTCGGCTGCGGCAGCCGGGGCCAGGCCCGTGGCACCGGCGGGCGTGCGCAGCAGCCAGTGCATGACGGCGCGGCCTTCGGTGCTGTTGATCGGCTCCCCGGCGAAGAGCGCGGCCCGCTTCGCTTCCAGGCCGCAGTCGGCGGCCAGCTGCAGCAGGACCTGCTCGACCTCGGCGTCGATCAGGTTCTTGGACAGGTCCGCGAAGATGTTCGGCGCCTCCTGGCTCAGGCCAGCGGCGCGGCTGGCATCGCCGGCGAAGGCCTGGCGCAGGTCGAAGCCCTGGCGCTCTGCACGCAGGGCCTGGAGGCGGGCCCAGGCGGGCGTCTGCTCGCAGCGCACGGGCATCAGGCGGCTCCCATCAGCTTGTCGAGCTTGACCGCATCGGCCGTGAAGCCGCGGATGCCCTCGGCCAGCTTCTCGGTGGCCATGGCGTCTTCGTTGAGCGCGAAGCGGAAGGCCGGCTCGTCGAGCGTGACCTTGGGGATGTCGGCGCGGTCGCGCGCCGAGGCGGCGTCCAGGGCCAGCGCGAGCGGTGCCTCGCTGGCGGCCAGCTCGGCCAGCAGCTCGGGGCTGATGGTCAGCAGGTCGCAGCCGGCCAGCGCACCGATCTGGCCCACGTTGCGGAAGCTCGCGCCCATCACCTCGGTGGCGATGCCGTGGCGCTTGTAGTAGTCGAAGATGCGGCGCACCGACTTCACGCCGGGATCGTGGACGCCGGAACTGGCCGCCTCGTCCCAGCTGCTACCCGCGCTCTTCTTGTACCAGTCGTAGATCCGGCCCACGAAGGGCGAGATGAGCTTCACGCCGGCCGCACCGCAGGCCACAGCCTGCGCGAAAGAGAACAGCAGCGTCAGGTTGGTGTGGATGCCGCGGGCCTCCAGCTCGCGCGCGGCCTCGATGCCCTCCCAGGTCGCAGCGATCTTGATCAGCAGTCGCTTCTCGACGTCGACGCCCTCGGCCTTGTACAGCTCAACCAGCCGCAGCGCGCGGGCCACGGTGGCCGTGGTGTCGAAGGAAAGGCGCGCGTCCACCTCGGTCGACACCCGGCCAGGCACCAGCGCCAGGATCTCGCAGCCGAAGCGCACCAGCAGCCGGTCCACGATCTCGTCCAGCGGCCGGCCGGCGTGGCGCGACAGGGCCTCGTCGAGCAGCGGCCGGTACTCGGGCTTCTGCACCGCCTTCAGGATCAGCGACGGGTTGGTGGTCGCGTCCTGCGGTTTGAACTGGGCGAGCTGACGGAAGTCACCGGTGTCGGCGACCACGGTGGTCCATTGGCGGAGGGCGTCGAGTTGGTTCATGCAAACGATTATGTCGCGCGACTGTGGCGCAACCCGCGTGCGCACGCGGCTTTTGGCTGGTGGCTGACAGGCCGCGCGCGCCGGGGACACTAAGTTGTCGTGCTGTTCCGATCCACTCACCGGGAGACCCCATGAGCCGTACCGGCCACGACCTGAGCGAGAGCCAGGCCCTCGACAACGACCACGCCACCAGCCACCGCATCGCGCTGCTGGCGGCTGCCTTCTGCGTGGGCGGAATCGCCGCCATGGCGGGCCTGAAGTGGGCCCGCCGCCGGCAGTTGCCCGCCGGCCCCGCGGACGGCGCCCCGTTGATGCGCGCACCGCTCCAAGTGGTCGCGCCGGTGGACCTCAAGCGCTATGCGGGCGTCTGGTATGAGCAGGCCCGGCTGCCCAACCGTTTCGAGAAGGCCTGCGGCGGTACCGTGTCGGCTGAATACACCCCGCTGCCGGACGGCACGGTCGAGGTGCGCAACCGCTGTCTCCGGCAGGACGGCCAGGTGGACGAGTCGGTGGGCATTGCCCACGCCGTGCGCGTGGCAGGCCTGCCCGGCGCCGGCCGTCTGGCGGTGAGCTTCGCACCCGCATGGCTGCGCTGGCTTCCGGTCGTGTGGGGCGACTACTGGATCCTCAAGCTCGACCGCGACTACCAGGTGGCGCTGGTGGGCACGCCCAAGCGCGACTACCTGTGGGTGCTCTCGCGCGTGCAGCACCTCGACGAGGCGAGCCTGGCCACCGAACTGGACTACGCCCGCACGCTGGGCTTCGACATCGACCAGGTCGTGCGAAGCGGCGCGCAGGACGCGCCCGCCTGAGCGGGCCACGCAAGCGCCCAGGCCCGCGGCACGTGCTCAGGTGCCAAGCGCCTTGTCCACCATCCGCGGCAGTTGCGCAGCGAGCGCAGCCGGCGAGGTGCAGTGCAGCGCCTGCCAGCCCAGGGCCATCGCCGACTCCACGTTCGGCACCGAGTCGTCGATGAACAGGGTGTCGGCAGGCACCAGACCATGACGCCACGCCAGCAGTTCGAAGATCTCGGTATTCGGCTTGATGCGCTTGACGTCGCCCGAGAACACGCCGCCGTCGAAGCGCCCGAACAGTTCGGGCAGGCGACGCTCCAGCGCCCGCGCGTAGGGCAGCGGCATGTTCGAGAGGTAATAGAGCTTGAGCGACGCGCCCGCGTCGCGCTGCTCGGCCAGCCGGGCCAGCATGTCGACGGTGACGGCCACGGGCTGAAGGATCTCGCCCAAGGGCACGACCAGTTCTCTGACCGCATCCGGCGGAAGTTGGAGTCGCTGGGCGGTGCGCGCCGCCACGTCCTCGGCTTCCCGCAAGCCGCCGTCGAAATCCAGCCAGTCCTGATGGTGAAAGAAGGCCCGGACCAGCGCATGGGCCGAGGCGTCGTCGGCCGCCCGCTGCGGGAAGTGCTTTTTCAGGTGATCGGCGGGTTGCCAGTCGATGAGCACGCCGCCGAGATCGAAGACCAGGTTCATGGCGCGATTGTCGTCCGCCCTCTGCAGGCCCTGGCCAGCAAGCCAGCAAGACCCGTCATGCGGCGTACATCCGTGGATGCGGCATGTGGCGCGCCGCTTACAGTCGGGGCCCCGCATCCACCGCGCGCGCAGCGCGCATGTTCTGCCCCATGAGTTTCGACCTCGTTCTTTTCGGCGGCACCGGCGACCTGGCCTGGCGCAAGCTGATGCCCGCCCTCTTCCAGGCCTTCCGCCACGGCAGCATGCCGGCCGGTGGCCGCATCATCGGCGTGGCGCGCGATGACCTGTCGGATGCGCAGTACCGCGAACTCATCCAGTCCCGCTTCAAGGCCGTCGAAGGCGCCAAGCGGCCCAGCCCGGAGGAATTCGAGAAGTTCGCCGACCTGCTGCATTACCTGCGCATGGACCTGTCCAAGCCGGCGGACTACGAGCGCCTGGCGCAGACGCTCCAGCAGCGCGATGCCGACACGGTGGTGATGTACCTGGCCACCGCGCCCTCGCTCTTCACCCAGACCGTCGAGCGCATCGCCGCCGCCGGCCTCGGTGGACCCAAGACCCGCGTGGTGCTCGAGAAGCCGCTGGGCCACGACCTGGCCTCCAACCGCGCCATCAATGCCGCGGTGGGCAAGGTACTCCAGGAAGAGCAGGTCTTCCGCATCGACCACTACCTGGGCAAGCCCTCGGTGCAGAACCTGTTCGCCATGCGCTTCGGCAATGCGCTGTTCGAGCCGCTGTGGCGCCGCGAGTACATCTCAAGCATCGAGATCACCATCGCCGAGGACCTGGGCGTGGAAAAACGCGGCGCCTTCTACGACCAGACCGGCGCCCTGCGCGACATGGTGCAGAACCACGCGCTGCAGTTGCTGTGCGCCGTGGCCATGGAGCCGCCGATCAACGCCCATGCCGACGCGCTGCGCGACGAGAAGCTCAAGGTGCTGCGCTCCCTCAAGCCCTGGACGCCCGAGTCCATCGGCATGCACGCGGTACGTGGCCAGTACACCGCCGGCACCGCCTACGGCGAGCGGGTGCAGGGCTACCTGCAGGAGCCGGGCATCGACCCGGCCAGCCGCACCGAGACCTTCGTCGCCCTGCGCGCCGAAATCGCCAACTGGCGCTGGGCCGGCGTGCCCTTCTACATCCGCACCGGAAAGCGCCTGGCCTCGCGCGATGCGCGCATCGAGGTCAACTTCAAACCGACGCCGCACGCCATCTTCCGCGCGCCCGCGGGGGCTTCGGCGAACAAGCTGGTGATCAACCTGCAACCCAAGGACGGGCTGGAGCTGCACCTGCTGGCGCAGGCCCAGAACAGCCGCAAGCGCAGCGGTGACGGCACCCAGCCGCTGGCCACCGTGCAACTGGACCTGGACTTCGGCCAGCGCTTCGGCACCGAGCGCGTCGGTGCCTACGAGCGGCTGCTGCTGGACGTGATCGATGGCCGCCTCAACCTCTTCGTGCGCAGCGACGAGCAGGAAGAGGCCTGGCGCTGGGTGGAGCCGCTGATCGAGGCCTGGCAGAACGACAGCGGCCCCCGCCCCTACGCCGCCGGCACCTGGGGGCCGAGCGCGAGCAGCGCCATGATCGCGCGCGACGGGCTGGCCTGGAGCGAAGAGCAGTAGGGGCAGGCGCTCAGGGCGCCTGGTAGCTCTTGGTGCTGTAGAGCTCCACCGGCAGCTTCTTCAACGCCGGCAGGTCGGTGACGCTGTCCCTGGCCTGCGACTGGATGTAGTCCATGAACACGTCGGCATCGAGCACGCCGATGTCCAGCCGGCGCGCAGCCGGCACGGCGGCCAGGGTCTTGTAGCCGTCGCCGCCAGTGGCATTGAAGCTCAGCACGAAGAGCTTGTACGTCTTGCCGGCATCCAGCGCCGCCCAGGCGCCGGTCTTCGCATCGCGCACCTCGATGTTGCTGGCGCGGGCGCCCTTGGCCAGGCGCGCGTCCACGTCGAAGCGCAGGCCGCCGGTGTAGGGATAGGGGCCGGTCGTGCCGCCCGTGCCGTAGACCGCGTCGAGCCCGTCTTCCAGCATGGCCTTGACCTCGGCGCCGGTGATGTCCAGGCGGAACAGCATGTTGCCGAAGGGCAGCACCTGGATCACCTGCGCCGCCGTCACCTTGCCGGGCACGAGCGGAATGCGCACGCCGCCGCCGCTCTGCAGCGAGATGTCGGCGCCGCCGTATTTCTTCTGCGCCACTTCCAGGTAGGCCTGCGCCACCAGTTGCTGGATGTCGCCGCCGCGCAGCGACACGCTGCCCAGCGTGTTGCAGCCGCTGCTGGAGCGCGAATAGTCGACCGTGCCGGCGCCGCCCGGCACACGGCGCGAGCACAGCTCTTCAACCGCCACGGCGACGTCCGTCCTGTTGAAGACCTCGATGCGGTCGGCGAAGGGCTTGAGCACCGCGCTGGCCGTGGCATCGGGCGCCACGGTGTAGAGCAGCCCGTTGGTGGCCGCCACGTCGGCCTGGATGGCCTTGCGCTGCGCATCGGTGGGCGCCTTGCCGGCCAGCGTGTAGTTGTCGCCCACCAGCACATGCGGGGTGCCGCTGCAGGCCGTGACGTCGCCGTTGGCGTCGAAGCTGACCTTGAGCTCGCCCACCACCTGCGCGTATTCCCAGGCCTGCACCACGCAGACCCGCTTGCCATCCCTGTTGGTGATCTGCGTCGGGTAGGCGCCGGCGGGTGAGCCCACGCCCAGCGTGTTCAGTGCGTCGGGGCCGAGCAGTGTGTGCGAATCGCCACCCACCACCACGTCCACACCGGACAGCGCCTTGGCCACCTGCAGGTCGTACTCGTAGCCGATGTGGCTCATCAGCACGATCTTGTCGATGCCCTGGGCGCGCAGGCGGTCGATCTCGCGCTGCGCGGCGATGGTCTCGTCCTCGAAGGTGGTGTCGGCGTCGGGGCTGGAGGAGGCCTTGGTCTTGCCCGCGATGGTCAGGCCGACGATGCCGATCTTCTGGCCACTGCGCTCGACCACGGTGGACCGCTGCACGGCGCCTGGCGCGCGCGCCGGGTTGAGCGCCGAATTGGCGCCGAAGACGACGTTGGCGCTCAGCGCGGGCGTCTTGCAGCGGCCCTGGCGCAGCAGGTCCAGGAAGTTCTTGAGGCCGCTGTCGCCCTTGTCGAACTCGTGGTTGCCCAGCGTGAAGGCATCGAAGCAGACGGTGTTCATCAGCGCCGCGTCGGCCTCGCCGTCGGCGCCGGCACGGTTGAAGAACAGCGTGCCGGTGAGCGCATCGCCCGCATGCAGCTTGAGCACGTTGGCCTTGCCGGCGGCCAGCTGGTCGATAGCGGCCGTCACTCGCGCAAAGCCCGCGGCCTCGACGCTGACCGTGCTGCGCGTGGCGTCGCCCGCCTGCAGTTGCAGCGTGCGCGTCTTGGCCGCCAGATTGGAATGGTGGTCGTTGATGTGCAGCAGCGTGAGTTCGAGCGGTGCCCGCGCCGGCGCCGCGGCCGGCGCGGGCGCTGGCGCTGGTGCCGACGCTGCAGGCACCGGCGTCGCGCTGCCGATCTGCAGGGTGGAAGCGCCGCCGCCACAGCCCGCAAGGCCAAGGCAGACGGCGGCCGCGAGTGTGCCGATCACAGTTCGATCCATGGAAGTTCCCCGTCCTTCGTTGTTGCAGCCGTGCATGCTGGGGCGCCCGGATGACGAAGCGATGAAGCGGGGAACACCGACAGGGGATTGGCGCCGCATGGCGGATGCGGTGCCGGACGAGTGGCGATTGTCGCGGCCGGGCGCCGCACACATGAAGGCGGCGCGGGAGGCGCATCGGCCCCTCCCGCGACAAGCGCGCGTTCAGGAGCGCCCGGGCGGGCGCTCAGGCCGCTGCGGTGCGGACGACCGACACGCCCTGGCGCCCGAGCGCCAGTTGCGTCCGCTCGCCCTGCGCGATCGGCTGTCCCGCATGGCCGCTCAGCACGAAGACCGGCCCCAGGGGGGTGTCGAAGCTGTATTCGTAGCCATGACCCAGGTACGCAGCCTTGGCACACACCGCCGGCAGGCCGTCGGCCGCACCGATCTGCCAAGCTTCAGGCCGCACGGCCAGCTTGACCGGGCCGGCGGGCAGCGGCTGGGGCGCGGACCAGGCGATCGGTCCCAGGCGCACCCGGCCATCGGCCTCGACCTCGGCGGCGAAGACCATGGCCTCGCCCATGAAGCCGGCCACGAATTCGCTCTCGGGCTGGTTGTAGAGCGCCTGGGGCGTGCCGCGCTGGGCGATCACGCCATGGTCCATCACGATGATCTGGTCGCTCACGGCCAGCGCCTCGCCCTGGTCGTGCGTCACATAGGCCACGGTGAGTTGCAGCCGCTGCTGGATGGCGCGGATCTCCTCGCGCATCTCGCGTCGCAGGCGCGCGTCCAGGTTGGACAGCGGCTCGTCGAAGAGCAGCACCGCCGGCTCCAGCACCAGCGCGCGCGCCAAAGCCACCCGCTGCTGCTGGCCGCCAGACAGCTCGCTGGGCAGCCGTTCGTCGAAGCCCACCAGCCCGACGCCGCGCAGCGCCTCGCGGGCGCGCGCGGCCACCTCGGCCTTGGCGACGCGGCTCATGCGCAGGCCGTAGGCCACGTTCTCGATGACGTTCATGTGCGGAAAGAGCGCGTAGCTCTGGAACATCATCGACACGTTGCGCTCGGCCGGGCCGAGCGTGGTGACGTCCCGACCGCCCATGAAGATCTGCCCCGAGCTGGGCGACTCCAGGCCCGCGATCATGCGCAGCGTCGTGGTCTTGCCACAGCCCGACGGGCCGAGGATGGTGGTCAGCGTGCCCTGGGGCACCTCGAAGCTGATGCCCTTGACGGCCAGCGGCGCGTTGCGGTCGCTGCCGTAGCGCTTGGTGACGTTGCGGAACTCGATGCCGTTCATACGGCCTCCATCTTGTGGTGTCCTTGATGGCCGGGCACTTTGCGCCGACCCAGCCTGCGCTCGCCCACCACGAACTGGATCAGCGCGATGGCCAGCGACATCAGCACGATCAGCACCGTGCAGTACGCCAGCGCCACGCCGTAGTCGCCGTTGCCCACGCGGCCGATGATGTAGGTGGTGGCCAGTTCGTTCTCGGCCGTGACCAGGAAGATCACGGCGCTGACCGTGGTCATGGCCCGCACGAAGCTGTAGACCAGCGCGGCCACCAGCGCCGGCTTGAGCAGCGGCAGCACCACGCGCATGAGCGTCTGCGCGGTGGAGGCCCGCAGCATGAGCGAGGCCTCGTCCAGCGAGCGGTCGAGCTGCTTGAAGGCGGCCGTGCCCGCCCGCACGCCCACCGGCAGGTTGCGGAACATGAAGCACAGCACGATCACCAGGCCCGTGCCCGTGAGCTCCAGCGGCGGCACGTTGAACGCCAGGATGTAGCTCACGCCCAGCACCGTGCCCGGAATCGCGAAGGCCAGCAGCGCGGCGAACTCGAAGGCGCCCTGCCCCTTGAATTCGTTGCGCGCCAGCAGCCAGGCGATCAGCAGGCCCAGCGCCGCCGTCAGCGGCGCAGACAGGCCCGCCAGCTTGAGCGTGGTCCACAGCGAGTTCCACGCCGTGCCCGCCCACACCAGGCCGAACTGGCCCCACTCCAGCGAGAAGGCCGTGCGGAAGTGCTGCAGCGTGAGCGTGTAGTCGCGCCCCCAGGTCTGCACGAAGCCGCCTGCGAAGGCGAACAGGTAGACCACCACGGTGAAGCCGATCCACGGCAGCGCCACGCACTGCACGGTGCGCAGCACGCCCGTGGGCAGCGGCATGGGCACGCCGGAGTCACCCTTGCCGCTCACGGTGGTGAAGTTCTGGCGGCCCAGCAGACCACGCTGCACCGCGAACACCAGCAGCGCGAAGAGGGTCAGCACCCACGCCAGCGAGGCCGCCCGGCCCTGGTCGTACTGCGCCCCCACGATGGCGAAGAAGATGTCGGTGGAGAGCACCGAATACTGGCCGCCCACCACCACCGGGTTGCCGAAGTCCGCGATGCTCTCGATGAAGCCCACCAGGAAGGCATTGGCCAGCCCGGGCTTGAGCAGCGGCAGCGTCACGGTGCGGAAGGTGCGCCAGCGGTCGGCCCGCAGCATCAGGGCCGCCTCTTCCAGGCTGGGCGCAATGCCCTGCACCACGCCGCGCATGATCATGAAGGCGATGGGCGTGAAGGCGAAGAGCTGCGCCGTGAGGATGCCGGGCAGGCCGTAGAACCAGCGCGTGGCAGGAATGCCGAACCACGCTTCAAGCGCCTGATTGACCACGCCCGCGCGGCCGAACAGCAGAATCAGCCCCAGCCCCACCACGAAGGGCGGCGTGATGATGGGCAGCAGCGCCACCACCTTCAGCGGCCCCTGCCAGCGGCGTGCGCCGCGCTCGGCCATCAGCGCGATCAGCGTGCCCAGGAAGGTGGTGCCGGCGGCCGTCAGCAGGGCCAGCAGCAGCGTGTTCCAGGCCACGCCGCAGCTCGTGCCGCCGCCGACGCAGCCCAGGCCCCAGATGCGTTCGGTGAACACCCGTGCGCCGAAGGCAGCGAGCGACGCATGCCCGTCCTCGTCGAAGAAGGCCGCCGACAGCGCCTTGCCCACCGGCCAGCCGATGAACATGAGCAGCACCATCCCACAGCCCACCACGGCCGCGGAGACGAACAGGTCGCCGCGGAAGAAGCCCAGCCGCGCGAGCCCGAAGGCGGCCAGCACGACAAGCATCGCGAAGACGACGAAGCCGCCGATGCCGATGCCGAACTGGTTGACCTGCAGTTCGCCGAACAGCGTGTCGAGTGCGGCGAAGCTCCAGCCGCGCGCGCCGATGGCCAGACCCGACACGGCCAGCGCCAGCACGCCGAGGCCGCCGCCCGCCAGCCACCAACGGCCCTGGGCGCGGCCTGGCGCCAGGCTCGAGCCGATCATGCACAGCACCAGTCCGGCCAGGCCCGCGAAGAGCCATGGCCGCCCCTGCTTCGCAGCCTGGATCAGCCCATCGGCCGCATCGCCTTCACGCCAGATGCCGGGCAGCGCCTGCCACCAGCTGGTGTCCTGGATCGCATACCAGGGCAGCAGCCCATAGGCGACGAGCCCGATCGCGATGCACGACCAGGCCGCCGCGTTCGAACGGGGGGCGCGCACTCAGCGGGGCAGCGAGTTGACTTCTTTTTCCCAGCGGGCGATCAGGCGTCGCCGCTCGGCGCTGGCGCCGTAGGTCTTGTAGTCGTAGTTGATCAGCTTGATCTTCTTGAAGTCGGGCACGTTGGGGTCGACCACCGTGGCCTTGTTCGAAGGCAGCTGGTACTGCTTGGCCGCAGCGCCGAAGGCCTGCGCCTGGGGCGTCAGCGCCCATTCGTAGAACTTCTTGGCCTGCTCCAGGTTGCGGGCGCCCTTCACGATGCTCATGGAGCCGATCTCGGCGCCGGTGCCTTCGGCGGGCGTCACCGTCTCGACCGGGAAGCCCTGCATCTTCTCCTGCGGCGCGTCGTGCACGAAGCTGATCGACACCGCGGTCTCGCCGCGCGCCACCGCCTTGATCGGCGCCGTGCCGGAGCGGGTGTAGGCCGAGACGTTCTTGTGCAGGCCCTTGAGGTATTCGAAAGCCTTGTCCTCGCCCATCAGCTGCACCAGCGTCGCGATCATGGTGTAGGCCGTGCCGCTGGACGCGGGGTTGGCCACCTGGATGTCGCCCTTGTACTCGGGCTTGAGCAGGTCGGCCCAGCTGCGCGGCACCGGCAGCTTCTTCTTGGCCAGCAGCTCGGTGTTGTAGCCGAAGCCCAGCGGGCCCGAATAGATGCCCACCGTGCGAAAGCCCGACTGCTGCGCCTGCTGCTGCGCCCACGGGTACAGCTGCGTGAGCGTGGGCGATTTGTATTCCAGCGTGAGGTTCTGCTCGGCCGCCTGCAGGTGCGGATCGCCCGTGCCGCCGAACCAGACGTCGGTCTTGGGGTTGTCGCGCTCGGCGATCAGCTGGGCCAGCGCCTCGCCCGAACCCTTGAGCGCCAAGTTGATCTTGACGCCGGTGGTGCGCGCATAGACGGTGGCGATCATGTTGCACCAGTCGGCCTGCACGGAGCAGATGACGTTGACCTGCTGGGCACTGGCGGCCGATGCGGCGGTGGCGAGGGCCGCCGCCATGAAGGCGCGGCGGAAGGTCTGTTGTTGTCGGAGCATCTTGATTCCGGAAAGAGAAGGGCCCGGCGTCGCCGGACCGGGCTACCGACCTTACGCCCCCACCCCGCGACGGGCATCGGTGGAACTACCGCTGGCGCGGCGCCCCCGCGCTCAACGGATCAGATGCGCCCCTCTTCCACCGCGTGGCAGGCCACGCGCACGCCGCCGATGGACAGCAACGCCGGCCGCTCGGCCGAGCAACGCGCGTTGGCATGCGGGCAGCGTGGGTGGAAGGCGCAGCCCGTGGGCGGATTGAGCGGATTGGGCACCTCGCCCTGCACCGGCGTACGGGAGCGGCCGGTCGCATGCATCTGCGGGATCGCGTCCAGCAGCATGCGCGTGTACGGATGGCGCGGCTGCGCGAAGAGCTCGGCCTTGTTCGCCAGCTCCACCAGCCGGCCCAGGTACATCACGCCCACCTGGTCGCTCACGTGCCGCACCACCGCCAGGTTGTGCGAGATGAACAGGTAGGTCAGCCCGCGCTCGCGCTGCAGGTCCTTCATGATGTTGAGCACCTGCGCCTGCACGCTCACGTCCAGGGCCGAGGTCGGCTCGTCGCAGACCAGGAACTCGGGCGCCGTGGCCAGCGCCCGGGCGATGGAGATGCGCTGGCGTTGCCCGCCCGAGAACTGGTGCGGGTACTTGATCATGTCCAGCGGCGACAGGCCCACCGAGCGCAGCAGCTCGCCCACGCGCTCGCGCACCGGCGCCTTCTCGCGCAGGATGCCGTGCTCGCGCAGCGGCTCGGCAATGATGTCCTCGACCACCCAGCGCGGATTGAGGCTGGCGTACGGGTCCTGGAAGATCATCTGGATGCGCCGACGCAGCTGACGTCCGGCGGATGTACGGTAGGCCGCATGCGCATCCTGGCCGTCGAAGCGCATACCGCCGCGCGTGGGCTCGTACAGGCCCACCAGCAGGCGGGCGACGGTGCTTTTGCCACAGCCCGATTCACCCACCAGCGCCAGCGTCTTGCCGCGCTCGATCTCGAAGCTCACGCCGTCGACGGCATGCAGCAGCGTGCGGGGCTTGCGCTCCAGCACGCGGTTGAGCCAGGGGGCCGACACATCGAAGGTGCGGGCCAGGTCATGGGCGACGACCAGCGGCGCCGTGTCGGCGGCCGCGTCGGCTTTTGCGGAAGGCACGAACGCGGCACTCATTCGTCGATCTCCTGGACAGGCGTGGCGGCGTCGGGGGTGGCCCGTTCGCCGTGCGCCACCGCGGCGGCATGCTGGGCGGCCAGACGGTCATGACCACGGTGCGGATCGGTCCCGTCGTGCAGCCAGCAGGCGGCACGCGTGGCGCCGGCGGCCATCAGCTCGGGCCGCTCCTGCAGGCAGCGGTCGAACACCCGCGGGCAGCGCGGGTTGTAGGCGCAGCCCTGGGGAATCGCATTGAGGCGCGGCATGGCGCCGTCGATCTGGTTCAGGCGCTCGCGGTCGCTGTCCATCTCGGGAATCGACGCCATCAGGCCGCCCGTGTACGGGTGGGCCGGCTGGTGGATCACCTCGTGCACGGGGCCGATCTCGGCGATGCGGCCGGCATACATCACGGCCACGCGGTCGCAGGTCTCGGCGATCACGCCCATGTCGTGGGTGATGAGCATGACGGCCGCGCCGCGCTCTCGGCACAGGCGCTTGAGCAGTTGGATGATCTGCGCCTGGATCGACACGTCCAGCGCGGTGGTGGGCTCGTCGGCCACGATCAGCTGCGGCTCGGCCGCGAGCGCCAGCGCGATCACCACGCGCTGGCGCATGCCGCCGGAGAACTGGTGGGGATAGTGGTCGATGCGCTGCTCGGCCGCCGGGATGCCCGTGTCCTGCAGCAGCGCGATGGCGCGACGCTTGGCCTCGGACTCGGTCACGGGCAGGTGCGCGCGGACGGTTTCCACCAACTGCCGGCCCACGGTGTAGAGCGGGTTCAGCGAGGTGAGCGGATCCTGGAAGATCGCGCCGATCTTGCGGCCGCGGATATGGCGCATCTGCTCATAGCCGAGGTTGTCGATGCGCTGGCCCTGCAGCAGGATCTGTCCGCTGGCCACGCGGCCCGGCGGCTCCAGCAGGCCGATGATGGCCGCGCCCGTGAGCGACTTGCCGGCGCCCGACTCGCCCACCACACCCAGGATCTCGCCCGGCGCGATGTCGAAGGAGATGTCGTCCAGCGCCCGCAGCGTGCCGCGGCGGCCGGGGAATTCGACGACGAGGTTCTTGACCTGAAGAAGGCTCATGGCGGTATGTCCTTCTTTCACCGCAGCCGGGGATTTAAAGCATCGCGCAGCCAGTCGCCCAGCAGGTTCACCGACAGCGCGATCAGCACCAGCATGGCGCCGGGAAAGACGGTGATCCACCACTCGCCAGAGAACAGGTAGTCGTTGCCCACGCGGATCAGCGTGCCCAGCGAGGGCGAGGTGGGCGGCACGCCCACGCCCAGGAAGCTCAGCGTGGCCTCGGTGATGATGGCCGTCGCCACCTGGATGGTGGCCAGCACCAGCACCGGACCCGTCACGTTGGGCAGCACATGGCGCAGCATGATGCGCAGCGGCGCCACACCGGTGACGCGCGCCGCCTGCACGTATTCCTTGCTGCGCTCCACCAGCGTGGAGCCGCGCACCGTGCGGGCGTACTGCACCCAGCCGGTGAGCGAGATCGAGATGATGAGCACGCCGAAGGCCAGCGACTCATGCGCATTGGGGAAGAGCGCCCGGCCCACGCCCGCGATCAGCAGTGCTACCAGGATGGGCGGGAAGGACAGCATCACATCGCACAGCCGCATCAGAAAGGCATCGAGCCAGCCGCCGAGGAAGCCGGCGAGCAGCCCGAGCAGCACGCCCACCGCCACCGACAGGATCACGGAGACAACGCCCACCACCAACGAAATGCGCGCGCCATAGATCAGCGCGGAGAGGATGTCGCGCCCCTGGTCGTCCGTGCCCAGCAGGTACTTGCTGCTGCCGCCCTCGCTCCAGGCCGGGGGCAGCCGCGCATCGCCCAGCTCGAGCGAGGCCAGGTCGAAGGGATTGTGCGGCGCCACCCAGCCGGCGAACACCGAGCAGAAGATGCAGACGAAGGCGATGACCGCCGCCGTCACCGCCACCGGCGAGGTCCTGAAGCTGTGGCCGACATCGCTGTCGAACCACCGAAAGAGCACGTTCTTCATCGTGGAAAGGGTCAGGGGCACCGGGCGCGAAGGCCATCCGGTGCCGGGCGAAGCGGGCCGGGCGGCGCTCCATGAAGCGGCCTGCCGCCGCTGCGCGAAGCGCCGGGTGGAAGGTCAGCTAGCGGCCATGTCCGCGCAGGGGCACGATCACTTGATGCTGATCCACTTGAACGGCATGAAGTTGTCGGCCCGCTGGGTCAGCGACACCTTCTTGCTCACGCCCCAGGCCAGCGACTGCTGGTGCAGCGGCAGGTGGCCGATGTCGTCGGTGTGGATCTTGAAGGCCGCTTCGATCAGGCCCTGGCGCTTGGCCTTGTCGGTCTCCGACTTGATCTGGCCGATCAGCTCGTCGAGCTTGGGATTGCAGTAGGCGCCCAGGTTGAACTGACCGCTGCCGTCCTTGTCGTTGGGGCAGCGCATCAGCGCGTCCAGCGCGTTGTGCGAGTCGTAGGTGGTGGGCGTCCAGCCCAGCAGGTAGAAGCTGGTGTCGCGGCGCAGGATCTTGGGGAAGTAGGTGCCCTTGGTCTCGGCCGCAAGGTTGATCTTGACACCGATGCGCGCCAGGTTCGCCGCCACGGCCTGGCAGACCTGCGCGTCGTTGACGTAGCGGTCGTTGGGGCAGTTCATGGTGACCTCGAAGCCGCTCGGATAGCCGGCGTCGGCCAGCAGCTTCTTGGCCGCCTCGGGGTCGTAGGGCAGGCGCTTGTCCTGGGCCTCGGTCCAGCCGTTGATGCCGGGGCCGACCATCAGCGCCGTGGGCCGCGAGGCGCCGCGCATCACTGTCTTCTGGATGCCGTTGATGTCGATGGCCTGGTAGAAGGCCTGGCGCACGCGCTTGTCCTTGAAGGGGTTCTTGCCCTTCACGTTGGAGTAGAGCAGTTCGTCGCGCTTCTGGTCCATGCCCAGGAAGATGGTGCGCAGCTCGGGGCCGACGACCACGCGCGCGCTGGGGCTCGCATTGATGCGGGCGATGTCCTGCACGGGCACCGGCTCCATCACGTCGACCTCGCCCGAGACCAGCGCCGCGACGCGCGTGGCCGGGTTGGCGATGGGCGTGAAGATCACTTCCTGCGCATTGCCTTCGATCTTGCCCCAGTAGTTCATGTTGCGCACGAACACCGTGCGCACATTGGGCTGGCGCTCGCGCACGCGGAAGGGACCGGTGCCGTTGGCTTTGAAGGAGGCCGTGTTCTCGATGCCCTTTCGTCGATCGACGGGCTTCTCGGCCTTGTTCTCCTCGCACCACTTCTTGCTCATGATGGCGAGGTCGGACAGCACGTCGGGCAGGATCGGGAAGGGACCCTTGGTGACGATGTCCACGGCATGGTCGTTGACCTTGCGCACTTCCTGGATGTCGTTGACCTTGGCCTTTACATCGGAGCCGTCGCCGCCCGCGCGCGCGATGCTGAAGATCACGTCGTCGGCCGTGAAGGGCGTGCCGTCATGAAAGGTCACGCCCTTGCGCAACTCGAAGCGCCAGGTGTCGGGCGCGGTCTGCTTCCAGGACGTGGCCAGGGCCGGCGCCAGGCTCAGGTCCTTGTTGCGGTCGGTCAGGCCCTCGTAGACGTTCAGGTCCACCGACAGCTGAAGCGATTCATTGAGCGAATGCGGGTCCAGCGACAGCGCGTCGCCCTGGTTGGCGATGCGCACCGTCTGGGCGCTGGCGATCAGGCTGGCCGCGGCCAGCACGGCCGCGACGGCGGCTTTTTTCTTGAAGCTCATGGAATCACTCCTCGGGTTGGTCAAGGCTCGGGACGATCGGTCATGGGGCCGCGGTGGCGGCCCTGTCTTGTGAGGCCGCGCGGGTTGCGACGGCCTCGGTACCCCGGACGGCTTCACCGGCCAGGGGCATACCCTGCTCCACCAGGCCCGCATGCAGCGCGGCGCCCAGAGGCAGGATGTCATCGTTGAAGTCGTAGCGGCTGTTGTGCAGGAAGGCGCCGCCGCGGGCGTCCTGGCCGAGGCGCAGATAGGCACCGGCCTTCTTCTGCAGCATGAAGGAGAAGTCCTCGGCGCCCATGCTGGGCTCGAGGTGGCGGTCGACATTGCCCTCGCCCACGATAGCAGCCGCCACGTCGGCGGCGAACTGCGCCTCGGGCGCCGTGTTGATGGTGGCAGGGTAGATGCGTTCGTAGGTCAGCTCGGCAGTGGCGCCGAAGGCCGCGGCCACCTGCGTGCACAGCTCGCGCAGGCGCTGCTCGACCTGCGCCTGCACGCGCGAACTGAAGGTGCGCACGGTACCGACCAGCGTGGCGGTGCCGGGGATGACGCTGAAGGCATCGAGGTCGCCCGCCTGCACGGCGCAAAGGCTGACCACAGCGGCGTCGATGGGCCGCACGTTGCGCGACGTGATGGTCTGCGCAGCCGTGATGATGTGGGCCGCCACCACGACCGGATCGACCGTCAGGTAGGCATGCGCGCCATGGCCGCCCTTGCCCGTGATCCGGATGGTGATGCGGTCCGCCGCCGCCATCATGGCGCCGCGGTTGATGCCGATGGTGCCGGCGGGCAGTGCCGGCCAGTTGTGCATGGCATAGACGGCATCGACGGGGAAGCGCTCGAACAGCCCGTCCTCGATCATCACGCGGGCGCCGGCGAAGCCCTCTTCGCCCGGCTGGAAGATCAGCACCGCGGTGCCGTCGAAGTGGCGCGTCTCGGCGAGGTAGCGGGCCGCGCCCACCAGCATGGCCGTGTGCCCGTCGTGGCCGCAGCCGTGCATCAGGCCCGACTTGCCGGAGCACCAGGGCAGGTCGTTGTCCTCCTTCATCGGCAGCGCATCCATGTCGGCGCGCAGGCCGATCATGCGGCCGCTGGCCGTGGAGCGGCCGCGGATGATGCCGACCACGCCGGTCTTGCCGATGCCGGTGTGGATCTCGTCCACGCCGCAGGCCTGCAAGGCGGCCTTGACCCGACCCGCGGTGTAGACCTCTTCGAAGCCCAGTTCCGGGTTCGCGTGCAGGTCGCGCCGGAAGGCGGTGAGTTCAGGATGGAAGCGGGCGATGTGCTCGAAAGCCCGGCCGTTCGCGTACAGGCGTTGTGTGTTCATGGCTGAAGGATCGCTGCGCGGCAAAAGGGTTCGCGCTGGCCGATCAATGGCCGCCCGCCTTGCCCACGCGCAGCCGCGGATCGACGGCGAAGTACAGCAGGTCCACGACCAGGTTGATCACGACGAAGATCAACGCGATGAGGCAAAGGTAGGCCGCCATCACCGGGATGTCGGCGAAGGTCACGGCCTGGATGAAGAGCAGGCCCATGCCGGGCCACTGGAACACGGTCTCGGTGATGATGGCGAAGGCGATCAGCCCCCCCAGTTGCAGCCCGGTGATGGTCATCACCGGCACCAGCGTGTTCTTGAGCGCATGGCCGAAATGGATGGCACGGTTCGACAGGCCCCGCGCCCGCGCGAACTTGATGTAGTCGGTGCGCAGCACCTCGAGCATCTCGGCGCGCACCAGCCGCATGATCAGCGTGAGCTGGAAGATGGCCAGCGTCACGGCCGGTAGCACCAGGTGGTGCCAGCCGTCGAGCGTGAGCAGGCCTGTCCGCCACCAGCCGATCTGCACCACGTCGCCTCGCCCGAAGCTGGGGAACCAGCCCAGATGCACCGCGAACACCAGGATGAGCAGGATGCCGATCAGGAAGGTGGGCAGCGAGACGCCCAGCAGGGACAGCGTCATGAACATCTGGCTCATGAAGCTGCCGCGGCGCAGTGCCGCATACACGCCCATCGGAATGCCGAGCAGCAACGCGAGTCCTGCTGCGACCAGCGCCAGTTCCAATGTGGCAGGGAAGCGCTCGGCGATGAGGCTGGACACCTTGGCACCTTGGCGCAGGCTCAGGCCGAACTCGCCCTGGGCCGCGTTGATCAGGAAGTGCCAATACTGCACGAAGAAGGGCTGATCGAGGCCGAGTGCAGACCGCAGCTCGCGGATCTGGTCGGGCGTCGCATCCTGCCCCAGGAGGAAGACCACCGGATCGCCCACATACTGGAAGAGCAGGAAGGCGACGAAGGCCACCGCCACCATGACGATGACGGCCTGGATGAGGCGGCGCAGGACGAAGGCGAGCATGCGTGGGGAAATTCCTCGAAGCAGGATGCAGAGCAAAGGACATGCCCAGACCGCATCCCGGCCGCAGGGAGCATAAGACCAAACACCGCGCCCAGCGCCCCGTTTTGGTTCATGGAAAGCACTAGGGCGCGCAGCGCCGACGGGGGGCGGCCAGCGCTTCGGCAGTGCGCCGCAACACCCCGTGAAATCGACGCTCCAGCGAAGACAGCGAAGGCCCGCGGCCATGAAAAAAGCCACCCGGCTTGCACCGGGTGGCTTTGTCGAACTTCATCGTCAGCTGGCTTTCGCCAGCATCGGATTAGAACGAGTGGCGGATACCGAAGTCGTAGCCCACCGAGTTCTTCGGCAGGTAGGTACCCGTGCCGAAGGCGTTGGTGAACGTGGCAACGTACGGAGCCGTGATGTTGCCCGAACCAGCGCTGTAGTCGGCGCCGTTCTTGTTCTTGATGTAGGCCACGGTGGCGTACAGGGCGGTGCGCTTGCTCAGGTTGTGAACATAGCCCAGAGCCAGTTGGTCAGCCTTCGGAGCGTTGTACGTGAAGAACGGGTTCGTCAGGTACACCAGGGGGCTCTGGTCGACCTTGGTCTTCACGTGGCCGTAGGAAGCCTTGATCTGGCCAGCGCCGACCGGCACGGTCACGCCCAGCAGGTAGCCGTCGAGCTTCGTGTCGGGGTTGAACAGGGGCTGGTTGCCGCCCGAGTAGTCAACGGTGCCCTTCACGTTCACGTACTGAGCGAACAGCTTGGCGACGCCGAAGTCGTAGCTGCCGCCGACGTTGAAGTTCTTCGACAGGTTGTTGGTGCCGACTGCGAAGTTCGACGTGTTGATCTGCTCGCCGTACGCCACAGCGACGTCCAGGGGACCGTTGGCGTAGCCGAAGCGGCCACCCCAGTAACGGCCACCGCGGCTGTTGTTGTTGGCGCTGGCTTGCAGGAAGTTGTCGTACTTCGTCTGCTCGCTGAAGCTGTACATCGCCTGGCCATAGAAACCACCCAGGTTCGGGGGCAGGAAGTAGCCGACGCTGTTGTTGGCGCGAACGTTCGACGTTTCGATGCCAGGCAGGGCGGTGCTGCCGCTGATGGCGCGCTGCACCAGGGCGGTGCCGGCGCCGTTCGTGCCGAACGGATCGAACACGGTCAGGTTCCAGAACGTCGGCTTGTAGTCACGGCCCAGACGCACTTCACCGAAGGGGCCCGACAGGCTCACGGTGGAACGACGCTGGAAGTTGAAGCCGCTGGCGGTGCCGTCGTCGTTCGACAGCGCGCCTTCCAGCCAGAAGCTGGCAGCCAGACCGCCACCCAGGTCTTCCACACCGCGGAAGCCCAGACGGCTGGAGCTGTTGGCCGAGTTGTTCAGGCCGGTCTTGCTCACCGAGGTCGACTGGGGCAGGAACGCGTAGGCGAACGGGTTGGCCAGCAGAACCGCGGGGTTGGTCACCAGTTCGCTCTTGTTCGACACGCCGCTCACGGAAGCGTCAACGATACCGAACAGGGTCACCGACGATTGGGCCGAGGCCACACCGGCGACAGCCAGGGCAGCCAGAGCAACTAGAGATTTTTTCATTGCAAGTTTCTCCAAGGTTAAACATAGGGCGCCGGTGCGAAGGGTTCACCGCGCTGGCACATGCTGTGCTCCCGCCGGGCCCCGGGCCAACCTCCTTTTGGGAAGTTGTCGCTATTGCACCAGACGCTCGGCGCCACGGCAAAGCAAATTGGGCCAAATCTGGAGAGGGCTCCGCGTTTCGTTGCAGCGGTACAACAAGGTCAGGGTGCACTCCCGCTCGCGCATAGACCACAGAAGTTTCACATAGAGAAAAGCATCGAAACCTTGTTGCAAGCGAGGCGCCCGCGGGATGCGTTCCAATGGCGACATGAGTTCATCTGTCGATGCTTGTATCAGCGCTCTGGATAGCGCGCTGCGCACGATTTGGGGCAGCCCACGCGCCAGCATGCCATCACCCGCCCGAGCCGTAGCGGGTTCCGAAGCACGGTTGTCCGCCGCCGAACGCACAGAGGCTGGCGCGCTGATGCGCGTCAATCATGTGGGCGAGGTATGCGCACAGGCGCTCTACAGTGCGCAGGCGGTGACTACCGCCGACCCGTTACTGAAACAGGAGTTGCTGCGCGCGGCACAGGAGGAAACGGATCACCTCAGCTGGACGCGCGAGCGCCTCGACAAGCTCGGTGCTCGACCTTCACTGCTGAATCCACTCTGGTACAGCGGCGCCTTCGCACTGGGGCTGATTGCTGGTCGTTTGGGTGACAGATGGAGTCTGGGCTTCGTCCAGGAGACGGAAAGGCAGGTCGAGGCGCATCTGGACGGCCATCTCAGTCGTCTGCCCGCCGGCGATGTCGCCTCCCGCGCGGTAGTCGCCCGCATGAAGGCGGACGAAGCCGCTCACGCCGCCTGGGCAGAAGAGGCGGGCGGGCTGCCACTGCCCGCCCCGGCAAAGGCGCTCATGCGCGCGGCCGCGCGTGTCATGACCACCGTCGCCCATCGAATCTGATCACGCCATGCGCCTCACCGACCGGTAGCGCGCCGGGCGCCCAGTGAACGCGATATCTCAGGCCGAGGCGGCTCGAGCGCTGTCCACGAGTTCATAGCTCGTGGTGATCTGCGCTGTCTTGGCCAGCATGATGCTGGCTGAACAGTAGGTTTCGTGACTCAGCGAGATCGCCCGCTCGACGGCCGCCTCCGGAATCGCACGGCCGGTCACCGTGAAGTGCATATGGATCTTGGTGAAGACCTTGGGATCCTTTTCCGCGCGTTCGCTGGTGAGGCGCACGCTGCAGCCGTCCACCTGATGACGTCCGCGGCGAAGGATCATGACGACGTCGTAGGCGGTGCATCCCCCAGTTCCCGCCAGGACGGTCTCCATCGGCCGCGGGGCGAGGTTCTGCCCCCCGTTTTCAGGCCGCGCAGCGTCTGGCGCGCCGTCCATGGTCAAGATGTGACCGCTCCCCGTCTCGGCAACAAAGCCCATGGATGAGCGCGTCCCGGCGTGGCCGGTCCAACTGACTGTGCATTCCATCTGTAAGACTTCCTGACCCGCCTCCGTGAACTGCTTCACCGCATGACGGGCATCTGTAGAAATGTTGCGCTTCCGCATCACCCACTTGTTGCGATGCAGCATTGCTTTGCTATACTTTAGCCCAACGCATACCTCAGGGTATGCCCCAGTTGTCTCCTCCACCCTCCCAATTGGTGGATTTGGCCCCGAGTCGCAAGACTCGGGGCTTTTTTCTTTGGCTTGTGGGTTCGTGCGAGCAGCTGACCTGCCCCAAGAACCCGTACCAGTCGATTTGAGGAATCCGCTGGGTTGAAGGAGATTACTCCTGGTTTTGCTGCGGCGCCGGCACGGCGCCG